>JBKBXP010000034.1:0-18180 GCA_046314035.1 Pseudorhizobium sp. | reverse complement strand
ATGCGCCTCAGCTCATCCTCGCCCGGCTCGTCCATCGTTCTGCTCCACTTCGTCTCACCTGAAGAGCACGACCGGCACCTTGCAGGAGCGGATCATCTCCGTGGTTGTCGAGCCGATGAACAGGCTGCGCAGCCGCGAATGGCT
Organism: Pseudorhizobium sp.; assembly: GCA_046314035.1. Taxonomy (GTDB): domain Bacteria; phylum Pseudomonadota; class Alphaproteobacteria; order Rhizobiales; family Rhizobiaceae; genus Neorhizobium. Next base: position 18,036 of record JBKBXP010000034.1, on the reverse strand, counting down.
GTAGGCTCCCATTGCCAGAAGGTCGTAGCCCTGCTGTTCGATGATCCCGGTTATCACCTTGTCGGCCGCGCCCTGCACGAGTGCGATTTCCGGGGCATAGCCGGCAGCTTTCAGGATCACCGCCGCGTCGTCGAGCTTCTTGCGGTTCTCTGGGATATCCTCCCCCGCCATCACCAGCTTGCAGCCAAGGCCGGCGAGAATCGGGCTGCGCGAGACCTGATTGACGGTCTTCATGGCCATCGTCCCGCCGTCATAGGCGATCAGCAGCTTGTTGACCGGCTTATAGGCGCGCGAGGCGATGACGATCGCCTTGTGGGTGGAGCGAACGACCCGTTCCAGATTGGAGCCGAGATGGCCTTTGGCGAAGTCGGCTCCCTCGCCACGCTTGCCGATGACAATGATATCCGTGTCCGCTTCAAATTCGAGCACGGTTTCCACCAGGTCGCCATTGCGCAGCTTGGTTTCGACGTTCTGGATACCGGCCGCCTGCAGGCGGGCCTTGGCATCTTCCAGCAGCAGGCGGCCGCGCTTTTGCGCGACCTTGGCTTTTTGGGCGTCGAGGTCCGCCAGTTCCTCTAGGAGGGCGGTGCGCGCGCCCAGTCCGATATTGCCGCTGAGGTTGACCGGCTCCGACGAGAGATCGCGGCGGCCGATGACATGCAGGATTTCCACGGTGGCGTCGATCTTGCTGGCGATCCAGGCGACATGATCGCAGACGCTTTCGGCATAGGTTGAGCCGTCGATAAGTGCGAGTATTTTCATGGTGCGGTCCTCCCTTAATGACCCATCAGGCGTTCGAGCGCGCCGGGCTTGTCGTGGATGGCGAGCCTGTCCACGATGGTCTCGCTCGCTTCGTTCATGCCGATGATTTCCACGTCCCCGCCTTCACGGCGGAACTTCAGCACGATCATGTCGAGGGCGGCGACACTGGAAATATCCCAGATGTGCGCGTGGGTAACGTCGATCGTCACCTTGTCGAGGGCCTCCTTGAAGTCGAACGCCTTGTTGAAGTCATCGGCGGACGCAAAGAAAATTTGGCCTTCAACCGTGTAGGTACGATGCGAACCATCGGAAGAGAGCGTCGAGGTGATGCGGAAAATCTGCGAAATCTTCCACGAGAAGAAGACGGCGGACAGAAGCACGCCGATCAGCACGCCGATGGCGAGATTGTGGGTGTAGACCACGCCGATAACGGTGGCGATCATGACGAGCGAAGACGAGCGCGGGTGAATTTTAAGGTTCTTGATCGAGGACCAGGAGAAGGTGCCGATCGACACCATAATCATGATGGCGACGAGGGCAGCCATGGGAATCTGCCTGACCAGATCGCCAAGCACGAGGATCATGAACAACAGGAAGACGCCGGCGCAGAAAGTGGAGAGACGTCCGCGCCCGCCTGACTTCACGTTGATGATGGATTGCCCGATCATGGCGCAGCCCGCCATGCCTCCGATGAAGCCGGTTGCCGTGTTGGCAACACCCTGGCCGATGCACTCGCGGTTCTTGTCGCTTGGCGTGTCGGTCAGATCGTCAACGATCTGGGCCGTCATCAAGGATTCCAAGAGGCCGACGGCGGCGACTGCCACTGAGTACGGCAGGATGATCATCAGCGTTTCGAGGTTGAAAGGAATTTGCGGGATCAGGAAGATCGGCAAGGTCGAGGGCAGTTCGCCCATATCGCCAACGGTGCGGACATCGAAGCCGAAGTAGATCGACAGTGCCGTTAGCACCACGATGCAGACGAGCGGGGACGGTATGGCCCTGGTGAGGTAGGGAAAGAGGTAGATGATGCCAAGGCCGGCCGCGACGAGGATATAGGTGAGCACCGGCACATTGGTCAGCTCAGGCAACTGCGCCATGAAAATCAGGATGGCGAGCGCATTGACGAAGCCCGTCATGACCGAGCGCGACACGAAGCGCATCAGATAACCGAGTTTGAAGATGCCGGCGACGATTTGCAGGAGGCCGGCCAGCACGGTCGCGGCGAGCAGGTATTGCAGGCCATGATCGCGGACGAGCGTGACCATGAGAACGGCCGTGGCGGCGGTCGCGGCGGAAATCATGCCGGGCCGCCCGCCGACGAAGGCGATCAGCACGGCGATGGAAAAGGAGGCGTAGAGACCGACTTTCGGATCGACGCCGGCGATGATGGAAAAGGCGATTGCCTCGGGGATCAGGGCAAGCGCCACGACGATGCCGGCGAGCGCATCCCCTTTGATGTTACCGAACCAATCGGTTTTGAGTGCGCTAATGAAATCACGGTTCAAGTGTAAGTTCTCCGTGCCGGTGACGCCTGGGAGGACGGTCGAAGCGGCATTTGACTGTAATTGCTATGGTGCGCCCGCGCGGATGAGCGCGCGGCGGGCGTAGCGAAAAGGTATGCAAAGCGGCGAACGCCGGCGAGCGCGCGTGATCAGTCGATCGCAGTCATGAAGGGGTCCAATCGGAATGCTCACAGAGCGCCAATCTGGTCAGATGGTGCAGGGAGCTAGCTGGTTGCCGGGGGATAGGCGCCCGGAGAAGCCACCCGCGATGCGGGTCCGGTTGATCGTGGCTATATTGCGGCAAAACAAATCGAGATCAAGCAAAAACTGAGCCAGCCGGGTTTGACGGCCGGTACTGGAAATCCTCACTCTCGAGTTTGGCAGGCGTTGCCAGCGGTTCCCCGCGCCGCATACACTCGTTGGCAGCGGGAACTCGGGTCCGAAGTTGGAGCGAAGGTCAGGCTTTGGGCCGGCCGTTCCCGCACCTTGCTCATGTTAAGGGCGAACGGCGAGAGAAACCACTGTCAGTATGACCCACGAGACGATCGAACGGCATCAGGTATGGATCTATCTCGCGGCGATCGTCACCGGTCTGGGGCTCGGATCGGCTGCGCCGGGCCTAGGCAGCGCCATGGAGACGTTATTGTGGCCCACCTTGGCCGCACTGCTCTATGTGACCTTCACGCAGGTCCCTCTGAACCATCTTCCCGAGGCATTTCGTGACACGCGCTTCATGGCGGCGATTCTGCTCTCCAATTTCATCTTGGTCCCGCTCCTCGTTTGGGTGCTGCTGCTGGTCGTTCCCGATCAGCCGGCGGTGAGGCTCGGGGTGCTGCTCGTCCTTCTCGTCCCGTGCACGGACTGGTTCATCACCTTCACGCATCTGGCGCGGGGCGATACGCGGCGAGCGATCGCGGTGACGCCGGTCAATCTGCTGGTTCAGATCGCGCTGCTGCCGCTCTATCTCTGGCTGTTCATGGGCGAGAGCTTTGCCGAGTTACTTTCGGCCGATCGCATCGCAGCGGTATTCGTCGTGCTGATCCTGGTGCCGCTTGCCCTGGCCTTCCTGACCGAGGTCTGGTCGGAACGGAACGGAGCGCGAAGCGCCGTCGTCGAGCGGCTCGCTTGGTTCCCCGTTCCGCTGTTGGCCCTGGTGGTCTTCCTGATTGCCGGATCACAGGTGGAGGCGGTTGCCGGTTCGCTGCCGGTTCTTGGGCAGGTGCTCCTTGCCTTCCTGCTGTTCCTCGTCGGCGCGGCGGTGATCGGCATCGTCGTCGCGCGTCTGTTCTCTCTACCGGTGCCGCAGGCGCGTACGCTCGTCTTCAGCGTGGCGACACGCAATTCCTTCGTCGTGCTACCCTTCGCGCTCGCCCTACCCGCGGCCTGGGAGCTGGCGGTAATTGTCATCGTGTTTCAGTCGCTCGTGGAGCTGTTCGGAATGGTCGGCTTTCTGTGGCTCGTGCCGCGCAAGCTGCTTCCTCTGCCCGCATCCACTTCCTGATTCAGACAGCCACCACGGCGGCTTCGCCTGTCGGGACGGGCGGGCTAAGGTCGGGCACCATGGCAAGTGAATCACTTCAACCACGTCTGCGTTTCCGGCTCGTCCTGGGCCGGTCGATCGCCATCGGCCCTGGCAAAGCCGATCTTCTGGCAGCCATCGCCGAGACCGGATCGATCTCGGCCGCAGGGCGCTCGATGGGCATGAGCTACAAGAAGGCGTGGTACCTGATCGACACCATGAACCGATGCTTCCGCGAACCGCTGGTGGTGGCCAGCAAGGGCGGCAGCTCGCGTGGCGGCGCGCATCTGACGGCGATGGGCGAGAAGGTGCTGGAACTTTACCGGTCGATCGAGAGTCAGGCGTCCGAAACAGCAGCGCACAATCTCGACGCCTTTTCCGAACTTATCGTGGACGAGCCTCCCGAAGGCTGAGTGTTCAAGGCGTGCAGCCTTGGCAGGCTGGGCCGCCCCCGATATAGTCGAATGGCTACATCGGAACGGAGGCGCTCATGATTGCCCAATCAGCGACGGGTCGTGCCTGGACACGACGTGCTCTTCTCACGCTTGGCCTCGGAGCTGGAGCCGCGATCGCGGCCCTCGCGATTCAGATGACCGGCGCGGATGCCCAGCAGGCGGACGTGCCCGTCATCGCCGCCGCTGCCGACCTGAAGTTCGCAGTGACTGAACTCGCCGCGGCCTTCAAAGCCGACACCGGCAGGGAGGTGAAGCTCTCCTTCGGATCCACGGGCAACTTCGCCACCCAGATCCGCCAAGGTGCTCCTTTCCAGCTGTTCATGGCCGCCGATCAGAAGTTCATCGCCGATCTTTACCGGGAAGGCTTCACCAGGGACGCGGGCGATCTCTATGCCGAGGGCCGCATCGTGCTGATGGTGCCGCACGGCTCGGTGCTGAAAGTCGATGAGGCGATGCACGATCTGGCAGCCCAGTTGGAGGCGGGCCGGATCACCCGCTTTGCCATCGCCAACCCGGAGCACGCGCCCTATGGCCTGCGCGCCGAAGAGGCGCTCAAGCATCGCGGCCTGTGGGACAAGGTGCAACCGCATCTGGTTCTGGGGGAGAATGTCAGCCAGGCGGCGCAGTTCGCGCTCTCGGGAAATGCGCAAGGCGGGATCATCGCCTATTCGCTGGCGCTGGCGCCGGAAGTGCGCTCTCAGGGTCAATTCGCGCTGATCCCCCATGACTGGCACGAACCGCTGTTGCAGCGCATGGCGCTGCTGAAGAACGCCGGTCCCGTCGCCGAGGAATTCTATGCCTATATGAAGACGCCGAAGGCACGCGGGATCATGAAGTCCTTCGGCTTCGCGCTGCCGGACGAGGGCTGATCCTTGGACTGGACCGCCCTGTTCCTGTCACTGCGGCTCGCCGGATGGACGGTAGCGATTCTGCTCCCGGTCTCCATCCTGGCCGGCCGTTGGCTGGCCTACCGCCAGTTCCGAGGTAAGGGGCTGGTCGAGGCCGTGGTGATGCTGCCGCTGGTGCTGCCGCCGACCGTCTTCGGCTTCTACCTGCTGCTGGCCTTCGGCCGGAACTCACCCATCGGCGCCTTCTGGCAGGCGACCTTCGGCCACCAACTGGTGTTCACCTTCGAGGGCCTTCTGGTGGCCTCACTGATCTTCAACCTGTCCTTTGCCATCCAGCCCGCGCAGCGCGGCTTTGAGGCGGTCCCGGTCGAGGTGCGCGAGGCGGCTTCCTGCTGCGGCATGTCGCCGCTCAGCAGCCTCTGGCGGGTCGAGCTGCCGCTGGCCTGGCCTGGCGTGATGACGGCCATGGTTCTGACCTTCGCCCATACGCTGGGTGAGTTCGGCATCATCCTGATGATGGGCGGCTCGATCCCTGGCGAAACCAAGACGATCGCCATCTCGATCTACGACCGCGTGCAGGGCTTCGACATGGCCGGCGCCGGCATCATGTCGGCGACCCTCGTGGCGATTTCGCTTTTCACCATCGCAGCGACCTACATGCTGTCGGCGCGCGTGGGACGGAGATTGTCCTGATGGCGCTGGAAGTGATGGCACGGGCGGCAGCGCCCATTCCGCTAGAGGCGTCCTTCCGCGCCGAACCGGGTGAGCTGCTCGCCCTGGTCGGCCATTCCGGCTCGGGCAAGACGACGCTTCTGCGGACGATCGCCGGACTCTGGCGGCCCGAGACGGCGCGGGTTGCCGTGGACGGCGAGGTGTGGCTCGACACGGTCGGCGGCGTCGACCGGCCGCCACACCGGCGGCATGTAGGCGTCGTGTTCCAGAACTATGCACTGTTTCCGCATATGACGGCGGCGCAGAACGTGATCGCGGCGATGGACCGCGGTGCGCCGAACGTGCGAGCCGAGGCTGAGCGCCTTCTCGTCCTCGTTAACCTTCCCGGCCTTGCCGACCGCAAGCCCGCTCAGCTCTCGGGCGGACAGCAGCAGCGCGTTGCGGTGGCGCGTGCGCTCGCCCGCCGCCCGCAGGCGCTTTTGCTGGACGAGCCGTTCTCGGCCGTCGACCGTGCAACACGCGAGCGGCTTTACGATGAGATTATCGCCCTTCGCGCGCATCTCCAGATGCCCGTAGTGCTCGTCACCCATGACATGAACGAAGCCCAGCTGCTGGCCGACCGGATGGTGGTGATCGAGAAGGGGCGCGTGGTGCGTGAAGGCACGACGGCGGAGGTGATGGCCGATCCCGAAGCCCTGCGTGCCATGGGCATCCGCGAAGTTGCAGCCATGCTGCCGGCAATCATTGTCGAGCATTTGGATGACGGGCTGACCCGGCTCGACACCGCCACGGGTCCGCTGTTCCTGCCCACCATCGAGGGCGCACCGGGCACGCGGGTGCGCGTACGGATCATGGCGCATGAGGTCATTCTCGCGCGGACGCGGCCGGAGGGGCTTTCCGCGCAGAACATCCTTGCCGGGAAAGTCGCCGGCATCGTTCCCGGCACGGGGCCGGGCGTGATCGTCCACGTCCAGGCGGGCGATGGTGAGATCCTCGCCCGCATCACGCGCCGTGCCGCCGAGCAACTGGGCCTCAAACCCGGCGATGACGTCCACGCCATCGTTAAGTCGATGTCGGTCGCCCGCGATCACGTCGCTCGTGCCCCGACCCACAACGAGGCAGGGCAATGACGCAGGTCGACCGTCCTGCGATGGCCTTCGGCTGGGGCGCCGTGATCGGAACGCTCGGCGGACTGATCGGGCTTGGCGGGGCGGAGTTCCGCCTGCCGGTGCTGATCGGGCTATTCCGGTTCGCCGCGCTGGAGGCCATCATCCTCAACAAGGCGATGAGCCTGGTGGTCGTGGCCTCAGCCCTGCCGTTCCGCGCCGGTACGGTGCCGTTCGCCGTCATCGCCGAGCACTGGTCCGTCATCGTCAATCTTCTCGCCGGCAGCATGCTCGGCGCCTGGCTCGGGGCCGGCTGGGCGGTTCGCATGAAGTCCCACGTGCTTTATCGCGTCATCGCCTTGATGCTTGTCGGCATCGCGATCGTGCTGCTGTTCGGACACGACGCGGACGGGTCCGGTGTCCCGCTGCTAGGCGGGATCGCGCAGGCCATCGCGGGAATTGCCGCGGGATTCGCCATCGGCGTGGTTGCTTCCCTGCTCGGTGTCGCAGGCGGCGAACTGCTGATCCCGACGCTCGTTCTCCTGTTCGGCGCCGACATCAAGCTCGCCGGCAGCCTGTCGCTCGCAGTCAGCCTGCCAACCATGATCGTCGGCTTCACCCGTTACAGCCGCGATGACAGCTTCGCAGTGCTCGGCCGTAATCGCCGCTTTGTCCTTGTCATGGCGGCGGGCTCGATCACCGGATCGTTCGTCGGCGGTCTGCGGCTCGGCGTCGTACCAAACGCGATCCTGCTCCCTGCGCTTGCCGCGATCCTGCTGGTCTCGGCGGTCAAAGTCTGGCGTCACGCCTAGCCCGTGACGGGATCAGGCGGCATAGCCTGCACCAATCGGTTTGTAACGATTGATTTGTTACAGCGGTTACACTATATGTGAGGTATGGTATCGTCTGCTTGGCTACTCCTCATGTACAAGGTCCCGCCCGAACCCGCCTCCAGGCGCGTGGCGCTCTGGCGCCGATTGAAGGGTATGGGCGCCATCTATCTGCAGAGCGGCGTCTGCCTACTGCCGAAGACCGACGATCATATTCGCCGGCTGAAGATGCTCGAAAACGACATCGCGGAGGCTAAAGGCGAAAGCGTGATCCTCGAAACCGTCGCGCTCGACAAGGCGCAGGAAGACAAGGTCATCGCGCGGTTCAAGGCCGACCGGGACGAAGCCTATGAGGAATTCATCGACAAGTGCGACGACTTTGAGCGAGAGGTCGCTAAGGAAGTGGAGGCGAGCCATTTTACCTATGCCGAACTTGAGGAGAACGACGTCGACCTCAAAAAGCTCCGGGGCTGGCTCGCCAAGATCAGGAAACTCGACTTCTACGGCGCCGTGCGCGCGGCCGAGGCGGAACAGCGCCTGAAGGGCTGCGAGGCGGTGCTCGACGACTATGCCAGGCGTGTCTTCGACGCCCATGACGAGAATCGATGAGGGTGCCGCGATGATACCGAAGGCGGAGACGATCGCCAGAACACCTCAGGACGGCCCGCGCGGCTGGCTCAACCGGACCGTGGCCGGCGCGGGCCTCACCAGCGCGCTTGGGGATTTCTGCTACGAGACGACGACGGTCATCCTGCCGGGGTTCCTCGCCGTTCTGGGCGTACCGGCGGCGGCGCTCGGCATCATCGAGGGCATTGCCGACGCCGTGGCGAGCTTCACCAAGATGATCGCCGGCTACATCGCCGACAAGTTCGGTCATCGCAAGCTGCTGGTGCTGGTCGGCTATGGCCTGACCCCGCTCGGCCAAGCGCTCATCGCGCTTGCCGTCGGCTGGCCGCTGATCCTGCTTGGGCGCATCGTGTCCTGGTTCGGCAAGGGCCTGCGCGGTCCGTTGCGCGACGCCATCGTCATCCAGTCGATCTCGCCGGATACCCGCGGACGGGCCTTCGGCTTCCATCGCGCGATGGACACCATCGGCGCGGTCGCCGGACCGCTGCTCGGCGTCGCCTTGCTCGGCTGGGCGCAGCATCTCCAATGGGAGACGCCGGAAGATCCCTTCCGGCTGGTGCTCTGGCTGACGCTCATCCCCGGCGTCCTCGCCGTGCTGGCGTTCCTGATTCTCGTTCGTGATCCCGAACAATCGCCGAATCCGGCGCTGAAGTTCTTTTCGACGCTGCGGAGTCTGCCGGCACGCTTCAGGCGCTACCTCGTCGCTGTCGGCATCTTTGGGATGGGCGATTTCTCCCACAGCCTGCTCATTCTGGCCGCAACCCAGATGCTGACGCCTTCGATGGGGGTGATCGAAGCGGCCCAGGTCGCTGGCCTGCTCTATGTCTGGCGCAATATCGTCCAGGTTGTGACTTCCTATCCGATCGGTGTGCTGGCGGATCGCTACGGCCAGCGCAGCGTGCTGATCGCCGGCTATAGCTTGGGCGCACTCACTGCGGCGCTGACCGCGTACGCTTTCGCCACTGGCGCGGGCACCGTCGTGATGCTTGCCGGAATATTCTTCGTTGCTGGCCTCTATGTCGCCGTTCAGGAAGCCCTTGAATCGACCGTGACCGCCGAGATGGTCAGCCAGGATACGCTCGCGACGAGCTACGGGGCGCTCGGCACTGTCAACGGCGCAGCGAAGTTCGTATCCAGCGCGGCCGTCGGTGTGTTGTGGACCGCCGTATCCCCCACATTCAGCTTTGCTGTTGCGGCCTTGGTGATGGCCGCGGGCACTCTCGCCCTCATTCGCATGGGCAACCCGTGCGGCGTCTCCAATTTTCAGTGCGCGAAAATAGCAAAGCCAAGAGCCGCCCGTCGCCATCCCCGATAGGACCAGAAAGATATAGCTCCGGCTTGAAATCGACGTAAGCTATTGAAATTGCCTCGTAACTTCCAGTATCGCGCCGAGCACTGCCAGAATGACGATGGTGCGAATGAAGGTTGCGAAATCGGATCCCACGTTCTCGACGCCGATTTTGGCGAAGATTGCTGTCAGCGCGGCGAACGCGGCGGACCCAAGCGCCCGAAACTGCCATGATTGCAAAACGGTCCTCATTGGTCGTCCTCAGCTAAAGTTACGGATGATATAGAGCCCGGCGAAGAGACCGGATATTGCCAGCACGACCGACAGGGCAGCGTAGATCGCGGCCGCAACAACTTCGCCGCGCTCATACAGGACAGCCACGTCGAGCGAGAATGTTGAGAAGGTCGTGAAGCCGCCAAGTATCCCGGTCGTCAAGAACAGCCGCCAAGATTGGCCAGGGTCCGCCTTATGGGCGAACCACCCGATCAGCAGCCCCATGACCAGCGAACCGACAATGTTGACCGTGAGCGTCCCAGATGGATAACCAGATCCGAAGAGGCGTAGTGCCAAGACGTTGACGCCGTGGCGAAATGCACCGCCTAGACCAGCGCCAAGAAAAACGAAGATATACTCCATAGGCTCCTACCGCGCAAAAATGCGTCCAGTAGGAGTCATCAGCCAAAAGGCGATTATCGGGGGAACCCCATCCCCATCAACATTGATAACTAGCAGGCGTCAACGGTCTTGTCACGTCCGGCACTTAGCGCGCGCCTAGCAGTGCTTCACGGTGTGATGAAAGAGATAGGCCATAGGGTCCGACACACGGCCCCATGCAAGGCGCGATGATCGGGCCTTTTGTGCAGCCTGCCAAGATCGCGGGGACGATCACCATGGCAAAAAGCTTTATGGGTCATAGATCGGCACGTGGCGACGCCAAGAACGAAAGGAAGTCGACGATTAGTGCTTTGTATTCAAGAACTTACGTCATCTCTTGGGGAAAAATTTGGCGCACCCGACACGATTCGAACGTGTGGCCTCCACCTTCGGAGGGTGGCGCTCTATCCAGCTGAGCTACGGGTGCATCGTTGTTTTAATAGTGTGTGAGATTGAGCAACGTCAATCCCGAAACCGGATTCTCGAATCGGCGATCTTAGTGCAGGTCCGAAGCCTGCCAAATTCCGCCGTTCGTGCTCTACGACCTCCTTCAAGTTTGCTTCCGTAGTGCTTCCGCGACGCAGAGAGCGGTTTTCATACTTCCGTCGAATTACGCAAACTACTTGGTTTTCCTCAATTTTTTCAACACCCACAACAAAACCACTTGATTTAGTGCTGCCTTCGGAGGGCAGCGCTCTATCCAGCTGAGCTACGGGTGCATTCGGCTTTGGGCCGTGGCGGCCTGCCGTACTTTGGTCTGATACAGGAATGAACCCGGATCGGCAACGGGTTTTCTGATGGGTCGCCGGCGGGCGGGAAGGCCATCCCCAGTCATATGGCTGGAATTGCGATGCATTGGCAGTTCCCTGGCCCAACTTCTTGCGGCGGCTTGGGCGCTGGTCGGCACCCTATCGCCGCCGAGGGCGCTTTTGCGGAAAGTTGGCTTGGGCAGTGATACAGCGGACAGGCGCAAGCGTAAGTGTTCACACGCGAGTGCATGTCCGGCACAGGCGAGATGCCGGCCCGTTCTCGCTCCTTGTTCTTGTTCTCGCTCCCGTAACGATTGCAAAGCCAGTTGCTGCCTTGGCAGGACTGCATTGCTAACAGGCCAGCCCCGGACTCCAGTTCCATGATCGACACAAACGCCACTGGACGTGGCCAAGCGGACGCTGCCTCCCTCGTTTTCGTTCTTGGTGACCAGCTCTCGCACGGGCTGGCAGGGTTGCGGCGTGCAGACCGGGCGCGAGACGTTGTCCTTATGGTCGAGGTGGCTGAGGAGGCGACCTATGTCCGCCACCACAAGAAAAAGATTGCCTTCATTTTTTCGGCGATGCGCCATTTTGCTGAAGACCTGAGAGCCGACGGCTGGACCGTCGATTACGTCCGGCTCGATGATCCTTCAAACAGCGGCAGCTTTACCGGCGAACTGGGCCGCGCGGTTGCAAGGCACGGGGCCAGGCGTGTCGTCCTCACAGAGCCCGGCGAATGGCGGGTGCTGGAGGCAGCCCGGGCATGGCCCGAGGCATTCGGCATCTCGCTGGACCTTCTGACGGACGACCGGTTCCTGTGTTCGGTTGCCGAGTTCGGCACCTGGGCGCGCGGTCGCAAGCAGCTGCGCATGGAGTATTTCTACCGCGAGATGCGGCGCAAGACCGGGCTGCTGATGGCCGGCGACGAGCCCGAAGGCGGGCAATGGAACTTCGACGCCGAGAACCGCAAGCCGGCGAAGGCTGACCTGTTCATGCCCCGGCCTTATCAGCCGCAACCTGATACCTTGACCCGGGAGGTGCTGGAGCTGGTGGACGCGCGGTTTGCAGGGCATTTCGGCCGGCTGGAACCGTTCCGGTTCGCAGTCACGAAGGCGGAGGCCGAAAAGGTGTTTGCGACCTTCGTTTCCGTGGCGCTGCCCAGGTTCGGCGACTATCAGGACGCCATGTTGCGCGGCGAACCGTGGCTCTATCATTCGGTGATCTCGCCCTATCTCAATGTCGGGCTGCTGGACCCGTTGACGGTTTGCCGGACGGTAGAGGCGGAGTACCGCGCCGGACGGGTGCCGCTCAATGCGGCCGAGGGCTTTATCCGCCAGATCATCGGCTGGCGAGAGTATGTCCGCGGCATCTACTGGCTGAAAATGCCGGGCTATACCTCAGTCAACGAATTGCAGGCAAGGCGCCCGCTTCCGGACTTCTACTGGACCGGCCAGACCGACATGACCTGCCTGCGCGAGGCCATCGGCCAGACACGGGACGAGGCCTATGCCCATCATATCCAGCGCCTGATGGTGACCGGCAACTTCGCCATGCTGGCTGGCATTGATCCGATGCAGGTGCATGAATGGTATCTGGCCGTCTATGCAGATGCCTTCGAGTGGGTGGAGGCGCCCAACACGCTTGGCATGAGCCAGTTTGCCGATGGCGGGCTGCTCGGCTCGAAACCCTATGCGGGCGGCGGCAACTACATCAACAAGATGTCCGATTATTGCGGAAGCTGCCGCTATGACGTGAAGCAGCGAACGGGCCGAGACGCCTGCCCGTTCAACGCACTTTACTGGGACTTTCTCGACCGCAACGCCGACAAGCTTCGCGGAAACCCGAGGCTAGGAACAGTTTATGCGACGTGGGAGAAGATGGGCGAGACGGCCCGAACGGAAACGCGCAAAAGCGCCGCAGAGTTTCTGGCTGGGCTTGTTGCCTGGACCCCGCCAGAGGTGAGCTCATAAAAAAGGCCGCGCAGCGATGAAACGCCAGCGCGGCCAAAGTTTTGTGCACATGGCCCCATCGACCACGGTGGCGAACTCTAACCGCTGACACGAGGCTTGTCATCACTGATTTTCATATTCGTTTCACGATGACTGCGCAGGCCGGTCGAAAATAACCCTGCGTTCTGCTGTCGCGAAATATTGGTTAACAACGTCCTGGCTTGGCAGAGACTTCCCCGTTCGGGCCAATTACCTTCACGCGCGCCACTCCACGGCCCAGAAATCCAAGCTCTTTAGCGGCTTGCCGGGTAACATCAATGACCCGGGACTTGACGAAGGGGCCGCGATCATTGATCCGGACCTTCACAGTTTTCCCGTTATCCAGATTAACAACTGTTACGACACTACCAAAGGGAAGATTGCGGTGCGCGGCCGTCATCATGTTCGGATTGGCGCGCTCTCCACTCGCTGTCCGGCTCGTCATCGCATACCACGATGCCATGCCGCACTGGGTTGGCCCCGCCTGAGCAGGTGCAAGACTAGCGATGAGACCAAGACAGATGAATGCAAGACCACCTGACTGACCAATGCTGAGCGCCGTACGCGAAAAACCGGAAGCTATCGGACCGTCCTCCATCTATAGCGGCGCTGTCTCCTCTGATACACCATCGCTGGTTCAGCGCCTCGTCACTGGGCGCAGGTGCCCCCTCAATTGGGCCATTTTGTGACGCAGCGGGAATCTGGCAAAAACAAGGCAAACACCAACCTAAGCGCCCAAAAGCACTTCCGTCGCCGCAAGAAAGACTCGGATCATCGAATCCGAATTAAAATGTTTAACTTTCGTTTACCTAAACGAGAAAACGAGTTCTGGAAACTTAACCAATCCTAATTCCGGTCGCACCTTTTGTGGTACTGATCGCCATCGACGCTATCTAAATCCAAGGATCTTTCCATGGATTTTAAGTAAAGATTTGTCTCGAGGGCGAGAAATTGACAGAAAAATCTTCAATTTATTATCGCCATAGCGCAGTTGAGCAGGATAAAGACGCGCAAAAAAATCCAGATTTCGTCGAAGAAATCTTGCAAGGTTTACCATATCCCTATGCCGTTCTGTCTCGCTCCGGCGAAGTGATTGCTGCGAACGCCGGCTTTGCCGACATGTTTGATCGCGCTGCAACGGCATTGCGTGGCATTCCGCTACCCTCCCTTTTTGCGCGGGCTGCGCTGCGGCGGTTGCGCCCGGTGATGGACGCAGCGCTTGCCGGCGCGCCGACCTCGACGGAGGGCATGTTCAGCGCCCGCACCGGCCGGACAATCTACGCGCATGTGCAGTGCCGCCCCCTGACGACGCGCGGAGACGTCACCGGCGTGCTGATGGAGATCCGCGATCTTGCTGAAGATGGCCCGATCAGAACCCGACTGCGACTGGCTGAGCAGGCTTTCCTGGCGCTCGCCAACCATGCCCTGCTGATCGGGACCGATGGCCGGATCCGGGACGGCCTGCCGTCGGGGTCGGAACGTTTTGAAGAACGAGGACTGATCGAGCGGGTCCAGGGAAAGCACCTCATCGATATCTTCGGCACGGACGCCTTCGCCTGCCACCTCGAACAACCGCTCGCCCGTGCCTTCAAAGGGCGGACGGAACGGGTGACTCTGCCACGGCAGGTGCTGCACAGCCTGATGTGGGCACGGGCGATCGAGGGCAATGTCCTCGCAGGCGGTGTGGAGATGACAGGCCATGAGCTGCATGGAGTTCTTAGGCCATTCCGCGGTGAGTTGGGAACCATCGAGGGCGTCCTTCTGGTGCTCCGGCAGGACGATGAGCTCCCAGCGCGCGCGAAAGAGCTTGAACGGCTAGCCATGGAAGACCCACTGACCGGGCTTGCCAACCGCCGCGCCTTCCAGAAGGTTCTGGAAGAAGAACTGATCAAGGCCCGCACCGGGATCTCTGGCGGCATTTCACTGCTGGCGCTGGATCTGGATGACTTCAAGTCGGTCAATGATCGCGGCGGTCACGCCGCCGGCGATGCAATGCTGTGCCAGATATCGGATCAGCTGCGCGACTTCGTGGGCGACAGCGGGACCGTCGCACGGCTTGGCGGCGACGAGTTCGCGATTGTCCGGTACAGCGCTGACGAGGATGAGGCCTCCCGGCTTGCGCGCCAGATCGTCTCCTCAATCGAAACGCTGCATCTCGACTGGAATGGGACCAGCTTCCGCATCGGCTGCACCGTTGGTGTCGCCGTACTGGACCGGCAATTCATCCGTACCATGAATGCGACAGCAGCAGATGTCCTGCACTGGGCTGATGAGGCATGCCTGACGGGCAAGGCCACTGGCGGCGGGCAGGTGCGCCAGTTCCGCGTCGGGGAAAAGCTCGTTGCGAACCGGCGTGAGGATCTCGGCAACATTGCGCGCGTCGAACAGGCCCTGGCAGATGACGAGTTGCGCCTGTTCGGGCTGCCCGTGTTTGACCTCGGAACGGGCCTTCCCGTGATGACCGAGATCCTGCTGCGGGTGAAGGGCGAAGAAAACAGATTGCTGCGTCCGGGAGCGATGATTGCGTCGGCCGAGCGGCACGGGCTTATGTCAACCGTTGATCGGTGGGTGCTGGATGCGGTCTTGACCAGGCTGTCACAGGAAACAGATGCCGTTCCGGTGTCACTGAACCTGTCGGGTCAAAGCCTTGCGGATGCCGATTTCCAGTCCTATGTCGACGCGCGGCTTGCCGAGAATCCAAATGCGGCCGAGCGCATCTGTTTCGAACTGTCGGAAGTTGCGGTTGCACGAAACACGCCGGCTGCGGCGCGCATGGTGGGAATTCTCAAGCGCCACGGCTGCAAGATTGCGCTCGATGACTTTGGCGGAGGCTGGCCGACAACGGCGCATCTGCGGCGGCTGCAGTTCGACTGGCTGAAGATCGACGGTACAATCACACGCTCGATCGTCAATGACCCCGTTCAGCATGCGGTCCTGCGCGGCATCATCTGCGTGGCGCGCGAACTTGGGGTAGAGCTGATCGCCGAGTTTGTCGAGGACCAGGATACAGCGAAGGCGCTGACCGAACTCGGCGTGCCGCTGGCACAAGGCTATCACTTCGCGGAGCCTGCACCCTGGTAGAGCGTCTTGCTCCGTCAGGCGTCCTGATCCTTGCGGTGACTGACGAGAGCTGCTGCCCAAAAACAGGCGACAAGCAGCACAGAACCGGCGAGCGCGGCCTGCAGTACCGCGCCATACGAGCCGCTTGCCTGCCAAAGTATGGCAGCGGCGCCCGGTGCCAAGGCTTTCGCAAGGGTTCCAGGTAAGGCAAGCGCTCCATTGAGCGCGCCATATGCCGAACGCGACAGCATTTCGGGAACGGCCATGCCTCTGACGATGGTCATGATGCCATTGGCAACCCCGTAAAGCCCCACAAGCGCCATCGCGACAGCGAGGGTGACTGGCAGCACGTCCAGACCTCCCAGGGCAAGGGGAAAGGCAATGACGACGAGCGAGCCGATTACCCTGACCGGCGCGCCGGGCGCAAGACGCCAGATGACCAGTCGGCCAGCCACCTGCGCCGGGCCGATCATCATCATGGCGGTCACCACTTCGGTGGCCGACAGGCCTTTCTCCAGCAGCAGGGGATAGAGGTGGAAGGTGAAGGCTGAAAATGTTGCCGCATAGGCCGTGAAGGCAAGTCCAAGCAACCAGAACACCGGTTGCCGGAGTGCTGTCCGTAGTGGGGTCTCAGCTGTGAGGGGCGCGGCGGACGACGCGGATGAACCAGAGCGAGGTATGGCGGGCTTTCGCTGATCGGGTGCGAGCCGCTCGGCTTGATCCAGCGACCGGTCGATGACGAGCGCATAGAGACCGCCAATCAGCAGGTTGACCCCAGCCAGGACAACGAGCGCCCCACGCCAGCCAAGGCTGTCGATCAGGATCTGTACCACCGGAATGAAGACTGTACTGGCGAAGCCGCCCCAGAACGTCAGGGTCGTTATGCCGTTGCGGGCATTGGCCGGCCCGACGCGCCGGGCGACAACGGCAAAGGCCGGCTCATAAAGCACCGCAGCCTGCAGAACGCCGACAACCGCCAACAGGGCGTAGAACACCGGCAAGGTCTGCACCTGCGACCACAACAGCAACGCGGCGGCGGCAAGCAAAGATCCACCTGTCAGGATCAGCCGGCCATGGCCGCGATCAATCAGCACACCGATCGGATAGGCCGCAGGGGCGGCCAGCAACAGCCCGATTGTGGCCGCCAGAAAAATCTCGGCCTTGCTCCAGCCCAGCTCGATCCCCATCGCTTCGCCGATCAACGGGAAGGAGTAATAGAGCGTCCCCCAGCTCGAGATCTGACCGATCCCGAGACCGGTGATGAAATGCCGGCTACTCGCCGACCGGCGAAGGGCCGTCGCTGACGGAAGGCTCATTGGTGATCGGCTCCGGCAGGATCGGATCGGGAGGTCGAACAGCATTCAGCAGCCGCTGACGGTTCTGAATATCCATCCGGAAACAGATCGCGCGAGGCGCTTTCGAGCGCCTGGCTGGCTTCTGCCCAAGCGATGAGCGCCGTGCGCAGGGCATCGCGGCCCTTGTCGGTCAGAGTATAGACCTTGCGTTCACGCCCTCCGACGACGACTTCGGAGCGCGTGACATAGCCACCAGCCTCGAAATCGCGCAGGACCGGATAGATCGTGCCTTCTGTTGGCGAGCAGCAGCCGCGCGTCATTTCGGCGACCCGGCGCGCGATCTCGTAACCGTGGGCGGGTGCCTGAAACAGGGCCCGCAAGATGAACAGCTTGGACAGGCTCATCTTGATGGTGCCGGTCCAGTAGGACCGGTCGGTCAGATCAGGCACTGCGGGCGCAAGCATTGAGGGTCTAGGCATGGGCTCTCTCTATGCCTAGACCCTCAAGGTGTCAATGTTTCTTCTGGCGACAGGCAGGCGCGTGCACTCAAGTGCGACAGCACCGGATATGAGACAGCTTCGCCGGATGGCGGGAGTTTGATGGCCGTTCTCGACTTCACCCAGGTCATCCCGGCCGAGCGCAGCGCCGAGCCGGGACCGGGGAGTCGGGGCAGCGATGTTT
>JBKBXP010000033.1:3725-18686 GCA_046314035.1 Pseudorhizobium sp. | reverse complement strand
ACGTGATGGACTTCATTGGCCAGCCCTTCGAGGCGGCCTGAACCGGACGCCTGAAATCGCAATGCTGAGGAGGACGTGATGACGGCTGAAACCTGGGTGGCCTTCTGCGCTGTCGCGCTCCTCCTCACGCTGCTTCCAAGTCCCGTGGCCGGTTTGGTTGCCCGGTTCTCTGTCCATAGAGGCCGCCGCAGCGCCTGGGCCACAGTTCCCGGCATGGCCCTGGGGATGGGGGCTGCCCTCACGCTTGCAGCCCTTCCCGTGGCATTGATCGCAATCACGGCGCCGTCGCTTCCCGAACCGCTGTCGTGGCTCGGGCTCGCCTACCTTCTTCTCTACATTCTCTGGTCCTTCCAGGAGCGGTCGGCGCGCGGCCCGCATGCCGACAACGACAACCTGCCGGAACAGCGACCGCTAAGCATTTTCGTCCATCTTCTCAAGGTCAGCCTCGGAACCGGACGCTACGTCGTCGTGCTGGCAGCGCTGCTTTCTCAGTTCATCGAGCCTGCCCTGGTCGCGCCTGCTCAGATCCTGGAAATGCAGGCGGCCTTCATGTTGGTCGTGGCCGCAGGTGCGGCCCTCCACGTCATCTTTCCGCGCCGCACCTCCGGCCGGCTGCATCGGCCGATCCGGATGCATCCAGCTTCGCACAAGATGCGGACCCGATATATTGCCCGCCGTGCCGTGAGCGCGGGGTTCCGGCGGATTGCCGCGTAGGCTCCATATTGCCCCTTGGCGGGCAATGGGTTAATAACTCCGGTGGGTTTGTCGGCGGGGAAGAGCACGTAAACACGATGAGAGCGACTTGATGGTGATGAACCGGGCCTTTGGCCGTACCGCACTTGTCTCGCTGGCTGTGACCACGGCGCTTGCGGGCTGCTCCAGCGTCGAGTCGACGACGAACAAGACAGCTCGCCTCCAGGGATCAACGCCTGCGGCGCAGGAGACTGTGGCAACGACGGTGAGCGTATCCGCGGAGGCGCCGGTAGAGATGGCCTCTACACCAGCACCCGCAGGCACCTTGGCCAAGACCGGCCGCATCCACATTGCCATTCCGAACACCACATCGGTCGCGAGCGTGCAGCAGGCGGCCATGTCCGCGCCCCAGATGGCGCCGCAGGTGGCCTATGCCACCTCCAATCCGGTCTCCGCGACCACCGCAGCCGCAGCCATCCAGTCGGTTGCCGCCGCAAATACGGTCGCCGTGGCTTCGGAAGCCACTCCCGAAATCCTGCAGTCGCAAGCCGTTGTCCCGGGTTCACAAGAGGCCGACGCCAACGAGCTGACGCCGGACATGCGGTCCCTGCAGGCTGCCATCCCGATCCCCCGGCCGGACATCAAGGCGCTCGGCTATGCCAGCGCGACACCCGCGCCTGCTGCCGTGTCGACGCTGCAGGCGGTCGATACGCGCCGGATATTCCCACCGGCACCAGGTGAAGCGCTTCCGGCAACGGCATCGGCCAGCCCGCCGGAGCTGACCAAGCTGATCAAGCACTACGCTGGTCTCTACGGCATCCCCGAGTCACTCATCCACCGCGTCGTTCAGCGAGAAAGTCGCTACAATCCCAAGGCCTACCACAAGGATGGCTACTGGGGTCTCATGCAGATCAAGTACGCGACGGCAAAGTCGATGGGCTACAATGGCCGTCCTGAAGGTCTTCTCGACGCCGAGACCAACCTCAAGTACGCGACCAAATATCTTCGTGGCGCCTGGCTCGTGGCCGACAACAGCAACGACAACGCCATCCGGCTTTATGCGCGCGGCTACTACTACGATGCCAAGCGCAAGAACATGCTGCACGTCCTGAAGCAGTAGTCAGCGGCTCTGCGTCGCGATTTCCCGCACGAGCGGCACCACGTCATAACCGGCCCGGCGTGGCGTCAGGCCCAACCGCACGACCGCGAGATCCAGCGACGGTATGACCGCGATCGTCTGCCCATCGTGTCCCTGCAGAAAGAATGTGTCGTCCGGCAAGACCGATTCGTCCGCGCCGGGCAGCCACGTCTGCATCTGCGAATAGCGGCCGCCCGACGTACCGTTGGGTTGCGACATCATCGCCACGAACCCTTCCGGCAACAGACGCTCGCCGTTCCACACGCCGTCGCGGAGCAGGAGAAGTGCGAATCGCGCCCAGTCCCTTGCCGTCGCATACATGTAGGAACTGCCGACGAAGGTGCCCGCCGCATCCACCTCCATCACGGCACTCTCCATCCCGAGCGGTCGAAACAGCGCCTCCCGGGGATAGGCCAGCGCCGTCACGGCATCGCCGAGACGGTTCATCCAGATGCGCGAGAGCAGGACGGCGCTCCCGGAGGAATAGTTGAACCGCTGCCCGGGTTCGCCCTCGAGCGGCGCATCGGCGGCGAAGGCAGCCATGTCCGGTTCGAGATAGAGCATCTGCGTCACATCCGTCACGGAGCCGTAGCTCTCGTTGAAGGCCAGCCCATCCTCCATCGCGAGCAGATCGGCGAGCGAGATCTCCGCGCGCGGGTCGCCTTGCCACTGGGGAAGCAGCGCCGTCTCGTCCAACCTCATGCGATTCTGATTGATCAGCGTTCCGATGATCGCCGCGTTGACCGTCTTCGTCATTGACCAGCCGAGGAGGCGCGATTGCGCCGAAAAACCCTCGCCGTAGGTCTCCGCGACGATCCGGCCGCCCCGCAGCACGACCAGCGCCCGCATGCCCGGTCCCGCGAAAGCAGGATCTGAAAGAAGTGCCGCAACGGATTGGTCCGACTCTGCAAATCCCCCCTCCGGCCACTGCCCCTCGACAGGCGCACCGAGGTCAGGGGCTGCTGTGATTGAGATATCCGGCGCAGGACCGCCCTGAGGCAACACGGTGCATCCCAGGCCTGCCCGGTCGACGGCCTCGTTTCCCGCCAGGAAGCCCAGGAATGCCGACTGCGCCCGGCCCGACAAGTGGTCGACCTCCACATCGATCAACCGCAGCAGAGGGTTGCCGGGCGCCTGGACATCGACCGACAGCACGTCATCGGGATCGCGGCCACTGAGGAAGACATTCGAACAGACCATTTTCGCCGCATATCCCGCGCCGACCCGAAGCAGCGCCGGGGGTGATGCGAACATCCAGAAGAGGCCGGCGGCAATGACGAGCACAAGGGCGACGGAGAAGAACTTCAGCATGCGTGCAAGATGGGTCATGGCGGCTCCTGTCATGCCCCATGCAAGCAGCAAAACGTCCGCGAGAAAACCCCTGATCCCTTTGCACACAGGGCGCGTCATTAATCTGTAGCATGCCCCGTCTAAATGCCCGTAACACCAAGGCGGGAGATTTCAGATGGCGGATGTTGCTCACCACGCAGGTTATCGCAAGAACCGGCCCCTCAAGGACGCGTTGCTGCAGCACAAGGCGCTGACCCGCAAGGGACTTTCGGAGCGCCTCTTCGGCCTTCTGTTCTCCGGCCTCGTCTACCCGCAGATCTGGGAGGACGCCGATGTCGACATGCAGGCGATGGAGCTTGGTCCCGACCACAGCATCGTCACGATCGGCTCCGGCGGATGCAACATGCTCGCCTATCTCAGCCGCGCACCGGGGGCCATCGATGTCGTCGACCTCAACCCGCACCACATCGCGCTCAACCGGTTGAAGCTTGCAGCCTTCCGCCATCTGCCGGGACACAACGACGTCGTTCGCCTCTTCGGGATGGATCAGGTCGGCACCAACAGCACAAGCTATGACATGTTCGTCGCCGCCAACCTTGACCCGGCGACCCGCGCCTACTGGGAGCGGCGGCGCGGCGTGACCGGCCGCCGCCGCGTCGAGGTACTGAACGGCAACATCTACCGCACCGGACTGCTCGGCCGCTTCATCGGCGCCGGCCATCTTCTGGCCCGCCTCCATGGCGTCAACCTCACCGATTTCGTCAAGGCGCGTTCGCTGCGCGAACAGCGTCATTTCTTCGAGACCGAGATCGCACCGCTGTTTAACAAGCCGCTGATCCGCTTCATCACCAACCGCAAGAGCTCGCTCTTCGGCCTCGGCATCCCGCCGCAGCAATACGACGAACTGGCGCGCGGCGCCGAGGGCGGATCGATTGCACCGGTGCTTCGCCAGCGCCTGGAGAAGCTTGCCTGCCACTTCCCGCTTCGCGAAAACCATTTCGCCTGGCAGGCTTTCGCCCGCCGCTATCCAGCCACCCACGAAGGCAGCCTGCCGACCTATCTGCGGCCTGAGAACTACCTGACGATTCGCGAGAACGTCGAGAATGTCACCGTCCATCATGCAAGCTTCACCGAACTGCTGGCGAAGAAGCCTGCCGCCTCGGTAGACCGCTACGTGCTCCTGGATGCACAGGACTGGATGACCGATGTCCAGCTCAATGAACTCTGGTCGGAGATCAGCCGCACCGCCGCTCCCGGCGCCCGCGTCATCTTCCGCACCGCCGCTGAGGACAGCGTCATCGAGGGCCGTGTCGCCCAGCCGCTGCTGACGCGCTGGAGCTATCTTGCCGAGCGCTCCAGGGAGCTGAACCTGCGCGATCGCTCCGCCATCTACGGCGGCTTCCACATCTACGAGTTTCGCGGATGAGCGAGCTCCCGCAGGCAGCCGGCGCCGTGGACATCGAGGGCGATCACGCCGAGCGGATGGACCGCATGTACCGCTATCAGCGGCACATCTACGACCTGACCCGCAAATACTACCTCCTCGGGCGTGACCGGGCGATCCTCGACCTGCAGGTTCCGCAAGACGGACAGCTGCTGGAAATCGGTTGCGGCACCGGTCGTAACCTCCTGAAGGCGCACCGTCTTTACCCGAAAGCCCGTCTCTACGGACTCGACATCTCGGCCGAGATGCTCGACAGCGCGCGACGCCACTTCGAGCGCGAGGTGGCGAGCCCCGTCCTGGTCCGCGCCGATGCCACGAATTTCGACGCGGCGGAGTTCGGTACGGACCGCTTCGAGCGGGTGATGATCTCCTATGCGCTGTCGATGATCCCCGATTGGGAAGCGGCCATCGATGCGGCGCTCGCCGTCGTCGCGCCGGGCGGATCGCTGCACATCGTCGATTTCGGCCAGCAGGAGCGCCTGCCGCGCTGGTTCCGGAGCTTACTCCTGGGCTGGCTCGCCCGCTTCCACGTCACGCCGAGGGCGCAGCTTCAGACAGCACTCGAGGAAAGGCTCGAGCAAGCCAATGCCGACATGATCTTCGAGGAGATCGGCGGCGGTTACGCGTGGCACTGCATCGTTCGCAAGCGCATCTGAGCCGTCTACCCTTGCCCCGGCGGCGCTTTTGCGGCGTTATGGCGAGCAGGACGAGGATGTTTCAGGCCCGGCGCATGCGCCCCCTGTCGACGCAGCATACGGGATATCGATGACACGGCTACTGATCGCACTCGTTTCCGCAGCGCTGCTGCTCACCGGATGCAGCGTCACCGACTACGACAGCCTGAGCACGGCATCGATCGTCCGGCCGAAGTTCCAGGACAATGATCCGGTCGATTTTGGCGCCAGGCACCCCCACAGGCACGACATCCATGGCATCGACGTCTCGAAGTGGAACGGCGATATCGACTGGAAAGCGGCCAAGAGATCCGGCGTCTCCTTCGCCTTCATCAAGGCGACCGAAGGCAAGGACCGTCTCGACAGCGGTTTTGAGCGCAACTGGCGTCACGCCGCAGCAGCCGGCATTCCGCATGCGCCCTACCACTTCTACTATTTCTGCTCCACCGCCGACGACCAGGCCGACTGGTTCATCCAGAACGTTCCCAAGGCATCCGTGCGTCTGCCGCCCGTCCTCGACGTCGAATGGAACCACACCTCCCCGACCTGCAAGCTTCGGCCCGACTCCACGACCGTTCGCGCCGCCATGCAGCGCTTCATGGATCGCATCGAGGCCCACTCCGGCAAGCGCCCGATCATCTACACCACGGTCGACTTCCACCGCGACAACCTCGTCAGTCACTTCGACGACTACCATTTCTGGATCCGCTCGACGGCCGCGCATCCGGAGGACATCTATGCCTCGCGGCGCTGGGCGTTCTGGCAGTACACGGCGACCGGCGTCGTGCCGGGAGTACCCGGAGATACCGACATCAATGTCTTTGCGGGGACCGAAAAGAACTGGCGAACCTGGCTGGCCTCCGTCGGCAGCTGACCGCGGTCGAAGATGGCGCCTCGTGCGCCAGCGACCGCTGCCGCGCTTCCGTCACATTGATTGCCCAGACCCTGCGGACCTGTTTCCCAGCTGCCATCGATGGAGCGCCTGATGCCGATAGCCCGCAACCTGATCCTCTCTGCCCTGTTGTCGACCTGCTTTGCCTCCTCGGCGTTGGCGCAAAGCTGCGGCGGCGAACTTGGCGCCTTTCTCGAGGGCGTGAAGGCGGAAGCCATTGCCAAGGGGATCCCGGCAGAAGCGGCCGACCG
This sequence comes from Pseudorhizobium sp., assembly GCA_046314035.1. GTDB lineage: Bacteria > Pseudomonadota > Alphaproteobacteria > Rhizobiales > Rhizobiaceae > Neorhizobium. The sequence continues at coordinate 12,304 of JBKBXP010000033.1, read as the reverse complement.
CGCCTTGGCGGGTGCCAGCATCGACCCGAAGGTCCTCGCGCGGGACCGCGCCCAGGGCGTCTTCAAGCAGACCTTTCTCGAGTTCTCGCAGCGGACCGTGAGCCAGGCCCGCCTCGACATCGGGCGCCAGAAGCTTAACCAGTATGCAGAGGTCTTTGCACGCGCCGAGAAGGAGTTCGGCGTGCCGCCCGGCGTGATTGCCGCCTTCTGGGCGATGGAGACGGACTTCGGCGCCGTGCAGGGCGACTTCAACACACGTAACGCTCTGGTGACGCTGGCCCATGATTGCCGCCGGCCGGAACTCTTCCGGCCGCAGCTGCTGGCGCTGATCGAAATGGTGCAGCACGGAGATCTCGACCCTGCCACCAGCACCGGCGCCTGGGCGGGCGAGATCGGCCAGGTCCAGATGCTGCCCGAAGACATCATCGCCTATGGCATCGACGGTGATGGCGACGGCCATATCAACCTCAAGCAGAGTTCGCCCGATGCCATCCTGACGGCGGCCAAATTCATACAGAGCCTCGGCTTCCGCGCCGGCGAGCCGTGGATCCAGGAGGTCACCCTTCCTGCCGATCTGCCGTGGGAAAAGAGCGGCCTCGGCAACGAGGTTCCGGTCAGCGACTGGTTCGCCCTGGGTGTTACACCGCGCGACGGCGACACTGCGTTCGGCGCGCTGCCGGCGGCCCTCGTGCTTCCGCAGGGCCGCAAGGGTCCCGCCTTCCTGACCTATCCGAACTTCAACATCTATCTCGAATGGAACCAGTCCTTCATCTACACCACCTCGGCAGCCTATTTCGCCACCCGCCTGATGGGCGGGCCGGTCTATCAGAAGGGCAACCCCGACATCGGCCTTGACGATACCGGAATGAGAGCACTGCAGACGAAACTGCAGGGTCTCGGCCACGACGTCGGCAAGGTGGACGGCATCCTGGGCTCCGGCACCCGCCGCGCCGTCCAGAAGGAACAGACGCGTCTCGGCATGGCCGCAGACGGTTGGCCGACACAGGCGCTTCTGCAGGCTCTATAAAGTCCAGCCGCACTGCAAGAATCGGGTGGCGTGCCAAGCCGCGCCCCCCTATCCCTTCAACGTCGCAGGAGGGAGAATCACGTGGCACCGGAACTACCGCAACGCCTTTCGGCAACCGCCTGGGGGCTTTTGGCTCTGCTCGGCCTGATCTGGGGTGGCTCTTTCTTCTTCGCCCGCGTGGCGGTCCTCGAAGTGCCGCCCTTCACACTGGTCTTCCTGCGTCTGTCGCTCGCCGCCCTGGCGCTGCACATCTACCTGCACGGACGCCGCGATCTCTACAGGACGCTTCGCATCCACTGGCGGGCCTTCGCGATCATGGGCCTCCTCAACAACGCCCTGCCGCACACGCTGATCTTCTTCGGCCAGACGGAAATCGGCGCTGGCCTCGCCTCCATCCTCAACGCGACGACGCCGATCTGGACGGTCATCATCGCCAACCGCTTGACGACGGACGAGAGGCTGACGGGTCCCAAGCTCGTCGGCTGCGCCATCGGCCTCGCCGGCACCATCGTCCTGATCGGCCCGGCCCTCTCATCGGCGGGGCATGCGCCGCTGTGGGCCCTCGTCCTTCCGGTCGCTGCGGCCATCTCCTACGGATTTGCTGGCACCTACGGCAAGCGCTTCCGCGGGGTGCCCGCACCGGTGACGGCGACCGGCCAGCTGACGGCGTCCTCGCTGATGATGCTGCCGGTGGCGCTCGTCATGGACCAATCCTGGTCGCTGCCGATCCCGAGCGTGACGGCGATCCTGGCGATCCTCGCGCTGTCGCTCCTGTCGACGGCCTTCGGCTATTTGCTGTTCTTCCGGATCCTGACGCTCGCCGGCGCCACCAACACTTCGCTGGTGACCCTCCTCGTCCCCCCGAGCGCCATTCTTCTCGGCGCCGTCTTCCTGGGCGAGCGACTCACCTGGACGGACATAGCGGGAATGGCTCTGATCGCCGTCGGTCTGCTTGTCCTCGATGGCCGGTTTTTCCGTCGTCCGAGTCCTGCTGCAGCGCGTCAATAGGCACCGCCCGCCTCTTCGAACTCACGCAATGTATCGCTCCCTAACACCAAGGGAGCGGAAATTCACGATTCATGAACCATGATAATTAATAGATTTTATTCATGAATAACATATACTTACGGCGCGTAACCTGCGGAGCGCAGGGGTCTGGCGGCCGCACTGCAGCATAAAATTTACTTTTCAAATGGGTGGAAAGAGACATACACTCCCTTAGTCAGCACAAGGAGGCAGACATGGGACGCGCTTACTCTCTGAATGTCCTGGTAGTCGGTGCAGCGTTCGTATTTGTGGCGTCGATGCTCTTCATCTGAGCACTACGAACTCTCAACTACCGGTCATATCTGGCATCCGTGACAATCTTATAAAGGTTTGAAAGCAGGAAACGCAGCTCCATAGGGCTGCGTTTCTTCTTTTGTACCGTCAGGCGGCGGCGCCTGTCTGTGCCTGCCGCTTCGGACGGCCGAGCCGATCCAGAACGGCATTGACCAGGGCGGACCTGTTCATCGTGTAGATGTGGAAATCGTCGATGCCGCGGCGGCGCAGGTCTTCCATCTGCTCGGCAGCCACATCCGCGGCCACCTTCGCCCGCTCCTCGGGCTTGTCGTCGAAGCGTGCAAACCGGTCATCCAGGAAAGCCGGGACCGACGCACCGCACCGACCGGCAAACCGCTTCAGCTGGCTCAGATTCTGGATCGGCATGATCCCCGGCACGATGGGGATGCTGATCCCCGCAGCACGCACCTTCTCGAGGTAACGTTCGTAAACGTCGTTCTCAAAAAAGAACTGCGTCAGGGCCCGCGCCGCGCCGGCATCGGCCTTGCGCTTCAAGGTCTCGATGTCCGCAGCCATATCGGGGCTTTCCGGATGCTTCTCCGGATAGGCGGAGACGGAGATGTCGAAGTCTCCGAGGGCACGCAGGCCCGCAACCAGCTCGGCCGTATCGGTGTAGCCATCCGGGTGCGGCACATAGGCGGTCCCGACGCCGCTGGCCGAATCACCACGCAGCGCGACGATGTGACGAACGCCGGTCGCCTTGTACTCGGCCACCACGGCATGCACTTCCTCGCGCGAGGCATCGACACAGGTCAGATGCCCGGCCGTCACCAGCGGCGTCTCCTCGACAAGCCGCCGGATCGTCGAGAGGGTCGGCGCCTTGGTGGAACCGCCGGCGCCATAGGTCACCGAGACAAACTCCGGGTTCCACTCCCTCAGCTCGGCAACCGTCTGCCAAAGCTGTGCTTCCATCTCGGGGCCCTTGGGCGGAAAGAACTCGAACGAGACGCTGAAGGCTTCCCGTGATGCGTGACCGGTGCTCATGCGTGTTCTCCCTGAGTGGTCGTCATGTCGTGGGCCGAACTGGCGTCGGCAATCAGCAGGCGTTTGTCGCGCGCAAGCCAGAGGGTTGCCGTCAGCGAGGGGGCGATCGTCTGCCCGGACGCCAGATCGACAACCTCCTCAACCTCAAGGCCGACCTTCGCAAGCCAGTCGCTGATGATCTGGTGCGAGAAGCCGAGGCGCACATGGGCGTGCTCGTCGCGAAGATATTCAAGAGTATGGGGCGCCAGATCGACGATCAGAAGCCGCCCGCCGGGACGCAGCACCCGCGCCGCCTCGGCGATCGCCAGTTCCGGCTGGTCCAGGAAGTGCAGCACCTGATGGATCGTGATGAGGTCGAAGTCCTGGCCCTCCACCGGCAGATTGAGGATGTCACCGTGTCGGACAGAGGCCTTAAGGATGCCGGCGTTGTCGAGATTGGCACGCGCGACCGACAGCATGTCGCGGCTCGCATCGACGCCGACGGCGCGCCTGTAGATGTCCGACAGAAGCTGCAGGATCCAGCCTGTTCCGGTTCCCAGATCCAGCAGCGAATCGACGGGCGTCCGGCCGATCAGCCCCAGGAGCGCCTTCTCGACGGCGGCATCGCTTACATGCAGGCGCCGCAGCTCGTCCCATTCAGACGCGTTGCGGCTGAAATAGGCCTGCGCCTTCTCCGCCCTCGCCCGCTTCACCGTCGCTAGCCGCTCTCCGTCGCGCACCAGCACCGGCTCATCGGCAGCGGTCGCGGCCAGCAGCGTCTGCACCAGCACCGCCGCCCGCCCGTCCTGCTTCAGACGAAAATAGGCCCAGGCGCCCTCCTGATACCGCTCGATCAGGTCCTCCTCCGCCAGAAGCTTGAGGTGACGCGAAATGCGGGGTTGGGACTGGCCAAGGATTTCGGTGAGGTCGCTGACGGTCAGGTCGCCGTCGGCCAGAAGGGCCAGCAGGCGGAACCGGGTGGGCTCCCCCACGGTCTTCAGCACATCCACCAATGTATCGAGCGACAAACCCATTCGAACAGCCTTACGCAATCAAGATATAAAGATATCTTTATATGACGCGAAGCGGTCGTGCAACCCGATTGTCGTCGTGGCGGTGGAAAAGCAGAAGGCTCCGGTCGCCCAGAGCCTTCTGCACTATCAGGTCAATGTGACGATCAGCGCGTCAGGCGCTTGTAGGTCTGGCTGCCGGGATTGAGCGCATCGGCGCCGAGTCGGCGAATCTTGTCCTGTTCGTAGTCCTCGAAGTTGCCTTCGAACCATTCCACATGGCCGTCGCCTTCGAAGGCGAGGATGTGGGTGGCAAGGCGGTCGAGGAACATGCGATCGTGGCTGATGATGATGGCGCAGCCGGCGAAGTTCTCGAGCGCCGTTTCCAGCGCGCCGAGCGTTTCCGTATCAAGGTCGTTGGTCGGTTCGTCGAGGAGGAGAACATTGCCGCCGGCCTTCAGCATCTTGGCCAGGTGCACGCGGTTGCGCTGACCACCGGAGAGGTTGCCGACCTTCTGCTGCTGGTCGCCGCCCTTGAAGTTGAAGGCACCGCAATAGGCGCGGGAGTTCATGTCGAACTTGCCGAGCTTGATGATTTCGGCACCGCCGGAAATTTCTTCCCAGACGGTCTTCGAACCATCCAGCGCATCGCGGCTCTGGTCGACGTAGCCAAGCTGCACCGTCTCGCCGACACGGATCGAGCCGGCATCCGGCGTTTCCTGTCCGGTGATCATCTTGAACAGCGTCGACTTGCCCGCGCCGTTCGGTCCGATGATGCCAACGATGCCGCCTGGCGGCAGCTTGATCGACAGGTCGTTGATCAGCGTGCGACCTTCAAAGCCCTTGGTAATACCGTCGAGCTCGATGACCACCTGGCCGAGGCGTTCGGACACGGGGATGATGATCTGCGCATCGCCCGGCCGGATCCCTTCCGCGGCATCGACCAGCTGTTCGTATGACCTGATGCGGGCCTTGGATTTTGCCTGACGTGCCTTCGGGCTCGACGCAATCCATTCCTGTTCGCGCGAGATCGCCTTCTGGCGGCCGGCATCTTCACGGGCTTCCTGCTGCATGCGCTTGGCCTTGGCGGTGAGATAGGCCGAGTAGTTGCCCTCGTAGGGAATACCGCGGCCGCGGTCGAGCTCGAGGATCCAGCCGGTGACGTTGTCGAGGAAGTAGCGATCGTGGGTGATCATCATCACGGCGCCGGGATAGGCGCGCAGGTGCTTTTCGAGCCAGGCGATGGTTTCGGCGTCGAGGTGGTTGGTTGGTTCGTCGAGCAGCAGCAGGTCCGGCTGCGACAGAAGCAGGCGGCAGAGCGCGATACGGCGACGCTCACCACCGGAGAGAACCGAGACGTCGGCATCCTTCGGCGGGCAGCGGAGGGCTTCCATCGCCATCTCGACCTGCTGTTCCAGGTCCCAGAGGTTCTGGCTGTCGATGACGTCCTGAAGCTTTGCGCCTTCTTCCGCTGTCTCGTCGGAATAGTTCATCATCAGTTCATTGTAGCGGTCGAGCACGGCCTGCTTGTCGGCCACGCCTTCCATGACGTTCTCGAAGGCGTTCTTCGTCTCGTTGAGATGCGGCTCCTGTTCCAGGTAGCCGACGGTCGCGCCTTCGGCGAGCCAGGCTTCGCCGTTGAACTCCTTGTCCTGGCCGGCGATGATGCGCAGCACGGTCGACTTACCGGCACCGTTCGGACCGAGGATACCGATCTTGGCGTCCGGGTAGAAGGACAGGTTGACGTTCTCGAGGATCTTCTTGGCGCCGTAGGACTTGTTCAGTCCCGACATGTGATAGATGAACTGGCGTGCCATCGTGAAATTGCTCCGGGCAGAAATGGGAAGTTGCCGCTATGTAGGCGAATTGCCGCTCAGGGGCAATGCGCAGGCGGTCCGAGGAGGGGTAATGTTCAGCAAAACAAGCCGTTTTGAAAGTCCGACGGGGGCCAGCCTCGCCTATCGCCATCGTGAGGCGGATGCTCCGGCCATCGGCATTCTGCTGATCTGTCACGGGCTGGCGGAGCATTCCGGGCGCTACGGGGCTTTCGCGGACAAGATGGCTGGAGCCGGGTTCCACGTCTACGCCCACGACCATCGCGGCCACGGACACACGACCGCGCCCGGCGCCGTTCCCGGGCGCTTCGCCAAGCGCGACGGCATGCGCAAGGTCATCGGCGACGTCTGCGCCATGCGCGACATGGCGGCCGCGGCGCACCCCGGCCTGCCCGTCATTCTCTTCGGCCACTCCATGGGCGGCCTCATCGCCCTCAACACCGCCGTCGATCGGCCCGAGGACTTCCAGGCCCTGACCGTCTGGAACTCGAACTTTCACCCCGGACCTGCCGGGCGCGTCGCGCAGGCCGTGCTTCTGGCGGAACGGGCGCTAAAGGGTTCCGACGTGCCGAGCACCATCCTGCCGATGGCTACATTCAGGACATGGGCGCGCTCGATGCCGGAAAAGCGCACCGAGGCGGACTGGCTGAGCAATGATCCCGCCGAAGTCGACGCCTATCTCGCCGACCCCCTGTGCGGCTTCGATGCCAGCGTCTCCCTGTGGCTCGACCTGTTCGCATTGACCTACCGTGGCCCGACGCTCGTCGACAGGCTGCGCAAGGACATGCCGGTCTACCTTGTCGGCGGCGAAAAGGATCCGGCCACCAGTGGCGGACGCGAGATCACCTGGCTTTCGCGTCATCTGAAGACACACGGATTGCGTCGTGTGACGAGCAGGATCTGGCCGAAGACCCGGCACGAGACCTTGAACGACACCGTCCGCGACGAGGCGACCGCGGAGTTCTCCACGTGGGCGCGCCAAGCCGTCGAGCTCCAAACGGAATGAAGTGATGACATTTCTTCAAGTGCGGCCGCAGCCGCGCTTGGCTATAGATGACCCACGCGGCCGGAGCCTGATTGTTCCTGCCGCGCCTTGCCAGAGTGGATCAGGATGAACTCCCCAGCCGGCGGCCTTGCCGCCACCCATGCCCCGACCGCCAGCATCGTCAACGGCCTCCTGCTGATGCTGCTCGCCATGCTCGTGGCACCCCTGATCGACACCTTCGCCAAGCTTGCGACCGACACCACCTCGCCGACCATGATCACCGCCGGCCGCTTCGTCTTCCAGGCGATCTTCATGCTGCCGATCGTGATCTGGCACGGCCTGTGGCGCAGCTTCTCCTGGCGGATGAGCACCTTCCACGCGATTCGAGCCGCTCTCGTCACCGTCGGCATGATCTGCTTTGTCGCGACGCTCGCGGTCATGGATGTGGCCGACGCAGTCGCCATCTTCTTCGTCGAGCCGATGATCCTGACGGTGCTGTCCAGCATCTTCCTGAAGGAAGTGGTCGGCTGGCGGCGTTACACGGCCTGCGCCGTCGGCTTCCTCGGCGCCATGATCATCATCCAGCCGAGCTTTGTCGACATCGGTTTCGTGGCGCTGCTGCCGATCGCGACAGCCTTCTGCGTCGCGGTCTTCGCGCTGATGACACGCGCCCTGGCGCGGCACGAAAACCCCTGGGCCATGCAGTTCCAGATGGCGCTCTGGGGCATCCCCATCTCAGCGGCCCTGCTGGTCTTCGGCAGCGGAAGCGGCATCGGTTTTCTGGTACCGTCCGTTCCGGACATCACGACGATGCTGTTTATCGTCGGCGTCGGCTTCTTTGCCTCGCTTTCCGGCATCCTCTCCGTCTATGCCTACCGGGCTGCCCCGGCCTCCGTCCTCGCGCCTTTGCACTATTTCGAGATCGTCTCGGCGACGTGGTTTGGCTGGCTGGTCTTCAGCGATTTCCCTGAGCCGATGACATGGCTGGGCATCTCCATCGTCATCGGCTCCGGCCTCTACATCATCTGGCGCGAACGCCGCGCCGCCTCCAAACCTGTGACCTCGGCCGATCCGATCGTCACACCCTGAACAGGGACACCATGAACGAGAGCAAAACGAAGCAACCTCCCCTGACCGGTATCCGGGTGATCGAACTGGCCCGCGTGCTGGCAGGCCCCTGGGCAGGCCAGATGCTCGCCGACCTCGGCGCGGACGTGATCAAGGTGGAAAACCCGGAAGGTGGCGACGATACGCGCGCCTGGGGACCGCCCTTCGTCGAAGGCAAGGACGGCGAGAACCTCTCGGCCGCCTATTACCACGCCACCAATCGCGGCAAGCGCTCGGTCGCCGTCGACCTGAAGACGGCAGACGGACAGGAGATCGTCCGCCAGCTCGTGGCGACCGCCGACGTGGTGATC
>JBKBXP010000033.1:0-3715 GCA_046314035.1 Pseudorhizobium sp. | reverse complement strand
ACTACGAGAGCCTGAAGGCGACCAACCCGAAGCTGGTCTATTGCTCGATCACCGGCTTTGGCCAGGACGGCCCCTATGCCAATCTCGCTGGCTACGACTACATCGTCCAGGGCATGTCCGGCTTCATGTCGGTGACCGGCGAGGCTGACGGCCAGCCGATGAAGGCGGGCGTCGCCGTCGCCGACATCTTTACCGGCATCTATGCCGTGGCGGCCATCCAGGCGGCGCTCATCCATGCCATGAAGACCGGCGAAGGCCAGCTGGTGGACATGGCCCTGCTCGACGTGATGTCGGCGGTGCTTGCCAACCAGAACATGAACTACCTGGTCTCCGGCACCCCGCCGACCCGCCTCGGCAACGCCCACCCCAACATCAGCCCCTACGAGGTCATTCCCGTCGGGGACGGTCACATCATCCTCGCCGTCGGCAACGACGGGCAGTTCCGCCGCTTCTGCCGCGTCCTCGGCATCGACACGCTAGCCGACGACGAGCGTTTTTCGACCAACCAGGCCCGCGTCGCCAACCGGCTTGCCCTGCGGCCGCTGCTGGTGGCGCAGACGCAAACCTGGCCGAAGGCCGCCCTGCTCGCCGCCTGTGGCGACAACGCCGTCCCGGCCGGACCGATCAACTCGGTCGCCGAGATGTTCGAGGATCCACAGGTAAAGGCGCGCCAGCTGCGCATCGACCTGCCGTCCGTCGACGGCACCGTCATTCCGGGCGTCCGCACACCGATTGTGCTTTCAGAGACGCCGCTTGCCTACGACCGCCCGAGCCCGAAGCTCGGCGAGCACACACAGAGTGTGCTGTCAGAACTGAAACATAACGAGACCAAGGGGAAAGACCGATGAAGACCGGAGGACAGCTGATTGTCGAGGCGCTGAAGGCCAACGGCGTGGAGCGCATTTCCTGCGTGCCCGGCGAAAGCTATCTTGCAGTGCTCGACGCCCTCTACGAGAGCGGCATCGAGGTTCTCGTCTGCCGCCAGGAAGGTGGCGCCGCAATGATGGCCGACAGCTGGGGACGGCTGACGGGCCAGCCCGGCATCTGCATGGTCACCCGCGGACCAGGCGCCACCAATGCTTCCGCCGGACTGCACATCGCCAAGCAGGACTCCATCCCGATGATCCTCTTCATCGGCCAGATCGGTCGCGACATGAAGGAGCGCGAGGCCTTCCAGGAGGTCGAATACCGCCGCGCCTTCACCGAGTTCGCCAAATGGGTGGGCGAGATCGACGACGCCCGCCGCATTCCCGAGTTCGTCACGCGCGCCTTTGCGGTGGCCACCTCCGGCCGCCCCGGTCCCGTCGTCCTGACGCTGCCGGAGGACATGCTGGTCGAGCTGGTCGAGGCCCCGGCGGCGCGCGCCTATATGCCCGTCGAATCCCATCCCGGCCCGAGCCAGATGCAGGCGCTCGAGGTGATGCTGAAAGAGGCGCAGCGGCCGATGTTCATTCTCGGCGGCACCCGCTGGAGCCAGGAGGCCGTCTCGGACATGCAGGCGTTCGCAAGCCGCTTCAAGGTGCCGGTCGGCTGCTCCTTCCGCCGGCAGATGCTGTTCGACCACCTTCACCCCTCCTATGCCGGCGATGTCGGCATCGGCATCAACCCGGCGCTGTCGAAGGCGATCAAGGATAGCGACCTCATCGTCCTCGTCGGCGCCCGCATGTCGGAAATGCCCTCCTCCGGCTACACGCTGATCGACATCCCCTACCCGGCCCAGAAACTCGTGCATGTCTACCCGGATCCGGAGGAGCTCGGCCGCATCTACCGCCCGGATCTTGCGATCTGCGCAGGGCCGGCAGAGTTCGCCGCCGCGCTGAAGCACATCGAGCCGCCGGCGGCACCGCTTTGGGCCGAACGCAAGTCGGCCATGCACGACGCCTATCTGAAATGGTCGACGCCGCCGCAGACCGGTCCGGGCGCCGTGCAGATGGGGCCGATCATGGAGTGGCTGGACGCCAATACCGCGACCGACACGATCTTCACCAACGGCGCCGGCAATTACGCCACCTGGGTGCATCGCTTCCACCGATTCCGCAAGTACAACACCCAGGCGGCCCCCACCTCCGGCTCCATGGGCTACGGCCTGCCGGCCGCCGTCGCCGCCAAGCAGCTGTTTCCCGAGCGCGAGGTGATCTGCTTTGCCGGCGACGGCTGCTTCATGATGCACGGCCAGGAGTTCATCACCGCCGTGCGCTACGGCCTGCCGATCATCACGGTACTGGTCAACAACAGCACCTACGGCACGATCCGAATGCACCAGGAGCGGGATTACCCCGGCCGCGTCAGCGCCACCGATCTGGTCAACCCGGATTTCGTCGCCTTCGCCAAGGCCTATGGCGGCCATGGTGAACTGGTGGAGAAGACGGCAGATTTCGCGCCCGCCTTCGAGCGCGCCCGCGCCAGCGGCAAGCCGTCGATCATCGAGATCAAGCTCGATCAGGAGGCCATCACGCCGACCCGGACACTGACGCAGATCCGCCAGAAGGCCTGACATGAAAAAAGCCGGCGCGTCAGAGGGATGCGCCGGCTTTTGGAATCAGAATGTCACCGTTCAGATGGCGGCGGTAACCGTGAACTCGACCTTGTACTTCGGGGCTGCAAGCTTGGCTTCGCTGGTGGCGCGCGCCGGCGTGTTGGCCGGATCGATCCAGGCTTCCCAGGCGGCGTTCATTTCTGCGAAGTAGGACATGTCCGACAGATAGATCAGCGTCTGCAGGATCTTCGACTTGTCCGACCCGACGGCCGCCAGCAGGCGATCCACTTCACGCAGGGCAAATTCGCACTGCTCCGTCACGGTCTCGCCCTCACCCACCTGGCCAGCCAGATAGACGGTGTTGCCGTGGACGACGGCGCCGCTCATGCGGGCGCCGGTTTCGATGCGCTTGATGCTCATGGATACTCCTGGAGATGTTTGGGCTGCGGATGGATGGCCGGCAGGATGCCGGCCGTGAAAGTCTCAGCCACGCAGATGCTGGCTTTTCTCGTAGATGGCCGTGGAGCGCGCGCCGGAACGGCAATAGGCGAGCATGGGGCGCGGCAGTTCGTCCAGCGCATCGACCATGCCGTTGACGGCATCGGCGTCGACACCCATGCGCCCGACCGGCACGTGCTTGACTTCGAGGCCGAGTTCTCGAGCCTTGGCGGCGATATCGGCAAAGCGCGGTTGGCCAGGATCTTCCTCGTCCGGCCGGTTGCAGACGATCGACTTGAACCCCATCGCCTTGACCTTATCGAGATCCTCGACCGTGATCTGTCCGGCAACTGCGTATTCGTCGTTGATCTGTCGGATGTCCATGGTTTTCCTCCGGCTGGGATATGGCAAACCCAATACCCTCCCACCAACAGAGCGTCAATCGACGCCCGCCTCAGACGAAGCAGAACCGCAGGCCGTAATCGATGCTCTCGCCGGGCTGCAGCAGGGACAGTTCGCCCGCCGCCTCGAGCTCGCGGCGTCCGACCCAGCGGTGCGAGACCGGCTCAATGCCCAGCACATGCGCCGGCGCCTGCTGGTTGCGCCAGATCTGCAGATGCGGGAGCGTATCGGTGCGGAACTTCACCCTCAGCGTCTTGCCGCCGATGGCAGCAATCGGGCCAAGGCTCACCTCCGCCCATGCAGCACCCTCAGTGGCCGCTGGCACGCAGAAGACGCCACCCGGATCTTCCCCGAAATTCCATGGCAGACTTCCATCCTCCAGCATCGCACCGGTCAGCC
>JBKBXP010000032.1:12336-18777 GCA_046314035.1 Pseudorhizobium sp. | reverse complement strand
GAGAACGACCATCGGGTTCTTGCCGCCCATTTCCAGCTGGAACTTGCGGTTATGTTCGATGGAGGCGAGTGCGACGCGCTTGCCTGTGCCGGTGGAGCCGGTGAATGTGATGCCGGCAAGATCCGGGCTGTCGAGCATGGCCTGACCGACGACTGAGCCGCGGCCCATGACGAGGTTCAGGACGCCCTTCGGCAGGCCTGCGCGGTGCAGGATGTCGACGATGGCCCAGGCGCAGCCCGGAACCAGGTCGGCCGGCTTGAGGACGACGGTATTGCCGTAGCAAAGCGCCGGAGCGATCTTCCAGGCAGGAATGGCGATCGGGAAATTCCACGGCGTGATGATGCCGATGACGCCGAGCGGCTCGCGCGTGATCTCGACACCGATGCCCGGACGAACCGACGGCACGACTTCACCCGTCAGGCGAAGTGCTTCGCCGGCAAAGAAGTCGAAGATCTGTGCGGCGCGCAGTGTCTCGCCGATGGCTTCCGGAAGGGTCTTTCCCTCCTCGCGGGCCAGCAGGGTTCCGAGTTCTTCCTTGCGGGCGACAATCTCGTCGGCAGCCTTCCGGAGAATGGTGTGCCGCTCCATGATGCCGGAGCGCGACCATGCGGGGAAAGCAGCCTTGGCGGCTGCGATCGCCTGCTTGGCGTCCTCTGCAGTGCCCTGGGCGTAGGCGCCGACGACGTCATTGGTGTCGGATGGGCTGATATTGTTGGAGGCTTCGCTGCCCACCCATTCTCCGGCAATCAGGTTCTGGTAGATGGTCATGGTCGTCTCCTCTTGTTTTTCGGTCGGCTGATGCCTTACGACGTCAGGCCTTGGCGTTCAATAGTATGATTAAATGTTTCCATCCGGCTCGACCGGCGCGATGATCGATGGAAGGTGAATCCGTGCCTTGATCGGCAGGTGATCGGAGGCCAGCCGGGAGAGCTGGGTATCATGGGCTTCCACGGGTCCCAGCAGCTCGCTCCGGTTGGACATGATCCGGTCGAGAGCGAGCACCGGCAGCCTCGACGGGAAGCTCGGCACGGCCTGTGGCAGGCCGAAGATCGAGGTCAGCGTGTTCAGCGAAGAACGATCCCCCAGACGCCACTCGTTGAGGTCGCCGAGCAGGATCGTCGGCTGGTCGTCCCGGGCTTGAAGAAGGTCGACGATCATTCGCGTCTGCTGGTGCCGCGACCGGTGCAACAGGCCGAGGTGGGCTGCAATGATGCGCAGAACGCTGCCGTCCTTCAGCTCCAGCTCCGTGACGAGAGCGCCCCGCGGCTCCAGCCCTGGCAGCTTCACCTGGTGGACGTCTCGCACCAGCCCGTCCCGGAAGAAAACGACGTTGCCGTGCCAACCATGCGCCTTTGAAATCCCCCCGACAGGGACCGGCAGAAGACCCGTTTCACGCTCCAGCCAGTCGAGATCGAGAAGGCCCCGACGCTCGCCGAAACGCGTGTCGGCCTCCTGCAGGGCCAGCACGTCGGCGCCGATTTCCCGGATCACCTGCTTGGTGCGGTAAGGGTCGAACTTGCCGTCCACGCCAACGCACTTATGGACATTGTAGGAGGCAACCAAAAGCCCGCCGGGCGGGTTCGAAATTGATGATCCGGCAGCGGCCGCGCCACGGGTCTTGCGCTCCCGGATGGAGTTCAGAATGCTGGCGGAAAGGGTCTGGCGGCGTTTCTGCATGGGTCTTTCAGCGATCTCAACGCACTTCTTGTAAGGGTTCTTCCGGCAATCGGGCGGAGCCAACCTAGAGATAGGGCGATCCCAGCCAGAGAACCCGGTCGAGAAGGCGTGATGCAAAGGGCCTGTTTCGCAATCCCTCCAGCGTCACCTGGGTCGAGGAGGAAATGGCAATATCCATCCTTCGTTCCAGTGCCTCGGCAAATGAGACATCCAGCACCTCGAGATCCACCTCGAAATTCAGGCGAAGCGATCGGGGGTCGAGATTGGAGGAGCCGACGAAGGACCAGCGGCTGTCGATGGCCATCAGCTTGGAATGGTTGAAAATACCTGGAGCCCGCCAGATCCGGCAGTAGTTCTTCAACAGCTGGTCGAACTGACCGGTCATGGCCCGATCGACCAGCGTCAGATTGTTCGCCTCCGGCACCACGATGTCCACTTCCACGCCGCGTCTCGCCGCCGTGATGAGGGCGGTGATCAGCTCCCGGTCCGGCAGGAAGTAGGGCGAGGTGATCCGGATGGAGGTCCGCGCGACGGAGAATGCACCCATCAGCATCTTGTGGTTGGTTTCGACGCTCCGGTCGGGCCCCGAGGCCACGACACGGATCGCGACGCCGGATCCGGGCTCGTTTTCAGGCGCGATGACCTGCCAGCTGCCGTTCTGCAGCTCCTCGCCGGTGGTAAACCGCCAGTCCGCCGCAGCGATGGCGAAGAGATCGGCCACCACCGGTCCGGTCACCCGGAAATGCGTGTCGACGGCGCAGTCCGCCCCCAGAAATTCGCCCGAGAACCCTTCGCGGATATTGATGCCGCCCGTAAAGGCCACGCAACCATCTATGACGAGGATCTTCCGGTGCGTCCGCAGGTTGGCGTACGGCAACCTCAGCCCGACGATGACATTGCCGTTGAAGACTTCGACGGTCACGCCGCCATCGCGAAGCATGCCAAGCACGCTGGGGACGGAATACCGGGCACCGACGGCATCGATGAGGACCCTGACCGAAACGCCTCGGCTGGCCGCCCCGATCAGGGCTTCCGCAAAGCGCCGGCCGACCCTGTCCCGGTCGAAGATATAGGTTTCCAGCAGGATCGAACGGGTCGCACCGTCGATCGCCCTCAGCATGGCGCGATAGGCGTCGTCTCCGGTGGTCAGCATGTCGATCGTGTTGCCGGTGGTGATGCCGTGTTCGGTCACGCGATCGCCAAGCGTTTTCATCGCCGCGTACCGCTCCCCGAACTGCTCCATGATCAGCGCGTCGGTCGCGTCATAGGTTTCGAAATGATCGCGGACATGTTCAAGGAGGAAACGGCGGCTGCTGATGGCGCTCCGCCGCATCCGGTTGATGCCGGCGATGAAATAAAGCGATGCGCCGATCACCGGCGACAGGATGATGATCCCGACCCATCCGATCGCGGAGCGCACCTCCTCTTTCGTCATCGCCGCATGGATTGCGGCCGCCGCTCCGAAGATGAACGACAGCACGAAGAGGATATGGGCCCAATATGGCTCGAGGAATGTCAGCATGACGCGACAACATAGGCCTGACGTTCGCCATAGCAATCAGCCGCCAGACATTCCCCTCGCGGCTGATTTTCTCCCATCATGCGGACTCGAGCTGCGCCTGGAAGGCATCCAGCGACGCTTCGAACGTGTCGAAGATCGTGGCGATCTGCTGCTCGTTGATGATCAGCGGCGGGCAGAGCGCGATGCTGTCGCCGATCGCCCGTCCGATAACGCCATTCTCCAGCATCAGCGCCGCAAACTTCGGGCCGAGCTGACCGGTGGCAAAGCCGTCCCGCGGCTTCAGTTCCAGCGCACCGATGAGACCCACACCCCGCGCCTCGATCGCCAGCGGATGGCTCTCGAGTGCCTTTAAACGCTTCAGGAACAGGGGGCTGAGTTCCCGTGCATTGCCGACCAGATCGCGCTCCTCGATGATCGCGAGGTTTTCGAGCGCGACGGCTGCCGCGACCGGATGGCCGCTGGCGGTAACGCCATGCCCGAAGGTCCCGATCTTCGCCGACTCGTCGGCAAGCGGTTCATAGACCTTCTCGTTGATCAGCAGCGCGGAAATCGGCTGGTACGATGACGACAGCTGCTTGGAGAGCGTCATGATGTCCGGCTGCAGCCCGAATGTCTGGGTACCAAACATCTCCCCGGTGCGGCCGAACCCGCAGATCACCTCGTCGGCGATGAGCAGGATGTCGTATTTGCGCAGCACCGTCTGGATGGCTTCCCAGTAGCCGGCAGGAGGAACGATCACGCCGCCGGCTCCCATCACCGGCTCGCCGATGAAGGCGGCAACCGTCTCCGGGCCCTCGCGCAGGATTAGATCCTCAAGGTCCTGAGCGCACCGGGCGACGAAGGCCTCTTCCGTTTCACCTTCCTGGGCGAACACGCGGAAATGCGGGCAGGTCGTGTGGAAGATGCCGGCGAGCGGCAGATCGAACGACCGATGGTTGTTGGGAAGGCCTGTCAGGCTGGCACTGGCGATGGTGACGCCGTGATAGCCCTTTATGCGCGAGATGATCTTCTTCTTGTCCGGCTTGCCGAGCGCGTTCGACCGATACCAGATCATCTTCAGGGCCGTGTCGTTGGCCTCGGATCCGGAGTTGGTGAAATGCACCTTCGACATCGGCACCGGCGCCATCTGGATCAGCTTCTCGGCCAGATCCACCGAGGGCCCGTGGGTCCGGCCGGTGAAGGTGTGATAATAGGGCAGCTTCGACATCTGCCGGGTGGCTGCCTCGACGAGCCTCTTTTCGCCGAAGCCGACGGCAACGCTCCAGAGGCCGGACATGGCTTCGATGTACTGCTTGCCGTTGTTGTCGAAGACATGGATGCCTTCGCCCCGTTCGATGACCAGCGCCCCGTCGCGCTCAAGCGCGCGCGCATTCGTGTAGGAGTGCAGCTGGTAGGCCTGGTCGCGGGCCTCGACGGAATTGGGCTGTACGGTCACGGGATTTGTCTCCTTGCTGGATCGGCCGCCCACTCATAGACCGACGCGTGGTATGCGTCAGCCTCTGAATGAGACGATGCGGTTCTGGGCCTACTTCGCGGTCATCGCCGCGACGGGTGGTTCGGCGTCTTCGGGAATGGGGCTTTGGTAGACCTGCCCCTTGTGGCGGCGCTTGAGGTCCGCCCAGGCCGCCTCGCGCAGCTCCGGGCTCTGCAGCGCGGCCATTCCGGTCGCCGCCATCACCTTGGCCGTTGCCACCATGCCCTTGTGCGCCAGCGGGCTCTGGCCCTGCGTGACCACCTGCCAGGTGTGAAGCTGCGTGCCGATCGCAAGCGTCGGTCCATAGGCCTGGACCGTGGGAACGACCCAGCTGACGTCGCCGACGTCCGTAGAGCCGCCCATCTGCCGAACCTCGTTGTGCGGCGGCAGGATGAAGTCTGCGAGGGGAACATCTCTCTGCTCCAGCCGCTCCTGGTTCCAGCTGGCCGCGATATCCTGCGGCGTCAGCGTCGCACGAATGTCCTGGGCGAATGCCATATCGGCCTCATCGTAGGCCGGCGGCCCGAGGCTTTCCCAGATCCCCTGCATGGTCTCCATCAGCGGCGTGTTGACGACGAGGTTGGAGACGCCGGCAAGGATCGTGCTCTTGACCCTCGTCTCGGTCATCAGGGCCGCCCCCTCGGCGACCTTCTTCACCCGCTCGATCAAGGTCAGCAGGCCGGCCAGATCCGGCGATCGGACCACGTATCGCACCTTGGCATAGCCCTGCACGACGTTGGGCGAAATGCCGCCTGCGTCGAGAATGGCGTAATGGATACGGCAATCGGATGGCATGTGCTCGCGCATGTAGTTGACGCCGACGCTCATCAGTTCGACCGCATCGAGCGCGCTTCGCCCGAGTTCCGGAACGGCCGCCGCATGGGAAGAGCGCCCGGTGAATTCGAAGTCGATGCGGCAGTTCGCCAGCGAGGTCTCGCGCTGCACACCGGCAAAATTGCTCGGGTGCCAGCTGATCGCGATATCGACGTCGTCGAAGGCGCCGGCGCGCACCATGAAGGCCTTGGCCGCGCCGCCTTCCTCCGCGGGGCATCCGTAGTAGCGGACCCGGCCGGGCGTGCCCGCCTGCTCGAGCCAGTCCTTGAGCGCCGTTGCCGCCAGGAGCGATGCCGACCCGAGCAGGTTGTGGCCGCAGCCATGACCGTTGGCGCCAGCCGTCAGCGGTGCGTGATGTGTGGCTCCCGCCGCCTGGCTGAGCCCGGCAAGGGCGTCATATTCACCGAGGAAGGCAACCACCGGTCCGTCTTGTCCAGCCTCGCCGATGAGGGCCGTCGGGATGCCGGCGACATTCTCGGTGATCCGGAAGCCCTCGGCCTGCAGCATCTCTCGATGGGCCGCCGCAGATTTGGTTTCCATGTAGCAGGTTTCCGGCGTCTCCCAGACGCGGTCGCTGAGACGGATGAAATCCTCTTGTCTCGCTTCCACCACGTCCCAGACCGGCGGCTGATTGGAGGTCCCTGCTGTCATGAATCTTGCCCTTTGCTGCAACGCACTGATGGCCGACCGTAGCCTCAATCGCTACTCTCCGCAAACCACAGGCTCCTCGGAGCGACGACGCCTGCCATATGACATTGAACGTCATCGGAGGTCGTTGCTAACTCTCTTCAGGGAAGGGCAGCGAGGTGTCTCGACAAGCACGCCGTATTCGCTATTCTCCGCCGCCGCTGCCCGCGGGTAATTTCGCGAAATGATGTCTTCTTGACAAAATTTCGTGGATTCCCGCGCAATTGAAGGATCTCCTTCTAAAATC
>JBKBXP010000032.1:0-12237 GCA_046314035.1 Pseudorhizobium sp. | reverse complement strand
GGGCGGATGATGAGAACCCTGAGACGGAAAGCCGTCGAAGGGTTAAGATGTGAGGACGGCGCGGAAAGTGACCGGCACCGTCCTGACGCAGGTGAGGTCGATGGTCTGCGGTGCGACACCGGCAGGGCTCCGACGAACGACAGAGACGAGCGCGTGCATGCCATGCGTATCGAATTGATATCGGTGGGATCGGTAACATCCGGACCGCCTAACTGGGAGAAAGTCCTTGAAAAACAAATTCGTCCTCGCCGCAGCATTGCTGTCGGCAACCTTCCTCGCAAGCGGCGCGAGCGCCAAGACATTCGTCTACTGCTCGGAAGGCTCTCCGGAAGGTTTCGATCCTGGCCTTTACACCGCCGGCACGACCTTCGACGCGTCCGCGCATCCGATCTACAGCCGCCTGCTCGAGTTCGAGCCGGGCACCACGAAGCCGGCTGCCGGTCTTGCTGAAAGCTGGACGGTCTCCGACGACGGCACCGAGTACACCTTCAAGCTTCGCCCGGGCGTCAAGTTCCACACAACCGAGTTCTTCACGCCGAGCCGCGAGATGAACGCCGATGACGTCGTGTTCTCCATCGACCGCCAGATCAACGCGGAAAATCCCTGGAACCAGTATGTCGCGGGCGCTTCCTGGGAATATGCCGCCGGCATGGGCTTCCCGGAGCTCATCAAGTCGGTCGAAAAAGTCGACGACATGACCGTCAAATTCGTGCTGAACCGCTCGGAAGCACCTTTCCTCGCCAACCTGGCGATGCCTTTCGCATCGATCATGTCGAAGGAATATGCCGACAAGCTGCAGGCCGACGGGACGATGGACCAGCTGAACCGGATGCCGGTCGGCACCGGACCGTTCTCCTTCATCGCCTATCAGCAGGATGCGGTCATCCGCTACACGAAGAACGCCGACTACTGGGGTGGCGCACCGAAGATCGATGACCTCGTCTTCGCCATCACCACCGATGCCGCCGTTCGCTACCAGAAGCTGAAGGCGGGCGAATGCCACCTGATGCCTTACCCGAACGCGGCCGACGTCGAGACCATGCGCTCCGACGAGACCCTGACGGTGCTGGAGCAGGAAGGCCTCAACGTCGCCTACCTCGCCTACAACACCACGCAGGCTCCCTTCGACAAGCCGGAAGTCCGCAAGGCACTCAACAAGGCGATCAACAAGGAAGCCATCGTTGACGCCGTCTTCCAGGGCATGGCTACACCGGCCAAGAACCCGATCCCGCCGACCATGTGGTCCTACAACGACGCCATCGAGGACGACACCTACGATCTCGAGGCGGCAAAGCAGATGCTTGTGGATGCAGGCGTTGAAAACCTCTCGATGAAGGTCTGGGCGATGCCGGTCTCGCGGCCGTACATGCTCAACGCCCGCCGCGCGGCTGAAGTCATCCAGGACGACTTCGCCAAGATCGGCGTGACCGTCGAGATCGTCTCCTACGAATGGGCCGAATATCTCGACCGTTCGAAGGCCAAGGATCGCGATGGCGCCGTCATGCTCGGCTGGACCGGCGACAACGGTGACCCGGACAACTTCCTCGACACGCTCCTCGGCTGCAACGCGGTCGGCGGCAACAACCGCGCCCAGTGGTGCAACGAGGAATTCGATGCGCTGGTGAAAGAAGCCAAGGTCACGTCCGACCAGGCTGAACGCACCAGGCTCTACGAAGAAGCTCAGGTTGTCTTCAAGCGCGAGGCTCCATGGGCAACCATCGACCACTCGCTCTCCGTCGTCCCTATGCGCAAGGAAGTCACCGGCTTCACGCAGAGCCCGCTCGGCGATTTCACCTTCGAGAAGGTCGATATCACCGAGTAATCGCACTTAGATGACGAATCTGCCGCGGGATGCGTTGCGCATCCCGCGGCATTTGTTTTATGAGCGCCAAAAAAATGAAGTGAAACCACTTCAAGCGCCACGAGTAGGGTTCAAAACCTGCCGGGGCTCAAGGACACAGAAGGTTTCCTATGTTCGGCTTTCTCTTGCGGCGCTTCGCCGTTCTGATCCCGACTTTCATCGGGGTCTCAATTATTGCTTTCGCCTTCATCCGGCTTCTGCCGGGCGATCCCGTGGCGCTGCTCTCCGGCGAGCGCGTCATGTCGCCGGAACGCCACGCGCAGATCAGCGCCCAGCTCGGCATGGACCGGCCGCTGGTCATCCAGTATTTCGATTACCTCGGCGGCGTTCTGACGGGGGACTTCGGATCGTCGATCGTGTCGAAGACGCCGATCCTCGATCAATTCATGGCGCTCTTTCCGGCGACCGTGGAATTGTCCCTTTGTGCGATCCTCCTCGCGATCGCGATCGGTATCCCGGCCGGCATCATCGCGGCGATCAAGCGCGGCTCGTTCTTCGACCAGTCCCTGATGGGCATCGCGCTAGTCGGCTATTCGATGCCGATCTTCTGGTGGGGCCTTTTGCTGATCATCCTGTTCTCCGGGATCCTGCAGTGGACACCGGTCTCCGGGCGCATCTCGCTCCTCTTCTACTTCCCGCCCGTCACCGGCTTCATGCTGATCGACTCGCTGCTGTCCGGCCAGAAGGGCGCCTTCACCTCGGCGCTCAGCCACCTTGCCCTGCCGTCGATCGTGCTCGCCACCATCCCGCTTGCCGTGATTGCGCGCCAGACGCGGTCGGCGATGCTGGAGGTCCTTTCGGAGGATTATGTCCGCACCGCGCGCGCCAAGGGCCTTTCGCCCTTCCGCGTCGTCGGCATCCACGCGCTGCGCAACGCGATGATCCCGGTGATCACCACGATCGGGCTGCAGATCGGCGTCATGCTCGCGGGAGCCATCCTGACGGAGACCATATTCTCCTGGCCGGGTATCGGCAAATGGATGGTCGACAGCGTCTTCCGGCGCGACTACCCGGTCATCCAGGGCGGACTGCTGCTGATCGCCGCGATCATCATGTTCGTCAATCTCATCGTTGATCTGCTCTATGGCCTGATCAACCCGCGTATCCGGCACTAGGAGGATCATCCCATGGCCGATACTATCCCTGATATCGACAACTCCCCCGAAATTCTGTCGAGCGCGGCCCTGCGTCGCCGCATGTTCAAGGACTTCTGGTTTTACTTCTCCGAAAACCGCGGTGCAGTGATTGGTCTTTACGTCTTCGTGGCGCTTGTCCTGACGGCGATCTTCGCGCCGCTGATCGCGCCGCATTCGCCGTTCGAACAATACCGCGACGCCGTTCTGATGCCGCCGGTCTGGATGGAAGGCGGCAGCTTCACCTATCTGCTCGGGACCGATCCGGTGGGCCGCGACATCCTCTCGCGGCTGATCTACGGGTCGCAGTATTCGCTCTTCATCGGCGTCTTCGTGACGACCCTCTCGCTGACCAGCGGCATCCTCATCGGCGTCATCGCCGGCTACTATCGCGGCTGGATCGACACGGTCATCATGCGGCTGATGGACATCATCCTCGCCTTCCCGTCGCTGCTGCTGGCCCTGGTGCTCGTCGCCATCCTCGGTCCCGGCCTGATCAACGGCATGATCGCCATCGCGCTCGTGCTGCAGCCGCACTTCGTGCGCCTGACGCGTGCCGCCGTGATGACCGAGAAGTCCCGTGACTATGTGACGGCCTCGCGCCTCGCCGGCGCTGGCCCGCTGCGGTTGATGTTCAAGGTGATCCTGCCCAACTGCACGGCGCCGCTGATCGTTCAGGCGACGCTGTCCTTCTCGAACGCGATCCTGGATGCCGCTGCCCTCGGCTTTCTCGGCATGGGCGCCCAGCCGCCGGCCCCGGAATGGGGCACCATGCTCGCCGAGGCCCGCGAGTTTATCCTGCGCGCCTGGTGGGTCGTCACCTTCCCGGGTCTTGCGATCCTGATCACCGTCCTGGCCATCAACCTGATGGGCGATGGCCTGCGCGACGCGCTCGACCCCAAGCTGAAGAGGTCCTGAGATGGCGCTTCTCCGAATCGACAACCTGACGGTCGAGTTCCAGACTGCCGCCGGTTGGTTCCGCGCCGTGGATGGCGTCTCGATCTCCGTCAATGCCGGTGAAGTATTGACGATTGTCGGCGAATCCGGCTCCGGCAAGTCCGTGGCCATGCTCGCCGTCATGGGCCTTCTGCCCTGGACGGCAAAGATCACCGCCGACCGCATGCTCTTCGAAGGCCGCGATATCCAGAACATCAGTGCCGCGGAACGCCGCAAGCTGATCGGCAAGGATATCGCGATGATCTTCCAGGAGCCCGTCGCCAGCCTCAACCCCTGCTTCACGGTCGGCTTCCAGATCGAGGAGGTGCTGCGCATCCACCTCGGCCTTGACAGGCAGGCCCGCCGGGCGCGCGCTATTGAACTGTTCAAGCAGGTCGGCCTGCCGGACCCGGAGGAAAGGCTCAACCACTTCCCGCACCAGATGTCCGGCGGCCAGTGTCAGCGCGTCATGATCGCCATCGCGATCGCCTGCGATCCCAAGCTGCTGATCGCCGACGAGCCCACAACCGCGCTCGACGTGACCATTCAGAAGCAGATCCTGGATCTCCTGATGGCGCTCCAGGCCAGGAACGGCATGGGCCTCATCATGATCACCCACGACATGGGTGTTGTTGCCGAAACGGCCGACCGGGTGATCGTCCAGTACAAGGGCCGGAAGATGGAGGAAGCCGACGTGCTCACCCTCTTCGAGAACCCGAAGAGCAACTACACCAGGGCCCTGCTTGCGGCGCTGCCCGAAAATGCCACCGGCGATCGTCTGACGACGGTGTCCGACTTTTTCGATGGCACGCCTGAACCAGCGGAAACACGCCTATGACCAGCCACGACAAGAACGACATCATGCTTGAGGTCCGTGACATCCGGCGCGATTACGAACTGCCGGGCGGTCTGTTCAAGCCCAAGAAGATCATCCATGCCGTCAAGGGCGTCTCCTTCGCGCTGGAGCGCGGCAAGACGCTGGCGATCGTCGGCGAATCCGGCTGCGGAAAGTCGACGCTCGCCCGCATGCTGACCTTCATCGACGAGCCGACCGGCGGTGACCTTATCATCGACGGCAAGAAGACCGACACCCGCCCCGGCCATCTCACCAAGGAGATGCGCCAGAAGGTCCAGATCGTCTTCCAGAACCCTTACGGCTCTCTCAACCCCCGCCAGAAGATCGGCGACGTGCTGGGCGAGCCGCTGTTGATCAACACCGACATGTCGTCGGCCGAACGCCGCGACCGCGCCAACGAGATGCTGGTCAAGGTCGGCCTGGGTCCGGAACACTTCAACCGCTATCCGCACATGTTCTCCGGCGGCCAGCGCCAGCGCATCGCGATCGCTCGTGCCCTGATGCTGAACCCGAAGCTTCTGGTGCTCGACGAGCCGGTCTCCGCGCTCGACCTCTCGGTCCAGGCACAGGTGCTGAACCTGCTGGCCGACCTGCAGGACGAGTTCGGGCTGACCTATGTCTTCATCAGCCACGATCTCTCCGTCGTGCGCTACATCGCCGACGAGGTGATGGTCATGTACTTTGGGGAAGCGGTGGAGCACGGCACCCGCGACGAGGTCTTCTCCGACCCCAAGCACGAGTATACCCGCACCCTATTTGCAGCGACGCCGCGGGCGGATCTGGACTCCATCCGCAGCCGTGTGGCCAGGAAGAAGGCGGCGAGCGCCGCCTGAGATCACTCGACGAAGATCCTGACGCTGGCGGCACGGCCGTCGGCGTCGATCACCGTCAGCGTCGCATGTCCTGCCCCGTCCGGCATCCACTGACTTGATCGGCGACGGGATACAGCTTCCAGAGGCTCTCCGTTGGCAAGCCATCTAAATGGCGCCCTGCCTCCCTGCAGCTTCAGCACCAGCGGCATCGCTTCGCCACCATTGCCTGCGCCAAGATCAACTCTTGCTCCTTCGGGAGGATAGACGATCTGTGGCGCCGGCTCGCGTCGGGACGCAGAAATCAGCCCGTTGGCGCTTGTCGAAAAGCGCCTCTGGCTCATCGGCAGATCGGATTGCGGAAGACGAATGGCTCCGGCAGGCGGATTGGGCAAGGCGGCCGGCACCACCCCCGACCGCGCAAAGGCTTCAAACAGGATGGGCGCGGCCGTCTGATAGCCTGATATCCCCGGCACCGCGCCATTGTCTGGACGGCCCACCCAGACGCCCAGAACATGCCGCCCGTCGAAGCCGATCGACCAGGCGTCCCGATAGCCGTAGCTGGTGCCGGTCTTGTAGGCGATGCCGAGCCGACGGCTCCCCTGCGGCGGCAAGACGTCGGAGAGGATGTCGACCACGTTCCAGACGGCCGGCGGCTCGAAAAGCGGCTCGCCGCCAATGGCGCCGGGCTGGTCCTCTATGCCATTGCCGAGCCGGACCGGCTGTCCGCGGTTTGCCAGTGCGGCATAGGCCTGAACCAGATCCTTGAGCGACATCCCGACACCGCCGAGACCGATGGCGAGCCCCGGCGCCTCATGGGTCGGCAGCACCGGATGCACCTCCGCCCGCCTCAGCCGAACCATCAGCCGCGACGGCCCGACCGCATCAAGCAGCCGCACCGCCGGCACGTTCAGCGACAGTTGCAGGGCCTGTCGGACCGACACGTCTCCCTGGTAGCTCATGTCGAAATTCTTCGGACGATACCCGAAGAAATTCGCCGGCCGATCCTCGATAATCGTCTCTTGCGCCACGAGCCCCTGCTCCAGGGCCAGCCCATAGATGAACGGCTTCAGCGTAGAACCCGGCGAGCGGTTGACCCGCGTCATGTCGATCCAGCCCGACCGGCTTGCGTCGAAGTATCCCGCCGAACCGACCTCCGCGACAATGTCCCCGGTCGAGGCATCGGCCATGACCATCGCCAGCGACACCTTGGGATCCAGTGTCTCCGCAACCTCGCGGGCCACCTGCTCCAGGGACCGCTGAACGGAGATTTTCAGCGTCGTCCAATGCACCGGAGCGCCGGGCTGCATTCGGATGGCGGCCTCGGCCACATGGGCGGCATGGGCCGGCAGCTGTTGCCGACGGCGGGGCACGGGCACTCCGGCAGCCCGCTCGGCCTCGCCGTGCCCCGTGACGGCGGCCACGGCCGGCCGGGAGAGAACGCGATCGCGCGCCGCTTCCGCGGCCTTGGCATGACGATCCGGCCGGCGAGCTTCGGGCGATTGCGGCAGGGCGACGAGGAGCGCCGCTTCCGCCACCGTCAGCCGGCGCGGCTCCTTGCCGAAATAGGCGAGACTTGCCGCCCTTACGCCTTCGAGATTGCCGCCGTAGGGCGCATGCGTCAGGTAGAGCTCCAGGATCTGCTGCTTGCTCAGGCGCCGCTCGATCTGGATTGCCCGGATCGACTGCAGCAGCTTGGCGGGCAGGGAGCGCGCCGTTCGCGGCTCGATCAGCCGCGCCACCTGCATCGACAGGGTGGAAGCGCCCGAGACGACGCGGCCATTGCCGACAAACTGCACGGCAGCCCGCCCCATCGCCAGAACGTCGACGCCGGAATGCTGGAAGAATCGCTGGTCCTCATAGGCGACCAGCGTGTCGACAAACCTCGGATCGACATCGGCAAGGCTCGTCTTCAGGCGCCAGCGCCCCTCCCGGGTCGCAAAGGCGCGCAGCAACTGCCCATCCGTGTCCACCACTTCGTGGGAGACGAACGCCGCCGTCTCCAGCGGCGGCGGATAGGTCCGGTCGGCGACGTCGAGACCCGCGGCCAACCCGGTTGTCAGGACGAGAGCCGAAAACAGGCCGAGGAAAATCTTGTGCCTGGGCTTCATCTCACGGCGCCGCCACGACCTCCATGCGTCCGGCCGCCGTCGTTGCAAAGAGCTGCGGCCGATACATGTCTTCCACCTGCGCCGCCGGGTGATCATACACCCCCGGCGCCACCGCCCTCACCACATAGGCGAGCGAGATTTCGCGGTTGTCGCCGGTATTCCGGTTGAAGGCAGCGACGAAGCGGTCGTTGCGGAACTCCGTATGCGCCGGCTCCACCTCCCCGACCCACTCAAAATTCGCCAGCTGGGCGCTGTTGACGAGGCTGGGATTGTCGATTTCGAAGCCTGCCGGCAGCAGGTCCTGCACCAGGATCCGCGATGGCCAGTCGTTGGTCTCGTTGATCGTCAGGACGACCACATAGCGATCGTTCTGGCGGGCTTCCGACACATTCGCCGGCTCCCCTTCCAGCGTGTAGTAGCTGCGATCGATCGTGAAGCCGTCACCTCCGGCCGCGAGCGGCAGCAACGGTGAGGCCACAGTGGTGATGGCCGCAGACAGCGGATCGGCGCTCCGGTTCGTCACCATTAGCGGATGATCGAGCACTGCGTCTCCCGCCATGCGCGTCATCAGGCTGCCACGGTGATCTGCCCCGTTGACGTCCAGACGCAGATCGTCGTCGCCGCCTTGAAGGGCGTTGGCTGCCAGCAGCATCCAGGTCTGCTCCTGCGTGCTGGTATAGGCTTTCTGCCGCCATTCCTCGGCAACGATCTCAGCGAGCGCCGGCACGATCGGAGGGACCGGCCGGCTTTCGGCGGCAAGCGCCAGCACCGCCGCGCCATCCCGAAGCGCCGATCCGTAGTCGGAACGGGCAAGGCTTACCTGCTGGACCTGAGATTGCTCCGCCATGCCGAGAGCGTCGACGAAGAGGCGCCTCGACCGCTGCCCGTCACCATAGAGCGAGAGCGCCGCCGCAAGATGAGCCTTGGCAAGCGGTGTCGGGAATTCGTCCAGCAGCGTATCGGCATAGTAGCGCAAGTCGCTGATCGCGGCCTTGCGATTGCGGGCCAGCACATAGAGCGCATAGGCGATCTCGCTGCCCTGGTCGCGGACGTTGGTGGTATAGGCCAGCGTGTTCTGCAGGTTGTCCAGCGCCTGCACCAGGGGAGGTTCAGGCACGTCGTAGCCTTGCTCGCGGGCCCGCGACAGGAAGTCGGTGACATAGGCATCCAGCCAGAGGTCGCCGCCGCCAGGGCCCCAGAGTCCGAAGCTGCCGGAGGAGGACTGGTTCGACAGGATCCGCCGCACCGCCTCCTGGACGCGGGTCTTCACCTCCGCATCGTCCGCCAGCCCGTTCTGGACGGCAAGCTGGCTGAGATAGAGCAGCGGCAGCGCCCGGCTCGTGGTCTGTTCCGTGCAGCCATAAGGGTACCGGTCGAGGCTCATCAGCAGCGCCGGAATGTCGAAGGCATTCGAGCGGCTGACGTTCACGCTGACGGACGCGCCGGGAAGGACGCTGTCGGCCAGCAGGTCGCCGCTGACGGTCAGGCTGCTGCCGGGCGAGAGGGCCACGATCCGCCGTTCCGTTCGGGGCAGTGTCGCCGGCCGCACCGGGATGTTAAGTACCTGCTCCAGCGAAAGGCCGGAGGCATTCTCCAGGCGGACGGTGACCTGGCCGTTTCCCGGTTCCACGCCCGTCACCGGAATGCTGACGTCCAGCTTGCCGCCGGACACCAGATCGATCGTCTGCGCAGCCGCTTCCGGCCCGAGTGCGATGGGATCATTGCCGATGACGGTAAGCTCGTACGAACCGGCGGGTGCATCGGTATTGGCGATGTCGAGCCGCAACCGGCTCTCGTCTCCGGGCGCGAGGAAGCGCGGCAGGCTTGCCGTCACGACGATCGGATCACGGATCACCACGTCCTTCACCGCATGGCCGACGCCGGACTTCGACCAGGCAACCGTCATCAGCCTGGCGGTCCCGTTGAACTGCGGAATGTCGAAGGAGATCGTCGCCCTGCCGGTGTCATCGAGCCGCACGGGGCCGGAGAAGAAGGCGACCAGCCTCTCCGTCGGCGGGCTGCCTTCGATCGCCATGCTGCCGCCATCGCCGCCGGTGCGGATACGGCCCGCGGCGCCCAGCGAGCCGTCGATCAGGCGGCCGTAGAGATCGCGGATCTCGAGGCCGAGGCGGCGCTGGCCGAAGTACCAGTCGTTCGGCGCCGGCGGAGCATAGCGCGTCAGATTGAGAATGCCGACATCGACGGCGGCAAGCGTGACATAGGCTTCCTCTCCGACACCGGCTCCGGCCACCGCGATGGAAATATCGAGCGGCTGGCGCGGCAGGGTCTGCTCGGGCGCTTCGATGGCAATCTCGAGATCGCGATCTGCGGGATCGACCTTGAGCCAGGTGATGCCGATCGCCCGCATGGGCATCCGGCTTTCCTGCGCCTCGCCCGGGCGGTAGAGCGTTGCCGTGACATAGGAGCCGGCGCCCCAGTCTGCGGTCACCGGAATCTCGACCTCGCCGCCGTCGGCTCCAAGGCTCGCGGTCTGGACGGAGATCAAGGCCTCCGCGCCGGCGGCCACCATCAGCTCACCAGCATAGCGCGAGGAAATCTTCAGCTTCGCGGTCTCACCGACCGCATAGCTCGGCTTGTCCAGGGCGATCTCCAGGGCATCCGGCGTTTCCGTGGAGCTGGCCGTCACGAACCAGCCGGCGTCGAATTCGACACTGGTGGCGGGTCCGCTCGGATCATCGCTCTCGATCTCCAGCCGATAGCGGCCCCATGTGACCGGTGCGGAAACAGTCGCTCCCTCCGCCGAAACGGCAAGCACGCCATCCGCCACCTGGCTGGTGCGGGTGACCGGCTCGAACCGCCAGGCGCTCCCCTCCCGGTACCACTGGTAGTCCTGCTCGACCTTCAAGAGCGTCCAGGACAGATCCGTCAGGCCCGTCTTCTGGCCGTGCGAATCGACGGCAATCACGTCGAAAGCTGCCATGGCGTTCTCCGGCAGGTCGCCGGAAAATTGCGGCTTGATCCCGATCCGGGTCGCCTCTGCCTTGACCGGCAGCGTCAGCGTCCGCTCGACGGCGCGACCGCCTGCCTCGCGCATGCGCACCACGATATCGGCGGCGAGCAGCTGCGTCGTCGACGGAACCTCATCGACCGAAACCTCCAGCACGGCCTGTCCATCCTCATCGAGATCGGCCAGGTCCTGCAGCGGGATCCGGATGGCCTCGCTGGCCTCCTCGTCGGTCAGCCCGAACTGATAGCCGGGGAACGCCGCCGCCTCTCGAACCGGTTTCAGAACCACCTCGCCTTCCAGCGAAAGACCCGCAGCCGGCGCCCCGTAGAGATAGCGACCATCGATCGTGATCGGCAGTGCCACTCCCGGCTCGATCTCCTCGCCTGCAGCTGAAATGTCGAACTCGATGCGATCGGGAACGAAGTCGTCGACCAGGAAGCTATGCTGGCCGATGGCCGAACCCTTGGGATCGGTGAACACCTGCATCGTCCAGGTACCGCGCATGGCGGTTTCCAGCAGCGGCAGCTCGAGCGCATGGCCGCCGAGCGTACCGTTGTCCACGATACGCCTGTCCTCGACGCCATCGGGCCGAAGGAACACGAATGTCAGCGGCAGGTTCTCGATCGCCTCCGCCTCAGTGTCGCGCGCCAGCACCGAGGCGTGGACCGTCTCGCCCGGCCGGTAGATGCCGCGCTCCGTCCAGGCCATCAGGTCAATGGCACCAGGCGCTGGCCGCCCGGTGACGCCACGGTCGGAGAGGTCGAAGCCGGCGCGGGTCATGTCGAGGAAGACGTAATCCTGCTCGCCATTCCTGGCAGTGATCATGGCCGGTGCCATGGCCGCCGTTCCGCGGATCAGGCCTGCGGTAAACACCGCCCGTCCGTCTTCGTCCGTCGTGGCCGTTCCAAGGATCTCGTTGTTCCTGGCGAGCAGCTGCAACTCGATGGCCGCGAGCGGCTTGGCGGACCCAAGCGACCGGACGAAGACGTTGAGGCCGTCGGTTCCGGCGAAGGTCGACAGTCCGAGGTCAGAGACGACGAACCATTGTGTCGCCTTGCTGTCCCATTCCCGATTGGCACCGGTGGAAGCGGCCGCCGTCAGCACGTAGACGCCGGGCTTGCGCGACGGCAGCGCCTCGTCGACCGGGAAGCTGGTGACGACTTCCGTGTTGAGATCCTGGGCAATGTCGATCGAGCCCTGCCAAACGAGTTCGCCGTTCTCATCTTCGATCCGCGACGCACTGTAGCCGTCCATCTGCGTCAGGAACTGCGAGCTTGTCAGCAGCGACACGACATTGCGGTCGCCGACCCGATAGAGCTTGAGGTCGGCCTTGTCGGTGTTGACGGATACGATCGGAAGGCCGCGCCTGGCCGTCGACGGCAGCACGAAGGCGTCGCCGGTGAAGCGCGCCATCGGCTGGCGGTCCTTGACGTAGAGGTCGAGGTCGACCTGCGCCTCCAGGCTTTCCTCGACGGAGGACGGCAGTCCCCGCCGCAGCGAGAGCTTCAGCCGCTGGCCATGGGTCAGCCCTTCCAGGCAGATCTGATTGTCCGTTGCTTCGAT
>JBKBXP010000031.1:0-19549 GCA_046314035.1 Pseudorhizobium sp. | reverse complement strand
GCAACAGCCTGGTGCCCTATCTGCGTCTGCGCGAAATGTTCGAGACCGGCACGCCGCCCGAACTGCACCAGAAGGTCGTGGTCGTCTCGACCGGGACCGAGCGGATCGGCCTGGTGGTCGATCAGATCATCGGCGACCACCAGACGGTGATCAAGAGCATGTCCAAGCTCCACCATGACGTCGGAAACTTCTCCGGCGCCACCATCCTCGGCGACGGCAATGTCGCCCTCATCCTCGACGTCGGCCATCTGGTTGCCGAGGGACAGCAACAGGAGGCCCAATTGCGGGCAGCAGGATGAGCGAAGCAGCGATCAGAACCATTCCCGACTCACTCTGGGCCGGCCGCGAAGAGATCGAGGTGGTGACCTTCGACATCGCCGGAGAGGTCTTCGCGCTGGAAGCCGCAGCCGTCCAGGAGATCCTCGACCTGCTGCCGGAAACCTCCGTGCCCGGCGCCAAGGCCTTCGTGGGCAGCGTCATCAACTTCCGCGGCAAGGTCATTCCGCTCGCCGACATCCGTCTCGCCTTCGGCATGGAAGCGACGAAACCCACCATCGACAGCCGGATCATCGTGATCGAGCTGGAGATCGAGGGCGAGCCGACACTGACGGGCATCCGGACCGACAAGGTGCACGAGGTCACGACCCTCTTGCGCAGTGCCGGCGAGCCACCACCGAGCGTCGGCATGCGCTGGCGTCCCGATTTCATCGACTGCCTGGTGCGGCGCGGAAGCGACTTCATCATCCTTCCCAATCTCCAGGCCATTTTCTCCGCCAATCACGAGCACCGAAAATCCGGCTCCGGCACCAAATAGCCCGAAAGGCAAGGCCATGCGCGCGACGATCAAATTCAAACTGGGGGCCGCCTTCGGCTTCGTCATCATGATGCTTCTGGCAACGGCTGGCTACGGCATCTACAGCCTGAGCCACCTCAACGAGACTTTGGAGTCGGTGATCCAAGGACCTGCCGAACGTCTGAAGCTCGCCCAGGAGCTGAGCAACGACCACCTGCAGCAGATCCGCCAGCAGAAGAACCTGCTGCTGGCCAACAACGCGCGGGAGATGCAGGACAGCATCGCGAAGGGAGACGATGCCCGCCGGCATTTCGATACAAGCTTCACCGCCGTGACGCCTCTCGCCACGGAGCAGGGCAAGGTCCTTTGGAACAAGCTCGGAGATTTCACCACGGAGTTCCGCAAGCAGGACGACCAGATCCGGTCGCTGGTGCTGGGCGGCAACACGTCGACGGCGATGCAGATCTCCAACAACGGAGCGCGCACCGTTACCAACGAGATCGATGCGCTCCTCAACGAGGTGGTTGTCCTTGAAGGGACGCGCCTCAGGGAGGCTGATATCAATGCGGATGAGGACTATGGCCAGACCCGGATGGTGCTGGTTGCGGTTGCCGCCGCGGCTCTGCTGATCGCCATCCTGGCCGCCTTCTGGATCGCCATGAGCATCAGCAAAGGCCTGCGCGCGGCCAGCCAGGCCGTCCAGAACGTGGCGGAAGGCGACCTTACCCGCTTTGCCGAGATCACCACCCGGGACGAGATCGGCGACATGCTTGGCTACGTCAACACGATGATCGAGCGCCTGCGCGGCGTCGTCGGCGACGCGCTGGCTGCCTCCGACAACGTCTCCTCCGGCAGCCAGGAGCTTTCCGCCAGTTCCGAAACCCTGTCGCAGGGTGCCACCGAACAGGCGTCTGCCGCCGAAGAGGCCTCCGCCTCGATGGAGGAGATGGCCTCCAACATCAAGCAGAACGCCGACAACGCCGCCCAGACCGAGAAGATCGCCCGCCAGTCCTCGCGTGATGCAGAAACCTCCGGCCAGGCCGTCAACCGTGCCGTCGGCGCCATGCGCACGATCGCCGAAAAGATCTCGATCGTTCAGGAGATCGCCCGCCAGACAGACCTCCTGGCGCTGAACGCCGCCGTGGAAGCCGCCCGCGCCGGCGAGCACGGCAAGGGCTTTGCGGTCGTCGCCTCCGAGGTCCGCAAGCTTGCCGAACGCAGCCAGGCGGCGGCTGCCGAGATCAGCGCCCTGTCCGGCGAGACGGTGACGGTCGCGACCGAAGCCGGCGAGATGCTGGGCCGGCTGGTGCCGGACATCCAGAAGACCGCCGAACTGGTCTCTGAAATCTCCGCCGCCTGCCGCGAGCAGGACATCGGTGCCGCCCAGATCAACGAGGCGATCCAGCAGCTCGACAAGGTGACCCAGCAGAATGCCGGTGCATCGGAAGAGATGTCGGCCACTTCGGAAGAGCTCGCCGCCCAGGCGGAAGAGCTGCAGGCCTCGATCGCCTTCTTCCGCGTCGACGCAGCTGGCGGAAAGGCCGCCAAGACCGCCATGCAGGGACAGGCCAGGACGTCCGCCCAGCCGGCGTCCCGTCCAGCCGCTCGTCCGGCGCCCAAGGCGGCTCCCAGGCCCAGCCAGTCGGTGACGGCACAGCAGGCCCGCGCCAAGGGCTTTGCGCTCGATATGTCGATGGGTGGTCCCGATGCCGACGACCTGCACTTTCGCGAAAGTGCCTGAGACGCTCGTCGGGCCCTGATCGGGCCTGGCAATCTCCGTCGCATGCTGCGGCGGATTATCCCCTCGGGGAGCCGCTGGCCAGTGAATGGAGTCGCCCGCCACGGCATGTCGTTTCACATACCTGGTCTGTCAACAGACACCAGAGAGGGCTCCATGCGCTTTACCATCAAGTTGAAACTCGGCCTCGCTTTCGGCCTCCTGATCCTGCTGAACTGCGGCTCTGCCGCCTTCGGCATCCTGGCAGTCCGGGACGTCAACACCGTCCGCAACGCCATGATTGAAGGTCCTGTTCATCAGGACGACTTCGCCAACGATCTGGCGTCCGCCTTCGACGGGATTTCCCTTGCCGAAGCAGACCTGCTGATGGCGACGACACCCGAGCGCTCCAGCAAGGCCCGCGCCGTTCTCGCGGCAGAGAAGCAGGCTTTCGAGCAGGCGCTGAACGAGGGCCAGAGCCATGCTCCGGATACGTCCAAGGCCGAATGGCAGAAGATCCGGGACTTCAGCGACGACTATTTCGCCATCAGCGACCGCATCATCACCCTGGCGGTCAACGGACAGACCGCCCTGGCGACCGAACTCTTCATGACCGAAGGGCACGAAGCCGCCGACCGAATGGATGCGCTGTCGGAGGAGATGGCGGAACTGACGGAGGCCGCCATCCGGGCTTCGGACGCGACTGCCGACGCCGACTATGAAGCGACCTTCGTCGCCCTGTCGGCCATGACCCTGGGCGCCCTGGTGATCGCTGTTGCTGCCGCGCTCTGGATCGCGCTGGGCATCAATCGCGGCCTCGGCAGGATCGGCAATGCCGTTCAGGCCGTGTCGATCGGTGACCTGGACCAGAAGATCGAGATCCGCACCAACGACGAAATCAAGGATCTCGTCGACCGCATCAACGTCATGACCGACAACCTGCGCAACACCGCCGAGATGGCCGACCGCATCGCAGAGGGCGATCTCTCGGTGGAGCCGAAGCCCCTGTCCGACAAGGACAAGCTCGGCATCTCGATGCGCAGCATGGTGCTGAACCTGCGCGAGACCTCGGAGGTCGCCAACCAGATCGCCGGCGGCGACCTGATGGTGACCCCGAAGCCCCGCTCCGACCGCGATACCCTTGGGCTCGCGCTGCAGAGCATGGTGGAGCGTCTTCGTACCGTGGTCGCCGACGCGCTGGCCGCCTCCGACAACGTCTCGGTCGGCAGCCAGGAGCTGTCGTCAAGCTCCGAAACCCTGTCCCAAGGTGCCACCGAACAGGCGTCCGCCGCCGAAGAGGCGTCCGCCTCGATGGAGCAGATGGCTGCCAACATCAAGCAGAACGCCGACAACGCCGCGCAGACCGAGAAGATCGCCCGCCAGTCATCGATCGACGCCGAGGCTTCCGGCCAGGCGGTCAACCGGGCCGTCGGCGCCATGCGCACGATCGCCCAGAAGATCTCGATCGTCCAGGAGATCGCCCGCCAGACGGACCTGCTCGCCCTCAACGCAGCCGTGGAAGCCGCCCGCGCCGGCGAGCACGGCAAGGGCTTTGCGGTCGTCGCCTCGGAGGTCCGCAAGCTGGCGGAACGCTCGCAGGCGGCCGCGGCCGAGATCAGCACGCTGTCGGGCGAAACCGTGCAGGTTGCGACCGAAGCCGGCGAGATGCTGGGCCGGCTGGTGCCTGACATCCAGAAGACCGCCGAACTGGTCTCTGAAATCTCCGCCGCCTGCCGCGAGCAGGACATCGGTGCCGCTCAGATCAACGAAGCGATCCAGCAGCTCGACAAGGTGACCCAGCAAAATGCCGGTGCATCGGAAGAGATGTCCTCGACCTCGGAAGAACTCGCCGCACAGGCCGAGGAACTGCAGGCCTCGATCGCCTTCTTCCGCGTCGATACCGGCAGCATGAAGAGCCATCGCCAGACGGGCACCCAGGCGTCCGCCGGCAGAGCCCGCTCGGCACCGCCGGCAAGGGCCTCCGCGCACAGCGTCACGGCGCAGCAGTCGCGCGCCAAGGGCTTCGCGCTCGACATGTCGATGGGCGGCCCTGATGCGGACGACGCAGACTTCAGGGAGAGCGCATGACAATGACCGCATCCGCAGAACTCCAATTCGTCACCTTCAGCCTCGGCGATGAGCTCTTCGCCGTGCCGGTCGGGGTGGTCCGGGAAATCCTCGATCACGAGGACGCCTTCAAAATCCCGCACGGCCCGGACTATCTGCTCGGGCTGCGCGACGTGCGCGGCCAGGGCGTGCCGGTGATCGACCTGCGCCTGCGGCTCGGGATGACCGGGACGGTGAAGACGCCGCACACCCGCATCCTCGTGCTCGACGTGCCGATCGGCGACAAGCTGCTGGCGCTCGGCCTGGTTGCCGACCGGGTCTACGAGGTCGTGCCGTTCCGGCAGGAGCAGATCGAGGCGGCGCCCGACATCGGCATCCGCTGGCGTTCCGATTACATCGCCGGCGTCGTGCGGCGTGATCAGAGCTTCGTGGTCATCGTCGATCTCGCCCGGCTGTTCTCCGATGCCGGACCTGCCCTGTCCGGTGTCGCACCGTCCGCCCGCGTGGCCTGATCGGAGACTTTGATTGAGTACCGCATTGAAGAGCCAGCCTCTCGACGACCGCCTGAGCCAGCGGAATTTCGATCGGCTGGCAAAATACATCTACGACTACAGCGGCATCAAGATGCCGCCCAACAAGGTGACGATGCTGGAGGGCCGGTTGCGCCGACGCCTGCGGGCCACCGGCTTCGACAGCTTCGACGCTTATTGCGACCATCTGTTCGCACAGGATGGCATGAAGGATGAATCGCTCTACCTGATCGATTCCGTCACCACCAACAAGACCGACTTCTTCCGCGAACCGAAGCATTTCGAGTATCTGGTGGAAACCGGCCTGCCCGACCTCCTGAAAAGCTTCGCGGACCGGCGGATCCGGACCTGGAGCTCGGCCTGCTCGACGGGTGCCGAGCCCTATACCATGGCGATGGTGCTGGCCGACTTCCTGGCGGCGTCGGCACCGGAGCGCGATTTCTTCGTGCTGGCGACCGACCTCTCCACCGAGGTGCTGCAGAAGGCGCACAAGGGGATCTATACCGCCGACCTGCTGGAACCGGTGCCGGCGGACATGATGCAGAGATACGTCATGCGCTCGGCCAACCGCCAGCGCAACGAGGTGCGGATTGCGCCGCAGCTGCGCTCGCGGGTCGGCTTTGCGCGGCTCAACCTGATGGATGCCTCCTATCCGGTCGGCGACCTGATGCACGTGATCTTCTGCCGCAACGTGATGATCTACTTCGACAAGCCGACGCAACAGCGGGTGCTGTCGCGGCTCTGCGATTGCCTGGTGCCGGGAGGCTATCTGCTTATCGGGCATTCGGAAACCGTCTCCGGGCTTGACCTGCCGCTTCGCCAGGTTGCCAATACCATCTTCAAGCGCGTGTGAGTTCATGATCAAGAAGATCCGGGTCCTTATCGTCGACGATTCCGCCAGCGTCCGGCAGACCCTGACGGCGGTTCTGTCGGCGGATCCGGAGATCGAGGTGATCGGCACCGCCAACGACCCGTTCATGGCGGCCCGCAAGATCCGTGACGATGTCCCGGACGTCATCACACTCGATGTCGAGATGCCGCAGATGGACGGCATCACCTTCCTGCGCAAGCTGATGAGCCAACACCCCATCCCCGTGGTGATGTGCTCGTCGCTCACCGAAGCCGGCTCGCAAACGCTGATGCAGGCGCTGGAAGCCGGTGCCGTCGACGTCATCCTGAAGCCGAAGATCGGTGCGGCCGACCATCTGGCCGAATCGGGCGAGCGCATCCGCACCGTGGTCAAATCGGCGGCGCGGGCGCAGGTCGGCAAGATGCGGCGCTACAAGCCGGCCGAGGTTCCCAGCGCCAGACTGACCGCCGATGCGGTGCTGCCGCCGCCGAGAGCCGGCGCCATGGCGAAGACCACCGAGATGGTCGTCTGCGTCGGCGCCTCCACCGGCGGCACGGAGGCGCTGCGGGAAATGCTGGAGGCGCTGCCGGCCAATGCGCCGGGCATGATCATCGTCCAGCACATGCCGGAGAAGTTCACCGCCGCCTTCGCCAATCGGCTGAACGGCCTCTGTGCCGTCGAGATCAAGGAAGCCGCCGATGGTGACCCGGTTCTGCGCGGCCATGTGCTGATTGCTCCGGGTGGTGAAAAGCATACCCTGCTCGAGCGTCGCGGCGCCCGCTATCAGGTCTCGGTCCGCACCGGCCCGCTTGTCAGCCGCCATCGCCCCTCGGTCGATGTGCTGTTTCGATCCGCCGCACGCTCCGCCGGTGCCAATGCCATGGGCGTGATCATGACCGGCATGGGCGACGACGGTGCCCGCGGCCTGCTGGAAATGCACGAGGCCGGCGCCTTTACCGTGGCCCAGGACGAGGCCACCTCGGTGGTCTTCGGCATGCCGAAGGAGGCAATCGCGCGCGGCGGCGTCGATCGCATCGTGCCGCTGGAGCAGATCGCCCGGGAAATCCTTGCCGCGGACCGCCGGCATTGAGGTCCGCATCGACCCCTTCATGCTTTGTTAACCATGTTCTGGAACATTGCGGTCAACGGCGTCATGAGGGTGTCCGGTCGGAGCATGAGGCTCGGGGATCGCCTTTGGGGACCGAAATGCCAGTCATAACCTTTGCCAACACCAAGGGTGGCGCCGGCAAGACCACCGCCGTTCTGCTGCTCGCGACCGAACTTGCGCAACAGGGTTATCGCGTCACCATTCTCGACGCCGATCCGCAGCAGTGGATCACCCGCTGGCACAAGCTGTCACCACCGGACAGCCGGATCGGCGTTATCCCCTACATCAACACCAGCACCATCGAACGCACCATCGCCGATGGCCGCGCGACGACGGATTATTTCATCATCGACCTGCCGGGCGCGCGCACCTCGCTGCTGGCCACCGCCATCGGCCTTTCCGACCACGTGCTGATCCCGATCCAGGGTTGCGCCATGGATGCCCAGGGCGGCGCCAATGTGCTGGAGTTGCTGCAGTATCTGGAGCGGCGGGCGGGCATCAAGGTTGCCCATTCCGTGGTACTGACGCGGGTCAACCCGATGGTCACCACCCGCGCGCTTCTGGCCGTGAAGGGTCTTCTGGCGCAGCGCCAGGTCAACGTCCTCAACACGCCGATCGTCGAACGCTCCGCCTTCCGCGATGTCTTCGAGTGTGGCGGCTCGCTGCACACCATGAACGAAGCGCAGGTCAGCAACCTCGACAAGGCACGCGAAAACGCCCGGATGTTTGCCGACGAGATGGTGCTGCGCGTGCCCCTCCCCATACGGCAGGCCAAGCCGCGCCGCATCCGCCGCGCGGCCTGACGCCTCAGGCCCCCTCGCCGACCCGGATCTGCAGCTTGACGTCGGAGGGATCGCCCCTGGCGGCCCTCTCGAAGGCCTCGATCGAGCGGTCGAAGTCGAAGGTCCCGGTGATCAGCGGCTTCAGGTCGACCTTTCCGGACGCGATCAGTTCGAGCGCCCGGTCGAAGATGTTGGCGTAGCGGAAGACCGTCTCGATGCGCACTTCCTTGGAGATGGCGCCGGCGACGTCGAACTCCACTTTGCGAACAGGCAG
Source organism: Pseudorhizobium sp. (assembly GCA_046314035.1). Lineage (GTDB taxonomy): Bacteria > Pseudomonadota > Alphaproteobacteria > Rhizobiales > Rhizobiaceae > Neorhizobium. Next base: position 11,428 of record JBKBXP010000031.1, on the reverse strand, counting down.
TCCGACCAGCACCACCGCACCACCCGGCCGCACCAGGTCGAACAGCCCGTCGAAGGCCCGCGGGCTGCCGCTTGCCTCGAACACCACATCCGCACCCCAGCCTCCCGTCTCGGCGGCCAGAACCTCCGCAAACGGACGCTCGGTGATGTTGACCGGCACGATCCCCGGATATTGGCCGGCGATCGCCAACTTCTCGGCGCTGAGGTCCGAGATGAAGACGCGTGCGCAGCCGCCGGCGAGCGCTGCCAGCGCCACCATGATGCCGATCGGGCCGCAGCCGATGACGGCCGCCACATCGCCCGGCTTGATGCGGGCGCGCGCCGCCGCCTGCATGCCGATGGCGAAGGGTTCGACCATCGCGCCTTCGGCAAAGGAGACGCTGTCCGGCAGCCTGTAGGTGAAGGCGGCGGGATGGACGGTGTAGGGCGCCAGCACGCCGTGGATCGGCGGCGTCGCCCAGAAGCGCACGTCGGGATCGACATTGTAGAGCCCGAGCTTGGTTGCCCGCGAGGACATGTTGGGAATGCCCGGCTCCATGCAGACGCGGTCGCCGACGTTCAGGTCTTTCACCTCGGCGCCAACCTCGACCACCGTGCCGGCCGCCTCGTGGCCGAGCACCATCGGCTCGCGCAGCACGAAGGGGCCGATAGCGCCGTGAGTATAGTAGTGCACGTCGCTGCCGCAGACGCCGACCGTATGGATGGCGATCTTCACGTCACCCGGTCCGACGGTGAGCGGCAGATCGATCTCCCGCAGCGAGAGCACACCCTTTTCTTCCAGAACCAGCGCCTGCATGTCGTAAATTCTCCTTGTCTTGCGCTTTCACAATTAATCGCTGCCTGCGTCGATACCAAGGTAGCGGATGCGAAGCGGCGACAAATATTCATACTCCCGGCAGGGATACGTTTGCGCCGACGCCGCAAGCGGCTACAAAAGAAAAAAGACATTCGGGAGGACGCATGCGCGCGGTGATGCAGGAGTTGGAGAGGCGGCGGGCGGAGGCACGGCTCGGCGGCGGCGACGCGCGGATCGCGGCCCAGCATGGCAAGGGCAAGCTGACGGCCCGCGAACGCATCGATGTCCTGCTCGACGAGGATTCCTTCGAGGAGTTCGACATGTATGTCACCCACCGGGCGGTCGACTTCGGCATGGACGGCCAGAAGATCGCCGGCGACGGCGTCGTCACCGGCTGGGGCACCATCAATGGCCGTCAGGTCTATGTCTTCTCGCAGGATTTCACCGTGCTCGGCGGCTCGCTGTCGGAGACGCACGCCCAGAAGATCTGTAAGATCATGGACATGGCCGTGCGGGTCGGGGCGCCTGTCATCGGCCTCAACGATTCCGGCGGGGCGCGGATCCAGGAGGGCGTCGCATCGCTGGCCGGCTATGCGGAGGTCTTCCGGCGCAATGCCGAGGCCTCGGGCGTCATCCCGCAGATCTCCGTCATCATGGGACCCTGCGCCGGCGGCGCCGTCTATTCTCCGGCGATGACCGACTTCATCTTCATGGTGCGCGACTCGTCCTACATGTTCGTGACCGGCCCGGACGTGGTGAAGACCGTCACCAACGAGATCGTCACCGCGGAAGAACTCGGCGGCGCCTCGACCCACACGAAGAAATCCTCCGTCGCCGACGCCGCCTTCGAAAACGATGTCGAGGCGCTGGAGGCGGTGCGGCTGCTCTTCGACTTCCTGCCCCTGAACAACCGGGAGAAGGCGCCAGTCAGGCCCTTCCACGACGACCCGTCGCGGCTCGAAATGCGGCTCGACAGCCTGATCCCCGACAGCGCCGCGACGCCCTACGACATGAAGGAGCTGATTGCCGCGATTGCCGACGAGGGCGATTTCTTCGAGATCCAGGAGGCCTATGCCCGCAACATCATCACCGGCTTCATCCGGATCGAGGGCCAGAGCGTCGGCGTCGTCGCCAACCAGCCGATGGTGCTGGCCGGCTGCCTCGACATCGATTCATCACGGAAGGCTGCCCGTTTCGTGCGCTTCTGCGACGCCTTTTCCATCCCGATCCTGACGCTGGTCGATGTGCCCGGCTTCCTGCCGGGCGTGGCGCAGGAATATGGCGGCGTCATCAAGCACGGCGCCAAGCTCTTGTTTGCCTATTCGGAGGCGACCGTGCCGATGGTGACGCTGATCACCCGCAAGGCCTATGGCGGCGCCTATGACGTGATGGCGTCGAAACACATCGGCGCCGACATCAACTACGCCTGGCCGACGGCCGAGATCGCGGTGATGGGCGCCAAGGGCGCGACAGAAATCCTCTACCGCTCCGAACTCGGCGACGCGGAGAAGATCGCCGGGCGTACGGCGGAATACGAGGCGCGCTTTGCCAATCCCTTCGTCGCCGCCGAGCGCGGCTTCATCGACGAGGTGATCATGCCGCATTCATCGCGCAAACGCATCGCCCGCGCCTTCGCCTCGCTGCGGGGCAAGCAGGTGACGACGCACTGGAAGAAGCATGACACGATCCCGCTCTAGGAGGGAACATGCCGGTTGTTCTCCGATGGCGGGGCCATCGGTTCCTGTTCTACTCCAAGGAGATCGGCGAGCCGCCCCACATCCATGTCTTGAAGGAGCGCAAGCAGCTGAAGGTGTGGCTATCGGACCTTTCCATCGCACGCAGCACGGGGTTCGCCCGGCACGAGGTCAATGATATCCTGACGGTCGTCGCCGAGAACCGGCAGCAATTTCTGGAGGCATGGAATGACTACTTTGGAGATTGATGAGAAGCAGCTGGTGATCTCGGATGTCGAGGTGCGCTCGGAGTCGCTTCTGTTCAAGATGGCCGACGGCCGGACGATCGAGGCACCGCTCTGGTGGTATCCCAGGCTTTATGCGGCATCCCTGGAGCAGCGGCGGAAGTGGGAGATCCTGCCGTTCGGCGATGCAGTTGGCTGGGAAGATATCGACGAGTATATCAGCGCGAAAGCACTGATTATCGGTGGTGCCGCGCCGGGCGCCAAGCCGCCGGCGGAGGCGGCTGAATAAATTGAACGGAGCATCAAAAGCATTTCAGCCTGCGGCAGGGCGCAGCCGCCCTTCCTATATTCTCCCCGTCACCCGCTGACGCCCCCGATCAGAAGGACACATTTTTCATGACCGACACCAAATTCCCCCCTGAAAACAACCTTCCCGCCGGCTATGTGCCACCGAAGGTCTGGACCTGGGACAGCGAGAGCGGCGGCACCTTCGCCAGCATCAACCGGCCGATCGCCGGGGCGACGCGCGAGAAGGAACTGCCGGTCGGCAAGCATCCGCTGCAGCTCTATTCGATGGGCACGCCGAACGGCGTCAAGGTGACGATCCTGCTCGAAGAGCTGCTCGCCGCCGGCCATTCCGACGCCGACTACGATGCCTGGCTGATCAAGATCGGCGATGGCGACCAGTTCGGCTCCGGCTTCGTCGAGATCAATCCGAACTCCAAGATCCCGGCGCTGATGGACCATGCGCCGAAAGACGGCGGCGCACCACTGCGCCTCTTTGAATCCGGTTCGATCCTCGTCTATCTGGCGGAAAAATTCGGCGCCTTCCTGCCGAGCGACCTGCGCGGCCGCACGGAAGCGATGAACTGGCTGTTCTGGCAGATGGGCTCGGCGCCCTTCCTCGGCGGCGGCTTCGGCCATTTCTACGCCTATGCACCGATGAAGATCGAATATGCCATCAACCGCTACGCCATGGAGGTCAAGCGCCAGATGGATGTGCTCAACCGGCACCTGGCGGAGAATGAATACATGGCCGGTGGCGACTATTCGGTCGCCGACATGGCGATCTGGCCCTGGTACGGCCGACTGGCCGAGAAGGACGCCTATAACGACGCGGGCGACTTCCTCTCCGTCGACGAGTATGCGCATGTGCAGCGCTGGACGAAACAGGTCGGCGAGCGGCCCGGCGTCAAGCGCGGCGCCATGGTCAACCGCACCTACGGCGATCCGTCGAGCCAGTTGCACGAACGCCACGAAGCCGCCGATTTCGACACGAAGACGCAGGACAAGATTGGCCGGGACGCGGCCGGCAAGGCCTGAGGAGCATACGCATGGCAACCCTTCCCGACATGACCAAACACCGCGGCTTTCCCTCCGGGATGCCCGGCACGGGCGTGCAGTTCACCATCCGCCGCGCCAATCCGAAGGGCGTGACGCCGATCAGAGCGCTGCCGCGGCACGCCCACACGGGCACGAAGGAGCACCGGATCGACGCCGCCTTCCTGCATGCGCTCTGGCACCACTTCGGGGACGAGCCCTTCGAGCGCGGCAATCTCGACGCCGCCCGCATCAACCTCCTTTTCGGCCGCGAGATCGTCGCGGCCGAGAAGAACTTCGATCCGCAATCCTACGAGGCCCTGCTCATGATCGACGAAAAGGTGGCGCGGCAGAACTTTCCGGAAGCCTTCGTGGATGTGTTCGAGGTGTGATGCGATGGCAAAAGAACCGCTTATGCCCAAGCATCAGGGCTTTCCGCCGGGCCTGCCGGGAACGCAATGGCAATACACGCTGCGCCGGCCAAACCCCAAAGTGACGCCGCTCACCAACTGGCCCCGTCATCGCAGCATGGACCCGACAGTCGCACTGGCCGACCTCGGCTTTGTTCAGGCGCTCTGGCAGTTTTTCGGCACGGAGCCCTTCGAGCGTGGAAATCTGGATGGCGAACGCCTCTGCCGCCTGTTCGGGCGTGAAATCCTCGCGGCCGAACGCGGCTTCGATCCACAATCCTATTTCGCCAAGTTGAAGCTGAACGAAGCGCTTGCCCGCAAGAATTTTCCGCAAGCATTCGGTGAGGTGAACAACGAGCAGAGCGTGGCGAAGGGCTTGAAAAAAGCAGCCAAGGAATAGCGGTTAAGGGAGCTTGAACCGCAGGGAGTGAGTTCAAATGATACGGAAAATCCTTATCGCCAACCGGGGCGAGATCGCCTGCCGGGTCATCCGCACGGCCAAAGCCATGGGAATCGCCACCGTTGCGGTCTATTCCGATGCGGATGCAAGCGCGCTGCATGTGCGCTTGGCCGACGAGGCCGTGCATATCGGCCCCGCCCCCTCCTCGCAGTCCTATATCGTCATCGAGAAGATCCTCGACGCCGTCCGCCAGACCGGCGCCGATGCGGTGCATCCGGGCTACGGCTTCCTGTCGGAAAATCCGCTGTTTGCCGAGGCGCTGGAAAAGGAAGGCGTCATCTTCATCGGCCCGCCGGTCAACGCCATCCAGGCGATGGGCGACAAGATCACCTCCAAGAAGCTTGCGGCGGAAGCCGGCGTCTCCACCGTGCCCGGCCACATGGGGCTGATCGCCGATGCCGAAGAGGCGGTCACGATTTCGGGCCAGATCGGCTATCCGGTGATGATCAAGGCCTCGGCCGGCGGCGGCGGCAAGGGCATGCGGATCGCCTGGAACGATGCCGAGGCGCGCGAGGGCTTCCAGTCGTCGAAGAACGAGGCGAAAAGCTCGTTCGGCGACGACCGCATCTTCATCGAGAAGTTCGTCACCGATCCGCGTCACATCGAGATCCAGGTGCTCGGCGACACGCATGGCACCGTGCTTTATCTCGGTGAGCGGGAATGCTCCATCCAGCGCCGCAACCAGAAGGTCATCGAGGAGGCGCCCTCGCCTTTCCTCGACGAGGCGACCCGCAGGGCGATGGGCGAGCAGGCCGTCGCCTTGGCGAAAGCCGTCGGCTACCATTCGGCCGGCACGGTGGAATTCATCGTCGATGGCGCCCGCAACTTCTATTTTCTCGAGATGAACACCCGCCTGCAGGTGGAGCATCCGGTCACCGAACTCGTCACCGGCATCGATCTCGTCGAGCAGATGATCCGCGTCGCGGCCGGCGAACGACTGTCATTCGGCCAGGACGACGTGACGCTGAACGGCTGGGCGATCGAAAGCCGGCTCTATGCGGAAGATCCCTATCGCAACTTCCTGCCGTCGATCGGCCGCCTCAGCCGCTACCGGCCGCCGGTGGAGGGCGAGCGCGGCAACGGCACGATCGTGCGCAACGATACCGGCGTCTTCGAAGGCGGCGAGATCTCGATGTATTACGACCCGATGATCGCCAAGCTCTGCACCTGGGGCAAGGACCGCGACGCCGCCATTGCAGCCATGGGCGAGGCGCTGGACGGCTTCGAGGTGGAGGGCATCGGCCACAACCTGCCCTTCCTGTCGGCGGTGATGGCCCACCCGCGCTTCCGCTCCGGCAAGATCACCACGGCCTTCATCGCGGAAGAATTTCCCGACGGCTTTTCCGGCGTCGCGCCGGACGAGGTGGCGCTTCACCGGCTTGCCGCCATCGCCATGGTGGTCCACCAGACGCTGCAGCAGCGTGCCGCGCAGATCTCCGGCACGATCGGCAACCATCGCCGCGTCGTCGGGAAGGACTGGGTGGTGACGCTCGCCGGCGCAGAAATCGCCGGCTCCATCGAGACCGTTACCGAGGGAGCCAGGGTGCGCCTGACCGACAGCGTGCCGCTGTCGGTGGAGACCGACTGGCTGCCGGGGCAGACGCTGGCGCATTTCCACGTCGCTGGCCAGTCCATGGGCGTCAAGGTCGAGCTCAACGGCACCGCCATTCGCCTGCGCTTCCGCGGCATCGACGTGACCGCCAGGGTCCGTAACCCCCGCGTCGCCGCACTGGCGCGGCTGATGCCGGTGAAACTGCCGCCCGACACGTCCCGGATGCTGCTCTGCCCAATGCCCGGGGTGATCACCTCCGTGCTGGTGAAGGAAGGCGACGCCGTCGAGGCCGGCCAGACGCTGGCGAGCGTCGAGGCCATGAAGATGGAGAACGTCCTGAAGGCGGAGCGCAAGGGCGTCGTCAAGCGCGTCGCCGCCACCGCCGGCCAGAGCCTGGCCGTCGACGAGCTTATCATGGAGTTCGAATGATGCGGCAATCGTGCAGGCGCCCTGCGCGGGAGGCTGCGTTCCTATTGCTGCTGTTTTCTGGGCGCCAGTCGCGCCAGCATGTGGCGGTGATGATCTTGCCCACCGAAGAAGACGGCAAGCACGTGGACGACGCTTTCGGCATCATTCACGTGGAAGTAGAAAATTGCCCGGTTCTTTGTCACGTGGCGCAGCCCAGGCAGGATCTCTGGGTCGAGGTTCCCCTTGTGGGGCATTCGCGCCAGGGCATCCATGTCGGATCTGATCAGGTCCACCCTTCGAGCGGCGCGTTCGAAAGCCACCGCAGCCGGCTCCCCGAGCGCAATATAGGATTGGAGAAGATGATCGAAAATCAGATCGAGATCCTGCTTGACTCCAGCCGCGCGGCGAATGTCATAGGCCAAGATCAGCCTTCTTCTTTGCGATCATGGCATCGATCCGTCGATTGCTCTCTTCCATGGTCAGGAATTCGCCGGCCATACGCTCGTCGATCAGTGCCTTCAACGCAGCATGGTCGGCGTTCTCCAGCTCCGTCTCCTCGCGCAGCAGTTCCAGCCCATGCTGCACAACGTCACTCAGGCTTGCATATCGGCCGTCTTCCACCAGCGTGCGGGCGAAGGCATCCTGCTGTTCGGTAATCGAGACAGACGCTTTTACAGACATGGGACGTCCTTCCATGTCTTGAGAATAATCCTGGGCAGGATCGGGGTCAACGGCAGGGTTGAGCTCCGGCATTTGCAGGATGATCCGGTTCGAAACGGGAGGAGCAAGCGATACCAAATTGCGGGGAAGGCTTTCTGCAGCGGGTTCAGGAAAATCAACGGCTTGAGAAAAATCAACGCAGAGTTTTTCCACACCGTCAGATTGTGAGGCAGACTGGTGCCGTTCCGCTCTCGGATACACCGGCAGGCGTGCCGGCGAGGTGGGGCCGGCGCCGGGGGTGGAGAAACGACGTAAGTCTCCATCCTCGGGGTTCGCGGAAAATGGTCTCCCTCCGGCGACACGGGGAGAGGCGCGGGGTTTCGGACCGGCCCCCGCCTCTTGAAGCCCGAAAGAGCGCGCCGGGCGTGCCTGTGCGGCACACAGGGGGGTCTCGGGATTGGTGTCGCCGGACGAATACGTCCGTCGTAACCACGAGCGTTCGGCGAAGGGGGCCGGAGTGTTGGCGGTAACTTGGTCCGCCCGGGCTTCGGACAACCAGACGAGCACCGTTCCCGAAGACCCTTGCAGAGGGACCGAAGTCGCGGGCAACAACCGCCGAACGGGGCGCTGAGAGGTGCCACATAAAACTAAACTTACGAGGCAGCTTTCAGCGCCCCGTCCGAATTTGAAAGTTTTGAAGATCGCCAAGGGAGGAGTCTGTCTTGTCTGCAGCGTCGCGTGCCCGCCCCCGCCCTTCGAGGCTCCGCCCTGCGGGCTGCGCACCTCAGTCCTCGGGTTACACCCAAGGAGAGGGCTTCGAGGGCTTCGATGGCAGCACTCACTCCGCCCTCATCCTGAGGTGGGAGCGCAGCGACCCTCGAAGGATCAGGGCGGCCACGACGACGCCCCCCAACAGGTGCCCGGCAGGCGGATGAGGGGCAGGCCCGCGCCGCCGCCGCTCAGCCCTTCGCCTTCGCCCCGTAGGCCGCCATGAACACCCGCACGGCGCCGGAAATCGCGTGCTCCAGCTCCGCGTCGGAGGGCACGTCGTCGAGGTCGCCGAACAGGCGGAACTTGAAGAAGCTGCCGGTCGACATCTCGATGAACTGGCGGGCGGCGAGATCGGTGTCGTCGATCGCGAGCGTGCCGAGCGCGATGTGGCGGCGGAGGAAATCCTCCAGCACGTCGCGGACATTGCCGGGCGTCGTGTGGAAGAAGCGCCGCGACAGGTTCGGCATCCGCTGCACGACGCCGATCACCGTGCGCATGGCGTCGATGACCTGCGGCGAGGTGATGTGCCGGGCAAAGCTCATGCCGAAGGCGGAAAGCGCGTCCTCTACCGAACCGCTGCCGGCCAGGATGTCGCGCATGTCGCTGGCGATGCGGTCGCGCTCCCGGTCGACCATGGCGACGAAGAGGTCTTCCTTGCTGGCGAAATAGACGTAGATCGTCCCCTTCGACACGCCGGCTTCGCGGGTGATGTCGTTCATGCTGGCGGCGTCGAAGCCGACGGTCATGAACACCCGCTTGGCGCCGGCGATGATCTGTTCGCGCTTGGCCGGGTCTTCGCCCGCGGCAAAGCGGCCGCCGGTCGCGGCGGCGGGAGGGGTGGTCTCAAGCGTCTGTGTCTGTCTCGTCATGTCTTCTTTACCTTTTCGAACCGACCGGTTCGATTGGCCTTGATTAGTCGGTGAAGAGGGTCTATGTCAAGCTCACCGAACCGATGAGTTCGATTGAATTTGCATTCCCCGTTTCATCTGCCAGATGGTGCCACCCATGACCGCTTCCAATACCGCCAGCGCCCTGCGCGACGTTTCCCGCTCCGACGCCACCGGCGCTCCTGCTCCGACCGCAGAGGCCGCAGCCGCGCCTGCGCCGGCAGAAACCAGCAAGCCGCGCGCCAGGCGCAAGCGGCCGAACCTCGTCCTGCCGGTGATCGCGCTGGCGCTGCTGGGCGCCGCCGGCTGGTACGGCCACGACTGGTGGACGGACGGACGTTTCCTCGTCTCCACCGACGACGCCTACATCCAGGGAGACATTGCCATCATCTCCCCCAAGATCTCCGGCTATGTCGAGAAGGTCAATGTGGTGGAGAACCAGCAGGTGCAGGCCGGTGATCCGCTGGTGACGCTCGACACCGGCGACTACCAGCTGGCGCTCGACCGGGCAGAGACCGCGATCGAATCCTCCCGACTCGCCGTCACCCGCATGGATGCCCAGATCATCGGCGGCGAGGCGGCCCTGAAGCAGGCGGAAGCCCAGCAGGGCGCGCTGGAAGCCGCCCTTCGCGGCGCTGAGATCAACCGGAAGCGGGCGAGCGAACTCGTCGCCAAATCGGTCGGCACCGCCGCCGACCTGGACAATGCCCAGATCGCGCTCGAACAGGCCCGCGCCAACCTCGTCGCCGGACAGGCGGCGGTGTCGTCGGCAGAGGCGAATATCGGCCTCCTGCAGGCGCAGCGCCGCGAGGCGGTCAACACCGTCCACGCCCAGGAACTGGCCCGCGATCAGGCCACCCGCGACTTGAGCTTCACGGTGCTGAAGGCACCCTATGATGGCATCGTCGGCAATCTCGCCGTGCAGACCGGCGATCTCGTCTCCGCCGGCAAGCGGCTGGCAGCCCTGGTGCCGCTGACGCAGCTCTACATCGAGGCCAATTTCAAGGAGACCCAGATCGGCGAACTGCAGCCCGGCTCCAGGGTGCGCGTCCATGTGGATGCCTTCGAGGCGCACGACATCGAGGGCACGGTCCAGTCGATCGCGCCGGCCTCCGGCTCCGTCTTCTCCATGCTGCCGGCCGAAAACGCCACCGGCAATTTCACCAAGGTGATCCAGCGGGTTCCCGTGCGCATCTCCCTGCCGCCAGAAGTTCTGGCCGACAAGCACCTGCGGGCGGGCCTCAGCGTCGTCGTCGATGTCGACACCCGCACCGCGCCCTCCGGCGAAGCCGTGGCTGCGGCCCGGTAACGGGCGGCGCTTAGCGCAAGGAGACCAGTCATGGCAGCAACAGCCGTTACGGCGGGAGCCATTCCCGCCGATCCTCCCATGGACAGGCGCAAGCTCATTGCCTTCTTCGCAATGGTCTTCGGCATGTTCATGTCGATCCTCGACATCCAGATCGTCTCGGCCTCGCTTGCCGAAATCCAGGCCGGCCTCGGCGCAGGCTCCGAAGAGGTCGCCTGGGTGCAGACCTCCTATCTGATCGCCGAAGTCATCATGATCCCGCTGTCGGGCACGCTGGCGCGCATCCTCTCGACGCGGGTGCTGTTCACCATCTGCGCCGGCGGCTTCACGCTGGCCAGCATGCTCTGCGCCACGGCCACCAACATCGACCAGATGATCGTCTACCGCGCCATCCAGGGCTTCATCGGCGGCGGCATGATCCCCTCCGTCTTTGCCGCCGCCTTCACCATTTTCCCGCCGTCGAAGCGCGCCATCGTCTCGCCGATCATCGGCCTCGTCGCGACGCTCGCGCCCACCATCGGCCCGACCATCGGCGGTTATCTCAGCCACGCCTTCTCCTGGCACTGGCTCTTCCTCGTCAACATCGTGCCCGGCATCATCGTCACGGCCGTCGCCTGGAGCATGATCGATTTCGACAAGCCGGAAATGAGCCTCTGGAAGAAGTTCGACTGGTGGGGCCTGCTCTCGATGGGCCTCTTCCTCGGCTCGCTGGAATACGTGCTGGAAGAGGGCAACAACAAGGGCTGGTTCAGCGACAGCCACATCGTCATCGGCACGATAGCCATGGTCGGCGGCGCCGTGGTCTTCTTCTGGCGCGCCTTCAAGGTGGATTTCCCGGTGGTCGACCTGAAGGCCTTCGCCAACCGCAACTTCGCCTTCGGCTCGCTCTTCTCCTTCGTCATGGGCATCGGCCTCTATGGCCTGACATACCTCTACCCGCT
>JBKBXP010000030.1:0-19855 GCA_046314035.1 Pseudorhizobium sp. | reverse complement strand
GAATCGTAGTGGTTGGAAAGGATGAAGGTCTGGCGGCTGCGGTCGAGCTCGCTTTCGATCGCCTTCAGGATCTCCCCGTAGAAGGGGTTCATGATGTCGTGCACGACGACGCCGATGATACCGGAGCGCGAGGTTCTGAGGCTGGCGGCGCGCCGATTGTAGATATAGCCCAGCGCCCGGGCCTGTTCCTTGATCTTCTCGCGCGTATCGACGGCCACCAGTGGACTGTCGCGCAAGGCGAGAGAGATCGTCGCTGTGGAAAGCCCGAGGCTTTCGGCTATCGTCGACAGCTTGATTTTTTGCGCCACGTCCCCTCCCAGGCAAGCGCCGGCACCCCACCGGTTTAAACCCGTTTAAATTCTTTAAGCAGATTTCGCAACCTTTAGCGTTGCTCCCGGCAAAACTAGTCGTCTTCCGTTGCGCCCTGCAGGTTGGCCTCCATCGCCTTCAGCAGACGCAGCAGCGATTTGATCTCCTTGTCGGAAAAGTCCTGCACGGCTGCGGCACTGCAGTCGGTGACGCTCCGCTCGATCTGCTCCACCGTGGAGCGCCCCTGCTCCGTGAGGAAGACGACGGTGAGTCGCCCGTCCTCTCCGTCGCCGCGGCGCTCGACGAAGCCCTGGGCCTCCATGCGGCTGATCGTGCGGGTCATCGTCGGCGCCTTGACGCCGAGGCGGCCGGCCAGTTCACCCGCCGTCAGACCGTCCTCTCCCGACAGCGCCAGGATCACGCCGTCCTGGCCGGCATAGAGGCCGCTTTCTGCAAGGCTGCGGCTGAGCGCGGTGCGCATCGCCCGAGCCACCTGCGTGACGGAGGTGGCAAGATCGCTCGGGGAAAGGCCGTCGACGTCCTTCTTTTTACCCGACTTGCTCTTCTTGCCGTCCTTTTTCTTACCCATGCCGTTGCCTTCCGTCTTATATTGAGACCGCGCCTGGCCATGACTATCAGGCTACTCATATAGAAGCCGGAAAATAACGACCAGATGCCCCATCCCCTTCCCCATCTTCAGGATAACGATCCGTCACTGCCGCCGTCGGCGCGGACGGAGTGGATCGCGGTGCTGCCGCTCGGCGCCCACGAGCAGCACGGCCCACATTTGCCCTTCGAGACTGACACTTTGATTGCTTCGGGCATCATGGAGCGGGTCATCGCAAAATTGCCCGCGGACCTGCCGGTGACCTTCCTGCCGGTCGAACCCACCGGCTATTCCATTGAACACATGGACGTCGCCGGCACACAGTCGCTGCGCTTCGACGAGGCCGTGGAACGCTGGCTGGGCATGGTCGAAGGCCTCCACCGCCAGGGCATCCGCAAGTTCGTGATGCTGAATGCCCATGGCGGCAATGCGCCGCTGATAACGATCGTGGCGACGGAGGCGCGGGTTCGCTTCGCCATGCTGGCGGTGGCGACGAGCTGGACCCGCTTCGGCCTGCCGCCGGGGCTGATCGCGCCGGAAGAGAAGGCGATCGACATCCATGGCGGCGACATCGAGACCTCCGTCATGCTGGCGCTCCGCCCGGATCGGGTGGACATGGCGAAGGCTGCGGATTTTCCCTCGCGCCAGAGCGAGTTCGCGGCCCGCTTCAGGCACCTGCGCGCCTATGGCCCGCACGCCTTCGGCTGGAAGATGTCCGACCTCAACCGCCAGGGCGTCGCCGGCAGGGCAGCGGCCGCCACGGCGGAGAAGGGCGAGGCGATCCTGGCGCATGCCGTCGCTGGCATCGTGGAACTGCTGCGGGACGTGGCGGCGTTCGATGCGGGGGAGCTGGGGTAGTGGCAAGGACCGGCGAGGCTACTTGTCTGCTCGGCGCCGGTACCGCATACTCCCAAGATCGTGTTAGCGCCTGAAGGAGGCGGAGATGCGCATATCCATCGAGGAAGCAGAAGGCCAACTCACGGAATTGATCGAGCTGGCAAACCAGGGACAGGAAATCGTGCTGATGCAGGATGGCCGGCCCTTGGCAAGGCTCACGCCTGTGATCGCCAAAAGTGACGACGACAGGAACGCCGCTCCGGCGGACCTGCGAAAGCCACTGAGGCTGGCGAGTGAAACAAACCCGCTCTCGCCGGCCGAAAGGGCGAAGCTTCTCCGCGAAATCCAGGAGGAAGCTCGCCGCAAAAACCTGCCGATGGACACGGACGCGGCGAGGAGTCAGGATTTCCTCTACGATGATGATGGCATGCCCGGATGATTGTCGTCGACACGTCGGCGCTGATCGCGGTCATCACCAGCGAGCCTATGTCGGACAAGTGTTCAAATGTTTTGAACACTGAGACCTCGGTTATCATGTCGGCGGGGACATTAACCGAATTCCTCATCGTCGCCCAACGCCGCAAGCTTTTGAAAGAGGCCGAGGACATCATGGCGCTCTATGTCAGCAGTGTCATCGAAGTTACACCACAGCGCGCAAAAGACGCCGCTGCTGCCTACGGCCTGTGGGGAAAAAGCTTTCACTCAGCCGCACTCAACTTCGGCGACTGCTTCGCCTACGCCACGGCCAAGGAATTCGACTGCCGACTGCTTTACGTCGGCAATGACTTCGCACAAACGGACATTCGGGCGGCGATTGCCAGCTCATCCACCCCGATGTGATCTTATAACATACAAACCCTTTGAAGTCGCCGGGCGCTGGCCTTATATGGGGCCGACATCTTCCGCGCTCTGGCGCCCGCAGTTCCTTCGAGGTTTTCCCATGGCCGAAAAGACCACAGACACCGCCGCCCTGAAGCCCATTCCCGTCACCGTGCTCACCGGCTACCTCGGTTCCGGCAAGACGACGCTGCTGAACCGCATTCTCTCCGAGAGCCACGGCAAGAAATATGCCGTCATCGTCAACGAGTTCGGCGAGATCGGCATCGACAACGACCTGATCGTCGAATCCGACGAAGAGATCTACGAGATGAACAACGGCTGCGTCTGCTGCACCGTGCGCGGCGACCTGATCCGCGTCGTCGAAGGCCTGATGCGCCGCCCCGGCCGCTTCGACGGCATCATCGTAGAGACCACCGGCCTTGCCGATCCGGTCCCCGTCGCCCAGACCTTCTTCATGGACGATGACGTGCGCGCCAAGACCGAGCTCGATGCCGTCATCGCGCTCGTCGATGCCAAGCACCTGCCGCTGCGCCTCAAGGACAGCCGCGAGGCCGAGGACCAGATCGCTTTCGCCGACGTCGTGATCATCAACAAGACCGACCTCGTGACGCCGCAGGAGCTGGCACAGATCGAGGAGGTCGTGCGCGCGATCAATCCGTCGGCGCGCGTCTACAACACGAGCCGCTCCGGCGTCGATCTTGCACGGGTGCTCGATCAGGGCGCCTTCAATCTCGAGCGGGCGATGGAGAACGATCCGCACTTCCTCGACCAGGATCATGGCCACCATCGTGGCCACGACGACCATGTCTGCGGCCCCGATTGCGGTCATGACCATAGCCACGACCATCACCACCATGATCATGGTGACCACGGGCATGATCATGGGCATGATCATGGCCACCACAACCACGCCCCCTCCGCCATCCACGACGTGACGGTCAAATCGATCTCGCTGCGCGGTGGCGAGATGAACCCGGAACGCTTCTTCCCCTGGATCCAGAAGATCACCCAGACGGACGGACCGAACATCCTGCGCCTCAAGGGCATCATCGCCTTCAAGGACGATGCCGAGCGCTACGTCATCCAGGGCGTCCACATGATCGTCGAGGGCGATCACCAGCGTCCGTGGAAGGACGGCGAGAAGCATGAATCGCGCCTCGTCTTCATCGGCCGCGATCTGGACGTGGAAAAGATCGAACGGAGCTTCAAGGCCTGCGAGGCGACGCCCGCCTGATGCCGACCGTAGCTCCTCTCGATATTGACGGTCACGTCGTCGCCGCGCATTTCCTCGGCGACACGCCCTTCTTCGCCACCGCCGCCGGCGCCATCCATCGCCTCGACAATGGCGAGAAGGTCAGCCAAGCCCACGAGGGCCTGCTGACCTGCATCCGTGATTCCCACAGCGCCACGCTCATCACCGGCGGCGAGGACGGCAAGGTGCTGCGCATTGGTGCGGATGGCAGTGTCACCGAACTCGCACACGTTCCCCGCAAGTGGATCAGCGTCGTCGCCGGCGGCCCGCAAGGGACCGTCGCCTACGCGCATGGCCGCACGAGCTTCGTGCGGCTCGCAGACGGCAGCATCAAGGAGTTTGCCGAAGCGCGCAGCGTCGAAGGCCTCGCCTTCGCACCGAAGGGTCTGCGGATTGCTGCCGCCCGCTACAACGGCGTCTCGCTGCACTGGGTCGGCACCAACGCACCGGCCGCCGATCTGGAATGGAAGGGCGCCCACACCGGCGTCACCTTCTCGCCGGACGGCCGCTTCCTCGTCACCATGATGCAGGAAAATGCGCTGCACGGCTGGAAGCTCGACGGCAAGCCGGGTGACGCCCGCCACATGCGCATGACCGGCTATCCGGCCAAGGTCAAATCGATGTCCTGGTCGGTCAAGGGCAAATGGCTCGCCTCCTCGGGCGCCCCTGCCGCCATCGTCTGGCCCTTCTCGGCCAAGGATGGCCCGATGGGCAAGGCGCCGCTGGAGCTTGGCACCCGCGCCGATATCATGGTCACCAGCGTCTCCTTCCATCCCGCGGAAGAGGTTCTGGCAATCGGCTTCATCGACGGGATGATCCTCGGCGTGCGCATCGCCGACGGCAAGGAGGCGCTGCTGCGCCGCCCCGGCAAGGGTGCCATCACCGGCATGGGCTGGAGCGCCACCGGCAAGCTTCTCGCGTTTGCCTCCGAAGCCGGCGATTGCGGCGTGATCGACATCGCGGCCTGACCCGCGCCGACAACGGAAGCCCGACATGATCCCCTGGACCCTTATCGAGACCGCATCCGTGCCGGGTGGCAGCGACGAGCTCCGGCTCAAGCAGCGTGGCACGGAATTCTCGATCATGCTCGGCACCAACGAGCTGATGAACAGCCGGCTGAGTGGTTCGGAAGAGGCGCTTGCCCGATTGTCCTGCGACAAGATCCGCGACCGCCCTCGCCCGAAGATCCTGATCGGCGGCCTAGGCATGGGTTTTACCCTGCGCGCCGCCCTGGCCGAACTGCCGGACGGTGCCGAAATCGTCGTGGCGGAACTCGTCCCCGCCGTCATCCGCTGGGCCAGAGGGCCAATGGCCGAGGTCTTCCGTGGCTGTCTCGACGACCCGCGCGTCACGGTTCTGGAAGCCGATGTCGGCCTGCTGATCGCGTCAGAGAAGGACGCCTATGACGCCATCCTGCTCGACGTCGACAATGGCCCGGAAGCACTGACGCGGGACGAGAACGATCGCATCTACGATCTGGGCGGCCTCGGCGCCGCCAAGCGGGCACTGCGCCCGGGTGGCGTCCTCTCCGTCTGGTCGTCGGCGCCCGACGGCCAGTTCACCCGGCGCCTGAAGACAGCGGGCTTCACCACCGATGAGGTGCCCACGCGCGCCAACGGCAAGCGCGGCGGCGCCCGCCACATGATCTGGGTGGCGGTCAGGGACAAGCGCTGAGCTCGGCCCGAACGGCTTCACTTGAAAACAGCACGGAGAACCGCGGCGGATTTCTCCGCCACGGCCTGATCCATGGGGTGGGCAGGCAGTGTTTGCAGTCTGTATGGGAATGTCAGGCTTTCCGCCCGCCCGATCGCTTTCGGCTGTTCCCGAAACTCCGGAGCGGGACGTGTCAGTTCCCGTTGACCGGAGCTTCGGGTGGCGACCGGCCTGACGCCGGTCTGCCACCGTCTGCAACCATCATCGAACGCCAGGCGCTTGCCGGGGGAGGCAACCGGTTCGCGAACCCGGCCCCTGTCCGATGACGCAGCCATTGTCGCAGGCCTTGATCAGGTGGGGACGCAGGGGAACGAAGAAAGATGGAAGGGCGTTGAATTCGCTGCGGCATTTTTAAGCCGCGCAACATTCTTTCCCACATCTCACGCCGAGCGGACGGCGCCGATAATCTCCGCCAGCAGACCGTGAAGCTGGTCTCGGTAGCCGGTGCGGGCCGAGGGGGAATTTTCGTCCGATGTCATCACCACCGTCAGCCCGAGCGACGGCACGACGTAGAGCATCTGGCCGCCATAGCCCCAGCCGAAGCGCACATCCTCGCCGCCGATCCGGCGCAGGAACCAGCCGTAGCCATAGCCGTCGCCGGAAAAGCGTGAATTGGTGCGCGGCGTCCAGGACTGCTCGACCCACGACTGCGGGATGACCTGCACGCCGTCGGCCGTCTTGCCACCGTTCTGGTAGAGCTGGCCGAAGGAAAGCAGCGAGCCGGCCGTCATCGCCATCTGGTTGCCGCCAAGATAGATCCCCTGCGGATCGCGCTCCCAGGATCCGATCCGAAAACCCTCGACGGGCTCGAACCACTCGCGCGAGAGCGCCAGCGTCGACTTCTCCCCGACCCGGGTGAGGATGGCGGAGAGAAGATGGGTGGAGGCGGTGGAATAGAGCATCTGCCCGCCCGGCTCGCCGTCGAAGGGCTCCGACAGCGCAAACCTTACCCAGTTGCCGCTCGACACCCAGCGCCCGTAGTTCGGCCCCGACATGCGGGCGAGGCCCGCCTGCATGGAGAGAAGATCGCCGATGGTGATCTCCGCCATCCGCGGATCCGGATTGCGTGGCAGCTCGCTCTCGAGCAGCGGCGCGATCTTCTGGTCGACGCCCTGCAAGAGCCCCTTGCCGATCGCTATCCCGACCATGCCCGAGATGATCGATTTCGAGGCGGACTTGATGTTGGTGGAATCGCCAACCCCGTGGCCGTTGAAGCCGCGCTCGATCAGCATCTCCCCCTCCCGCGAGACCAGCACGACCTTCAGCGCATCGACGCCGCGGACTCCGTCGAGGACGGCATCCAGGGAAGGCTCGCGGGGCGGCGCCTGCGGCACGTCCTGAGCCCGAAGATGGCTGACGGTGAAGAGGAGAGGAAGGGCGGCGAGAGCGGTGCGGCGTGTGATCATGAAAGCCAAGCTAGGGCGCCAACATGGAACGAAAATGGCGCAGGCGTACGGTCACGCCAAGGTGATGCGCAGGGAAAAACAAAGTCTCCGGAAACATCGGGCGCTCTTCGCTGTTCTGGTGAACGATCAAGCCGTGCAGACGGCGAAGCAAGCGGCAATTTGCCCCTCGAAAAGGAGATCTCTGTGAAAGCTCTGGTTTGGCACGGAAAGGAAGACATCCGCTGCGACACGGTTTCGGATCCCGAGATCGAAGACGCGCGGGATGCGATCATCAAGGTCTCGAGCTGCGCCATCTGCGGCTCCGACCTCCACCTCTTCCACAACTACATTCCGGCCATGGAGCCGGGCGACATCGTCGGTCACGAGATGATGGGCGAGGTCGTGGAAGTCGGCTCGGGCATCAACGGTGCGCTGAAGAAGGGTGACCGCATCGTCGTGCCCTTCACCATCTTCTGTGGCGAATGCTACCAGTGCAAGCGCGGCAACATGTCCGTCTGCGAGCGGTCGAACCGCAACAAGGCCATGGCCGACAAGGTCTTCGGCCACACCACGGCCGGCCTCTTCGGCTACACGCACCTGACAGGCGGCTATCCCGGCGGCCAGGCGGAATACATGCGCGTGCCCTTCGCCGACAAGACCCACATCAAGGTGCCCGACAGCCTGACCGACGAGCAGGCGCTCTTCCTCGGCGACATTTTCCCGACGGGCTGGCAGGCGGCGGTTCACTGCGAGATCGAACCGACCGACACGGTCGCGATCTGGGGCTGTGGTCCTGTCGGCCAGATGGCCATTCGCAGCGCGGTTCTTCTCGGCGCCAAGCAGGTGGTGGCGATCGACTGCATTCCGGAGCGGCTGTCCATGGCCGAGGCGGGTGGCGCGATCACCATCAACTTCGAGACCGAAAGCGTCGTGGAGCGCCTGAACGACCTCACCTCCGGCAAGGGGCCCGACAAGTGCATCGACGCCGTCGGCCTCGAATCGCATGTGTCGATGGGCCAGCCGGACACGATCCTCGACCGTGCCAAGCAGATGGTCATGATGGAGAGCGACCGTCCGCACGTGCTGCGGGAGATGATCTACGTCTGCCGGCCCGGCGGTATCATCTCGATCGCCGGCGTCTATGGTGGCCTCGTCGACAAGATCCCCATGGGCCCGGCGATGAACAAGAGCCTCACCTTCCGGATGGGCCAGACCCACGTCAACCGCTGGACCGACGACCTCTTGCGCCGCATCGAGGAAGGCCAGATCGACCCCTCCTTCGTCATCACCCATACGGCCAAGCTCGAGGACGGACCGGAGATGTACAAGGTCTTCCGCAACAAGCAGGACGGCTGCATCAAGGTCGTGCTGAAACCATGAACAGAGGAGAGCGATGATGACGTTCATTGCAAATGCCGTTCAACGCAGCGACAACCCGAGAATTCTCTCATCAGGGCCCAGTTCGCTCGACGCATCGGATCGCCTGGCCCGCAACCTCGGCTGGTTCAGCATCGGCCTCGGCATCACCCAGATCGTTGCCGCCCGCAGCCTCAGCCGGACACTGGGGATTCCCGAGTCGGAAAACCTCATCCGGGCCTTCGGGGCCCGCGAGATCGCCAGCGGCGTACTGACGCTGTCGCTGGAGAAGCAGGCGGGTCTCTACAGCCGCATCGCCGGCGACGCGCTGGATCTGGCGGTGCTGAGCACGGCGGTGAAGGACGACAATCCGAAGCGCGGCAATGCCGCCATCGCTCTGGCCATGGTCGCCGGCGTCACTCTGCTCGATGTCGCGGCAGCGCTTGGCGTCAGCCGCGCCAAGGCAAGGCATCCGGACGACGCGCGCGATTACAGCGACCGGAGCGGTTTCCCGCAGGGCGTCCATGCCGCCCGCCGGCAGGCAGAAGACGCCGACGAGAAGCCGGTCAAGGCGCTCTCGCCGCCGAAGACGGCGTTTTCCGGCGAGCGGGCGTAACAGCAGCTAACGGCCCGCCCCCCGACATCCGGGGAGCGGGCCGTTTCAATCAGAACCGATAGGTGACGCCACCGCCGATCAGCCAGGGATCGAGCTTCGCCTTGCCGCTTAGCGGACCGAGGGTGTCATGATCCGCCGTCCAGTCCGTCTCCAGGAAGATCTTCTTGACGTCGAAGTTCAGGCCCCAGTGCTCGTCGAGCATGTAGTCGAAACCGACCTGCAGGGCGACGCCGAAGGCATTGTCGACATCGAGGTTGCGGAAGCCGCCGCGCTCGCTCTGGTTATAGAACACCGAGTAGTTCACGCCGGCGCCGACATAGGGCTTGAAGGCGCCGAAGTCGGTGAAGTGGTACTGCAACGTCAGGGTCGGCGGCAGCAGCCACGACCGTCCGACCGGCACGCCGACCGCGCCGTCTTCCTTGATGTTCGCATAGGTCGTGCCGAGGATCAGTTCCGCGGCAATGTTGTCGGTGAAGTAGTAGCTGATGTCGAGTTCGGGAATGACCGAGTCGGAATAGGAGAGGTCCGAACCGGGCACACCGTTGACCGAGCCGCTGTCTTCCGTGATCACGCCAAGGCCGCGCACGCGGATCTGCCACGGGCTCGATGCCGCCGGCACGTCCGCGACCGGCGCCTCGACGAGCGGCGCCAGATCCGCCGCTCCCGCGACCGTGGATCCAAGCATGGCCAGACCCGCCGCCAGCCCGCTCAAACGCGCGCAATTCCTGTTCATTGAAGCTCTCCTGAAAATCACTGAATGATATGACGGAGAGGGGTGTATTACGCTGGGCCGACAACGGCTTGAGCAAGATCAAACGGCATTGACGAATGGCAAGGGAGGCGACCGTGCAGCCGCCTCCCCAAGCAAAAACCGCCTCCCCTCATCGGGAAGGCGGTGTTTCGGGCAATCGGGGCGCTCCAGGATCGTTGATAGAGCAGCACCCGCTGCCGAACAGTCAGGCCAGCTTGCGGCCGCTGGCGACGATCATGCCCGCCGCACCCCTGAGCCAACCAGCCTTCAGTTCGAGCGCCAGGAACCGGGCACGCTCGAAGGGGCCGGGCATGACGAGGTGCCGGTTCTTGTCGGCAAAGAAGCCGAATCGTTCGTAGTAGGCGGCATCGCCGACCAGGAGCACGGCGCCATGGCCCCTATACGCTGCCTCGGTGACGGCGGCATGCATCAGCGCCCCGCCAATGCCCTTGCCGGCATGGGCATCGTCGACCGCCAGCGGTCCGAGCAGCAGGGCGTCGACGGCCGACCCGTCCGGCCCGATGCCGGCCTCGATGTTCCAGAGCCGCACGGTGCCGATTACGTGACCTGCGCCATCGCGCGCCACCAGCGCCAATCCCTCGGCCGGCAGGCGACCGCGGCGGATCTTCTCCGACGACTTCATGCGGCGTTCCGGCCCCATGGCATGGTCGAGAAGATTTTCGCGCGGAACGACATCCGCCGGCGTCTCGGCGCCGATGGTGAAAATGGTCGATGGTGCAAAGAATGCACGCACAGAATCAAGAACAGCGGCCATCCCGGCCTCCCGTACCCAAACCCGTTTCAGACGGTATCGAAAAGATGATTGTGAAGGTGCCGCCCCGGCTGGTTACGGGGGCAGCGTTGTCGAAACCTAGATGACGTAGCTCTTCAGCGGGTCGAACCCGTTGAAGGCGACGGCCGAATAGGTCGTCGTATAGGCGCCGGTGCCTTCGATCAGAACCTCGTCGCCGATCGAAAGGCTGATCGGCAGCGGATACATGTTCTTCTCGTACATCACGTCGGCCGAATCGCAGGTCGGGCCGGCCAGCACGCAGGGCTCCATCTCGTCGCCGTCACGCTCGGTGCGGATCGGGTAACGGATCGCCTCGTCCATCGTCTCGGCGAGACCGCCGAACTTGCCGATGTCGAGGAAGACCCAGCGGTGGTTGTCGTTGTCGGACTTCTTCGACACGAGAATGACTTCCGCCTTGATCACGCCGGCGTTGCCGACCATGCCGCGGCCCGGCTCGATGATCGTCTTCGGCAGGTTGTTGCCGAAGTGCGAACGCAGTGCCGCAAAGATCGCCTGGCCGTAGGCTTCCGCCGACGGGACGTCGCGCAGGTACTTCGTCGGGAAGCCGCCGCCCATGTTGACCATCTGCAGATGGATGCCCTGCTTGGCCAGCGACGCGAAAACGCGCTTGGCATCGGCGAGCGCCGAATCCCAGGCATCGACCTTCATCATCTGCGAGCCGACGTGGAAGGACACGCCGTAGGACTCCAGGCCGAGCTGGTGGGCATAGACGAGAACGTCGACGGCCATCTGCGGAACGCAGCCGAACTTGCGGCTGAGCGGCCATTCGGCGCCTTCACCATCAGTCAGCACGCGGCAGAACACCTTCGCGCCGGGCGCGGCACGGGAGATCTTCTCGACTTCCTCGTGGCTGTCGACGGCAAAGAGTGCGATGCCGAGCGCGTGGGCGCGCGCAATGTCGCGTTCCTTCTTGATGGTGTTGCCGTAGGAGATCCGCTCCGGCGACGCACCGGCGTCGAGCGCCATCTGGATTTCGGCCACCGATGCGCAGTCGAAGTTCGAGCCGAGCGAGGCGAGAAGCTTCAGGATTTCCGGCGCCGGGTTCGCCTTGACGGCGTAATAGATCGCGCTGTCCGGCAGGGCGTGGCGGAAGGCGTGGTAATTGTCGCGCACGACATCGAGGTCAACGACGAGGCATGGGCCATCGGGACGTTGGGTCTTGATGAAGTCGAGAATCCGAGCGGTGGTCATCCTGCAGTCCCTCATAATCGTGGCTCCGGCGGACCGGAGGACAAAGGGCGAATGAGAATATGCATAGGCACCAGCCGGTGGAGACCCGGTACCGCAATACGCTCAAGCGCGCGAATTTTGAATCAGCGCCCTGCCAGGAGCGAAGATTCGGCTTTGTCTGCCATGGATTGGAGGGGGGTACCCGACCGCACTTCCGGCAATGATGGTGTGCCTCTTCAGTATTGCCGGCTGTTGGAAAGCCGGCAGAGACTAGAAAGGCCCGCACCGTCGTTGCTTCAAGATGTCCTCGCATTTCCCGGTTGGCCGGAATAGCGACTGGAGGGGTTAGTTCCAGGTACCTTACCGATACCCTCACCTTAGGGACGAAATCCCAGTTCGAGGGTCGGCGGACACCCACAGGCACGTGCGACTTTGGGCAGCCCCGGAGATAAGAACATTCGCCTTCACAATCAAGCGGTTTTTTGATCGCGAACGAAAATACTTGCCTCTCCATCGAGGATATGCCTTGGCCACTCAGAGCAGGCATTTGCAGAAACATTACCGCACGCCTACATTGGCAGGCGAAAGCCGAGAGGGTTTGGCATGACCACCGTCAAGAAGCAGAGCGTTTTGAAGGACGAGCGCACCGGCCTGCCGATGCGGGTCGTTCACCTTGCTGTCCTCGACGACCGCGATCCTGAGGTCAGAAGCCGGATTGCCGAGCAGGTGGCCGCACTTCACCCGGACGATGAACAGGATGCCCTCCGGTGGATGGAGGGTATTTACGACAGCAACGACAGGGAATGGACGCCTCAGGAATGAACCGGGGCGATATCGTCACCGTCTCGGCAGCGGGAGACTATGGAAAGCCTCGCCCTGCGGTCGTGGTGCAGACCGATGCGCTGCCGCCGTCCTCTGCTTCCGTCATCCTCTGTCCGATCACATCCACCGTCGTGGATCTGAGTTTTCGCATCTCCGTCGAGCCTGACCCGCAAACCGGCTTGCGCGTGAAATCCCAGGTGATGGCTGACAAGATCCTGGCAGTTCCGCGCGTGAAGGTGGGCAAGACGATCGGCCGCCTGGGAGAGGCGGACCTGCTTCGGCTGAACGGGGCGCTTGTCTTTCTGCTCTCCCTGACGGAAACAACCCAATCCGAGAATTGAATCGAGCGCTTTTTATGGACACACTCACCCGCATGCGCGCCTTCATCGACGTCGTCGAGGCCGAGGGCTTTTCGGCGGCGGCGCGGCGCACCGGGCGCTCCAAGGCGCTGCTCTCCAAATATGTGAAGGAGCTGGAGGACGACCTGGGCGCCCTCCTCCTCAACCGGACCACCCGCCAGTTTTCGATGACCGAGGCCGGCCACACCTATTACCGCACGGCCGCCGATATCCTCAAGGAGATCGACAATCTCTCCGACCTGGTGCGCGAGAACAATGCAGACCTGAAGGGCAAGCTGCGGCTCTCCGTGCCGCGCACCTTCGTCGATGCCGAGGTCGGCCAGTCGCTGATCGATTTCGCCAAGGAGCACCCGGATGTCTCGCTGGAGATCGTCGCCGAGGACCGTTTCGTGGACCTGATCGAGGAGAGCTTCGACCTTGCCATCCGAATCACCAAGCTGGAGGATTCCGGCCTGATCGCCCGCAAGATCGCCGACTTCCGGGTCTACGCCTGCGCCTCCGCCGATTTCCTGGTGCGCCATGGGCCGATCGACACGCCGCAGGATCTTGCCCGCGTCCCCTTCATCATCGACACCAATTCCCGCTGGCACAACAACGTTCGCTTCTCGAGCCCGGAAGGGACCACCATCTCGGTACCGGTCAGCGGCCCGCTCGAGGTCAACAGCCCGCAGGCGACGCTGCGCGCGGCAAAGGCGGGCCTCGGGGTCGCGATCATTCCCGATTTCGTTGCCGGCCCCTCGATCCTCTCCGGCGACCTCGTGACGCTGCTGGATGACTACATCGCCAAGGACCGCGGCATCTATGCGGTCTATCCGCACCGCCGCTACCTGCCGGCCAAGGTACGCAGCTTCGTCGACTATCTCGCCCTCTGGTTCCGCCGCCGCGCCTGAGGCAAGGTCGAAATTCCGACCCATTTGCGCAGCAGAAAGCCTGGAAGTTCCCATGAAAGACTCGTCTACATCATGAAGCACGCCCTTCCGCTCCTGACCGTACTGGCCGTCCTGGCACCCGGAGCAGCCCTTGCCCATCCGCATATCTTCGCGGAGGCGCGGCTGGAGGTGATCACGGCCGATGACGGAACGATCCTGGAGCTGCGCAATGTCTGGCGCTTCGACGAGGTGTTTTCCTCCAGCGTGCTCCTGGATTTCGACACCAACATGGATCTGAAGCTCGACGAGAAGGAGCTCGCAGAGCTTGGCGGGATCATGCATGCCTCGCTGGCCGACTTCGACTATTTCACGACAATGTCCATCGACGGCGCGAGCGCCAAGATCCAGAAGCCCGACGTCATCCACGTGGCTTACGAAGACAATCAGGTCCTGGTGTTCTTCACGGTCAAGCCGGAGCAATCGACCCCGCTGAAAGGCAAGCTTGCCTTCGGCGTCTATGACCCGTCGATGTACACGGCGATCGACTTTCCGACCGACGGTGACCTGGTCGTTCAGGGCAAGGCGGCAGATGCCTGCCAGCACCAGGTGGTCCGTCCCGATCCCGACGAGATCATCGCTCAAAACAGTGCCACGCTGACGGAAGCCTTCTTCGACGATCCATCCGGCAACGACATGTCGAAACTGTTTGCAACGCGGCTGGAGCTCACCTGCTGATGCGGTGGCGGTCCGTCGCAGTCACTCTGGTCCTGGCCGCAGTCGCCCTGGCCGGCGCCGCCCACGCACAGTCGCCGCTCGGCGTCGGCTCCGCCGAGCCGTCCTTCAGCATCGGCGGACCGCTCGGTGGCTTCTTCGCCTGGATCAACGGCTACCAGCAGGAGTTCTACCGTGCCCTGACGAGCGCCTTGAGGGCGATGCGCGAGGATCCTTCCGCGCTTGCCGGCCTCATCGGACTGTCCTTCGCATACGGCATCTTCCATGCCGCCGGTCCCGGTCACGGCAAGGCCGTGATCTCCTCCTACATGATCGCCAACGAGATCGAGCTCAGGCGCGGCGTGGTGATCTCCTTCATCTCCGCACTGCTGCAGGGCCTGACGGCCATCCTGCTCGTCGGCGTCGCCTTCTATCTTCTGCGCGGCAGCGGCATCACCATGACGGCTGCGACCTCTGCCATGGAAGTCGCAAGCTTTGCGATGATCGCCCTCTTCGGCGCCTGGCTGCTGGTGCGCAAGCTCGCGTCGCTGCGGTCGCGGCAGGCGCTGTTGGCCGCCCCGGCCTTCCAGCAGGCGGGTGCATACGGCTCGACAGCGACCTTCGGCGGCTCCTCTGCCACCGGCCTGCGCTTCCAGGCCGTCGAAGTGACCGACCATGACCATACCGGCAACGACGACTACTGCGAAACCTGCGGCAGCAGCCATGCGCCCGATCCGCTCCTGCTCGGCGGAAGCCGGTTCCGGACGCGCGAAGCCTGGTCGGCGATCGTCGCGGTCGGCCTGCGCCCCTGCTCGGGAGCGATCCTGGTCATGAGTTTCTCGCTGTTGAACGGCCTCTACGCCGGCGGCATGCTTTCGGTACTCGCCATGTCGCTTGGCACCGCGATCACCGTGTCGCTTCTCGCCGTCACAGCCGTCTGCGCCAAGGATATCGCGTTGCGCTTTGCCGGCCAGGGATCGGCACGCGCCGGGCGCATCACGGCGGGCTTCGAGATCGCCGGCGCCCTCTTCATTCTCCTGATCGGACTATCCCTGCTGGGGGCCGCGCTCCAGGCCTGAATGCCGGCCGGGGCTCAGAGCTGGGTATCATGCTTGCGCTGGTAGCGGGCCCGAAGCCAGAAGACCAGGAAGAACGAGAGCACCGCCAGCACCGCAAAAGCGGCCGCAGCCCAGGGCGAGAACTCGTCCGCCAGCCACAGCATGATCGGCGGCATTACGAAGAACAGCCCCAAAAATCCGAAAAGGATGACCGCCGCGGCAATCGCCGGGCCTTTCACGCTGTTGCCGCTCATGCTGCCGTTCCCTGCGAAAATTCAGTCCGTATATCTTCCAGCCGCCGGCGTTGACCGCCGTCCGGGCCAAAGTTCTCCGGCGAGAGCCAGGCCTCGAAGGCCCGCTTCAGGAGCGGCCACTCGCCGTCGGTCATCGAGAACCAGGCCGTGTCGCGGTTGGAGCCCTTGGAAATCATATGCTGGCGGAAGATGCCCTCGAACGTGAAGCCGTAACGGATCGCCGAGCGCTTGCTCGGCTCGTTCTCGTTGTGGCACTTCCACTCGTAGCGGCGATAGCCGAGATCCTCGAAGACATGCCGCGCCATCAGATAGTGCACCTCGGTCGTCAGCGGCGAGCGCTTCACGTAGGGCCCGTGCGCGACCGAGCCGACCTCGATGACACCGTTCTTCGGATCGGGCCGCATGTAGCTCGCCATGCCGACGATGCGGCCGCTGGCGTTGTCGCGGAAGACGAGGGTGACGAAACTGCTCTGCGTCCGGGCAGCCTCAAGCCAGCTGCCGAAGTCTTCTTTTCCTGCGAAGTCGTCATTGGGGAAGTACCGGATGAGCTGGTTGACATCCATACCCCCAAGACCGTCCCAAAGCGCGTCCAGATGGGCTTCCCGTTCATAAGGCTCAAGCGTCACGAAGCGCCCCACAAGCGTGACGGGGCCTGGAGCTTTCACCTTGTAGTTCTTGAGATCGCGCATCGATTCCGCCTCGTATATTTCAATCGAGGCTTAGGCCAGCCACCCGGCAAAGGCAACTGGCCCAGGGTGACTTACGCCTGCACCTTTGCCGCCGAGACGGTGGCGTCGATGTGGTCGATCAGCGCGTCCGGCAGGCCGAGGCGGCCGGCGAGGAGATCGAGGTAGCCGCGCTCGGCGCGGGTATCCGGATCGATGGTGATGCGGGTGGCGGTGTAGAGCTCCACCTTCTGCTCCTCGGTGCGGGCCGCGGCGACCAACTCGTCGATATCGACGGGGTTGGCGAGCTCGTTGGCGATGAAGGCTTCAGCCTCGGAGCCGAGATCGACGGCATGTACCTTGTCCATGATGTTGGCGCGCTCGTTGGCGTCGATGTGACCGTCGGCCTTGGCAGCGGCGATCATCGCCCGCACCAGCGTCAGCGCGAAATCATTGGTGAGCGCCGGCGATTCCAGGCTGAAGGGCGAGCTTGCCGGCGGCGGCAGGATTTCCGGCTCCCGCTGGGGAACAGATGCGGTCTGCGGCGCCTGGCCCGACTGGTAGTTCTTGTAGGCCATGTAGCCGAGGCCGGCGATGGCGGCGATGCCGCCGACGGTGGCGACATTGCCGACGAGCTTGCGGCCGGTCTTGGTGCCGAGCAGGGCTGCGGCGATGCCGGCCGATTTCAGCGGATTGTTCTTCGCCATGTCGCCGAACTGGCCAGCCTTGCCGAGCAGCCCTCCGGACCCGAGCATGCCTTCGGCCTTGCTGCCCATCTGCGGGCCGAGGAACTGGTCAAGAAGCTTTTTGGCGTCGAACATCGCTATCTCCTGCTGATGAAATTCAGTCAGGAGATAGGAAGCCAGCGGCGGAAAACAAAGGCCTGTGACGCCAGGCGCCGTGCCGTTGACGAAAATGTCAGCCCTTCAGGGCAGCCGCTTCGCTGGCAAGCTTGGTGATGCCCGCCCAGTCGCCGGCGGCAACCAGTTCCTTCGGCGCCACCCAGGAGCCGCCGACGCAGACGACGTTCGGCAGCGACAGGTAGTCGTGGGCATTCTTCAGCGACACGCCGCCGGTCGGGCAGAACAGCGTGCCGGCGAGCGGCGAGGACAGCGACTTCAGGTAGGGCGCACCGCCGGCCTGTTCGGCGGGGAAGAACTTCATGACCTCATAGCCCTCTTCGCGCAGCGCCATCACTTCGCTGGCGGTGGCGGCACCCGGCAGGAGCGGCACGTCGGAACCCTTGGCGGCTTCCAGGATGCCGCGCGTGGCACCAGGGCTGACGATGAAGGTGGAGCCCGCCTTGACGGCGGCGTCGAAGTCGCGGGCATTCATGATGGTGCCGGCGCCGACATGGGCGCCCTCGACCTCTGCGGCCACCGCCTTGACGGCGTCGAGTGCGGCGGGCGTGCGCATGGTGATCTCGATGGCCGTCAGGCCGCCGGCGACGAGAGCGCGGGCGAGGAGAACGGCCGATTTCGCGTCATCGACGATCAGGACCGGCACGACCGGCTGCGCCCGGAGGATCGCGAGGAGGGTGTCAGTCTTGCCGGCCATGGGGGCGCTCCCGTTTCAAACGATTGAAGGTTGACCGGAAATACCGCCCTCGCCCCCCGTTGTCGAGGAAAAATCAACCTTTCCGACCGATCGCACCTTTGCCAAACCATGGGTTTGGCCTAGTTTCCCGGACGAGGACGGCGGAGCATCCATGGCCAAGGAAATCGAACGGAAGTTTCTGGTGAAGGATGACGGCTGGCGCGCCGAGGCCACCTCCGCCTCCGATTTTCTCCAGGCCTATATCGCGACCATGGATGACCGTTCGCTGCGGGTGCGGCTGATGGACGGCGAGCGCGCCACACTGACGCTGAAGATCGGCACCGGCATGATCAGCCGCGATGAGTTCGAATATCCGATACCCGTGGCAGACGCCCGGGAGATGATCGCGGCCGCCCTCGGTATCGTTCTGGAAAAAACCCGCTACAACGTCGATCACGAGGGCTTCACCTGGGAAGTCGACGTCTACAACGGCACCTACGCGGGACTGGTGGTCGCCGAGGTGGAGATGGAAGACGAGGGGCAGACCCCTGCCCTGCCCGCCTGGATCGGGCAGGAGGTGACGGGTGACCGGCGCTACTCCAACCAGGTGATGGCAAGTGAAGATTTGAGTTCGGAGCTATGCCATGCCATTTCGCATTCGTCCTGATCGCCCGTTCACCGCGGAGTTTCGCTCCGTGGCCGAGCATCAGCTGCGCCAAGCCATCCATTTTCTCGAAGACCAGCCGGACGGCCCGCACGAGGCGGTTCACGACGCGCGCAAGAAGTTCAAGCGGGTGCGCGGCCTCTACCGGCTGATCCAGCCGGATGCCAAGCAATTCCGCAAACGCGAGAACGAGCGCATCCGCGACATGGCACGGTCCTTGTCCGTCGTGCGCGATGCGACCGCGCTGGTCGAGACAGTCGATTACCTGGCCTCCGAGGCCGGCCCACCGGACGAACTGGCGGCACTCCATTTCGCCTCCAAGGCGCTGATCGAGCGCCGCGACAGGATCGCCCACGAGGAGAGCGACCTGCCGGCCAAGATGGCGGCGGCCGCCCGGACCTGCCGCGAGGCGATCGACGCACTGCAGGAGCTCGACCTGGACGACAGCCCGCGCCACACGGCGCGCCGGCTTGCCAAGGCCTGGCGCAAGGAGCTGTCGCGCGCGGCAGCCGACCTCGTTGCCTGCCAGGAAGGCGCCGAGGCCGAGGCCTTTCACGACCTGCGCAAGGTCGGCCAGACCTATTGGATGCATCTGGCGCTGCTCTCCGACCTCTGGTCGTCGGCCATGCGGGCCAAGCAGCGGGAAGCCAAGACGCTGGTCGACATGCTGGGCCATGAGCACGATCTTTCTGTTTTGACCCAGGTCGTGAACGAGAGCCCCGAGCTCTTCGGCGACAGCGAGACGCTCGCCTGCCTGATCGGCGCGATCATCGCCAGACAGCAGGACCTGCGCGAGAAGGCGGTGGCCCAGGCCAAGCTCGTCTTCGCCGACGACGCCGACACGGAAGCGGCGCGGATCGCACTTCTCTGGAAGGAAGCGGCCTCGCGCAAATGAAGCTGGAACATCGACGGCGGCCCGTGACAGAAAGCGCGTTGCGCAAGCGCCCGTCTGGTAGTATTTCCCGGCCATGACCGACAAACCTCTGACCCAGACGCTGGCTCCTTCCGGCTCGACTTGCGTGGCGGCGCTTTACCACTTCGCCACCTTCCCGCGCTGCGCCGAATTTCGCGAGCCGCTGCAGGCGCTCTGCGAGGAGAATGGCGTCAAGGGCACGCTGCTGCTGGCCCGCGAGGGCATCAACGGCACGATCGCCGGCCCCGACGCCGGCATCGCCGCCGTGCTCGCGCACCTGCGGGCACAGCCGGAGTTTTCCGGTCTGGAGCACAAGGAAAGCCGCGCCTCCAAGATGCCCTTCCTGCGCATGAA
>JBKBXP010000029.1:14059-19912 GCA_046314035.1 Pseudorhizobium sp. | reverse complement strand
GTGCATCTCGAGCAGTTCCCGGAGATTTCCGGCACCTGGCAGAACGAGGCCCTGGCGGAGAAGTGGAGAAAGATCCGCACCGTCCGCCGTGCCGTCACCGGCGCGCTGGAAGTGGAGCGCAAGGAAAAGCGCATCGGCTCGTCGCTGGAAGCAGCACCGGTCGTCCATGTCGCCGACCCGGAATTGCTGGCGGCCCTCGACGGTCTCGATTTCGCCGAGATTTGCATCACCTCCGATATCTCGGTGGTGGGGGACGAAGGTCCGGCCGATGCCTTCCGCCTCGAGGATGGCACGAAGGTCGCGGTCGAGCCGAAGCTTGCCAAGGGCACCAAATGCGCCCGCTCCTGGAAGATCACCCGCGATATCGGCTCCGATCCGGACTATCCGGATGTCTCCGCGCGGGACGCGGCGGCGTTGAAGGAACTGGCGGCGCTCGGCCGTCTCGGCTGACGCCTCCCATCGGCCGGATGATTGCGCTTTGGCGCGTCATCCGGTACATCTGCCCGAAATTGGCCGGATTGTTCCGTCAGGCCTTTGATGACGCGGGAATCTGAAGGCGCCGAAGTGCGGTGCTGCGGGAAGGGCTTTTATGAAGACGACGCATGGGTATCGCGCCGCTTTGAGCGTGGCCGGCATGATGGCCGGAGTGGCAATGCTCTCTGGCTGCATGGGAAGCCCCACCTATGGGACCGGCACGCCGGCCATGGAACAGCTGGGTGACGACCTGACCTCGGCCATTTCGATTGGCGGCAACAACGACAAGCGCGACGTCAAGTACAACCCGCGCCCGGAGCTGGTCGTCTCGGCACAGGACAGGTCCCTGCCGCCACCGCAGACATCGCTGGCGAACCGCGAAAACAATCCCGGCTGGGTAGAGTCTCCCGAGGAGACCCGCGCGCGCCTGCGTCAGGAAGCCACCGACAACGCCAACAATCCCCGCTACCGCTCGCCACTGCTTGCCGGCCGTGGCCAGGCAGGCCAGATGACGGAATCGCAAAAGTGGGAAGCCTTCCGCCAGGCCAGGCAGAACCAGGAGACCGTCGACGTGTCATCCGGACGCCGGTCGTTGACGGATCCGCCGACGCAGTACCGCGCTGTCGATACCGCTGCTATGGACGACGTGGGCGAGCCCGAGCTCCAGAAGGAGCGCCGGCGCAAGAAGGAAGCTGAATCAGGCCAGAAGACATCGAGCTGGTGGAAGCCCTTCCAGTAGTCCTGTCGCAGCCTACATCGGCCGCCGCGATTTGAAGAAGTCGGTCAGCAGTCTGGCCGACTCCACCTCCGCCAGACCGGAGTAGACCTCCGGCACGTGATGGCAGGTCGGCTGGCGAAAGAACCGCACGCCGTTGTCCACCGCGCCGCCCTTCGGGTCCTCCGCGCCGTAGTAGAGCCTTCGAATGCGCGCAAACGAGATGGCGCCGGCGCACATGGTGCAGGGCTCCAGCGTGACGTAGAGATCCGCCCCGCTCAGCCGCTCCTGCCCGAGAAGTCTTGCCCCCTCGCGGATCACCGCGATCTCCGCATGGGCCGTCACGTCGTTGTCGGCACGGGTCCGGTTGCCCGAGCGGGCAATCACCGCGCCATCAAGGACGAGAACGGCGCCGACCGGGATCTCGCCGCGGTCCGCCGCGGCGCGGGCCTCCTGCAATGCCTCCGCCATGAAACCGTCGCTCTTAGCCATTTTCGGCGATTCCCTCTTAACCCGGGTCCCATGAACTGGTAGGAAGCGGACAAATCTGCGCTCCCCGATCACGGGGAAGCCTAAGACGCACTTCAACCAATATGAATGTCCGGATACTTTCCGTTCGACATCTCGCTTCAGGCAAACAACAAATGACACCCAAAGACAAGCCGAAGCGCGGCGGAGCCAAGCCCTTCGTACGCGAAACAAAACCCAGAGCTGAAGCCCCGGTGGGCTTTTCGGCGAAGGGCGGCGTGAAGCCGAGGAAAGGCGCAAGCGATGCCCCGTCCGCGGAAAAGCCCTTCAAGGCGAAGGCCGCCCCCGCGCGCGCAGCCTCCTCGACGACGGACGGTTCGGCCAAGCCTGAGCGCATCTCCAAGATCCTTGCCCGCGCCGGCGTCGCCTCGCGCCGCGATATCGAGCGCATGATCATGGAAGGCCGCGTGCGGCTGAACGGTCAGGTGCTGGAAACGCCGGTGGTCAACGCCACGCTGGAAGACCGCATCGAGGTCGACGGTCACCCGATCCGCGGCATCGAGCGCACGCGCCTCTGGCTCTACCACAAGCCCTCGGGCCTGGTGACCACCAATTCCGATCCGGAAGGCCGCGCCACCGTCTTCGACAACCTGCCGGAAGGCCTGCCGCGCGTCCTGTCGATCGGCCGCCTCGATATCAACACCGAGGGCCTGCTGCTTCTGACCAACGATGGTGGCCTGTCTCGCGTGCTCGAATTGCCGACCACCGGCTGGCTGCGCCGCTACCGCGTTCGCGCCTATGGCGAGATCGAGCAGGGCGATCTCGACAAGCTGAAGGACGGCATCGCCGTCGACGGCGTCCTCTACGGTGCAATCGAGGCGACCCTCGACCGTCAACAGGGCCATAACGTCTGGATCACCATGGGTCTGCGTGAAGGCAAGAACCGCGAGATCAAGAACGTCATGGGCGCGCTTGGCCTCGAGGTGAACCGCCTCATCCGCATCTCCTACGGCCCGTTCCAACTCGGCGATCTTCCCGAGGGCCAGGTCGTCGAGGTGCGCGGCCGCACGCTGCGCGACCAGCTCGGCCCGCGCCTGATCGAAGACTCCAAGGCGAATTTCGACGCACCGATCTACAATGAGACCGGCAGCGAAGAGGCCTCCGCCGATCCCGCCGACAGGCCGGAGAAGCGCGAAAAGAGCGGCTGGTCCAAAGAAGCCCGTCCTCAGGAAGCGCGTTCGCGCGATGTGCGCCCCGACGCCCGACGTCCCGATGCTCGGCGCGCCGATGCGCGTGGAGAAGAGCCAAGGCGCGACAAGGCACCCGGTCGGCCGGACACCCGTCGCGACGATCGCGGTTTTGCCGGCAAGCCGGCCCGCGGTGGCGCGCGCGACGAGCGCAGCTTCGACGAGGAAAAGCCGAAGAAGCGTCCGCCGATGGGCACCACCCGCACCGCCAACGTCTGGATGGCTCCGGGCGCGCGCCCGACCACCGACGCCAAGGGCAAGCGAACCTCCGCGCGTGCCGATGCCGAGCGGCTGTTCGAGAAGCCGAAGCCGCAGAACGATCGCCCGATCGTCGTCAATCGTGTCGCCGAGGACCGGGACTGGATCCGTGGCGAAGACGCGCCAGCGCGTGAAGAGGGCAGCAAGCGCTCCTTCGGCGACCGTCCCGACCGCGGCAGCGATCGTCCCAGAGGTGATCGTCCGCAGGGCGACCGGCCGAGAGGGGATCGTCCCCAGGGTGACAGGCCCAGAGGCGACCGCCCGCAGGGTGACCGGCCCAGAAGCGACCGCCCAAGAGGCGACAGCCCCGCAGGCGGGCGTCCGAGAAGCGGCCCCCCCGGTGGCGATCGCGGCTTCGGCGACCGGCCACGCGGAGACCGCAAGCCACGCGAGGAGGGTGATCGCCCCCGCGCCAAGTCATTTTCGGGCGACGCCAGATCCGAACGTCCGCGCAGCGACCGCCCCTTCGGCGATCGTCCGCCCCGCGCCGAGCGCCCCTTCTCCGACAAGCCCCGCGGCGACCGTGGCGCTGCTCGTCCCGACGGCGATCGCCCCCGCAGCCCGCGGCCCCGCAGCGATGCGCCTAGAAGCGATGGACCTCGCAGCGACAGGCCACGCAGCGACAGGCCTCGCAGCGAGGGCGCCCCGAGTGATCGGCCGAGAAGCGATCGGCCAAGAAGTGATCGACCAAGAAGCGACAGGCCGCGCAGCGATGCGCCGAGAAGCGACAGGCCGCGCGGCGAACGACCAGCCGGCGACCGTCCCTTTGGCGACAAGCCGCGTGGCAAGCCCTTCGGCGGCAAGCCGGGCGGTGGCAAGCCGTTTGGCGGCAAGCCTGCCGGTGGAAAACCCACTGGCAACCGCGGCAATCCAGGCGGCGGTGGTGGCAAGCCGGGCGGCCGTCCCCCCGGAGGCCGTCCGCCGGGCGGCAAGCCCCGCACACCTCGGGGATAAGCCGACATGCGCATCGTTGGAGGTGAATTCCGCGGCCGCACTCTGGCCGCCCCGAAATCGAACGACATCCGGCCGACCATCGACCGGACCCGTGAAAGCCTGTTCAACATCATCGGCCATGTCTATCCCGAGGCCTTGAGCCAGACGCGGGTGATCGATCTCTTTGCCGGCACAGGTGCCGTCGGCATCGAGGCTTTGTCGCGCGGCTGCAGGTCCGCCCTCTTCGTGGAGAACAGCGTCGAGGGCAGGGGGCTGCTCTGGGAAAATATCGATGCGCTGGCACTGCATGGCCGTGCCCGCATTCTGAGGCGGGATGCGACCAAGCTCGGTCCCGTCGGAACGATCGAGCCGTTTCAGCTGCTTTTTGCCGATCCGCCCTATGGGGTCGGCCTCGGAGAGGCGGCCTTGCTGGCGGCCCATTCCGGGCGTTGGCTGGAGCCGGGCGCGCTGGTCATCTTGGAGGAACGTGCCGACGTGATGCCGAAGCCCGAGCCGGTCTTCAAGCTTCTCGAGCAGCGCGTCTTTGGCGATACGCGCATGCATTTCCTTCGCTATCAGCCGGATTGAGCAGGACACGCGGATGAACACCAGGCTTGCCCTTCCCGATGCCGACCTGATCCACGGCAAGCGCGACCTGACCTTTGCCGTCGCCTTCGGCGGCGGTGGCGCCCGGGGAATTTCGCATATCTGTGTCATCGAGGCGCTGGATGAACTCGGCATCCGTCCGGTGGCGATCGCCGGCTCCTCAATCGGCGCCATCATGGGTGCGGCCATGGCAGCCGGCATGACAGGTCGGGAAATCCATGATTACACCGTGGAAACCGTGGGCCCACGCGGCACGCTCACCAACAAGCTCTGGAGCCTCGGTCCCGCCTCGATGCGCGACACGTTGGGAGGCTTTCGTCTCGGCCAGTTCAATCTGGAACTGGTCCTGAAGGCGCTGCTGCCGCCCGCCATCCCGAGCGATTTCGAAAGTCTCAAGATCCCCCTGAAGGTCCTGGCGACCGACTACTACGGCCAGTCCGAGGTGGTGCTGGAATCCGGTGATCTTGCCAACGCGATTGCCGCCTCGGCGGCCTTGCCGGGCATCTTCATGCCGGTGCGCATCAACGGCCGCATCATGATCGACGGCGGCGTCTTCAACCCGATCCCCTATGACCACCTGATGGGTCTGGCCGACGTCGTCATCGGCGTCGACGTCATCGGTGCGCCGGAAGGTGACGGGTCGCAGGCGCCGACCCGCA
This sequence comes from Pseudorhizobium sp., assembly GCA_046314035.1. GTDB lineage: Bacteria > Pseudomonadota > Alphaproteobacteria > Rhizobiales > Rhizobiaceae > Neorhizobium. The sequence continues at coordinate 14,552 of JBKBXP010000029.1, read as the reverse complement.
TCGACAGCATGTTCGGCGCCAGCCAGCTGATGATGCAGTCGGCGATTGCCATGAAGCTCCGGCTTGAGCCGCCGCATATCTTCCTGCGGCCGCCGGTCAACCGGTACCGGGTGCTGGATTTCCGCAAGGCGGAGGAAATCCTGGAGCACTCGGCCAGCGTGAAAGATGACCTGAAGCGGGCCGTCGATGCCATCTACTTGGCGGCTGAAGGCTAGCTCGGCGCCTCTTCGGCTGTCGGGATGTCCTGGTCTGCCGCTGGCGCGTGCTTGGGCTTGATCAGCGGTTCCGGCTTCACCGGCCGGTTGTGCAGCATATGGCGGCCCGCCATCAGCCCGTCGGCCGCCTGGATCAGCAGCCTTTCCTCGTCCCGCTTGCGGATGTCGTCCTCGATCGCCATTGCTTCCGCCGTGCTCATGCCGAGCCCCTCCAGGGTCTTGCGCCCGAACAGCAGGCCCGACTCCAGCGTTTCGCGCAGTTCGTAGTCCACGCCGCG
>JBKBXP010000029.1:0-14049 GCA_046314035.1 Pseudorhizobium sp. | reverse complement strand
GCCCGCAGAGAGATCGTGTGGATGCGGTCATAGGAGCGGACGTAGAGGCTCACATCGGGAAACTCGGAGCGGATGAGGTCGACGATCTTGTCGGTGACCTCCCGCTTCTGGGTCAGCACCGCAACGATCTTCGCCTTCTCGATCCCCGAGGCCAGAAGCACATCCTTGCGCGTGCCGTCGCCGTAGTAGATGCGGAAGCCGAAGGCTGCCGCCTGGCGGATGCGATCGGCGGAATCGTCGATCACCGTCACATCGCGCCCCCCAGCCAGCAGGATCTGCGCCGAGATCTGCCCGAAGCGCGAGAAGCCGATCATCAGCACGTCGGCACCGGCACCTTCGTAGTCCTCTTCCAGCTCCTCGTGCTCCACCGTCATCATCCGGCGCGACAGCGCGGCACCGAGCGGCGTCAACGCCATCGAAATGGTAACGATGGCAATCAACAGCGACGCCGTCTCGGACGACAGGAGCCCGACGGCAACGGCTGTGGTGAAGAGTACGAAGCCGAACTCGCCGCCCTGTGGCAGCAGGAAGGCGATCCGCAGCGCATCGTTGCGCGACGAGCCGAGCGCGCGGCAGAGCGCATAGGTGATCACGCCCTTGGTCACCATCACCACCGGCACGGCAACGAGGATGAAGGCAAGCTGCTCCCAGAGCACCGCAACCTCGAGCGACAGGCCGACTGCCATGAAGAAGAGCGCAAGCAGCAGTCCGCGGAACGGCTCGATGTCTGCCTCCAGCTCGTGCCGGTAGGAGGATTCCGCCAGCATCACACCGGCCAGGAAGGCGCCCATGGCCATCGACAGACCGACGGCATGCATGGCGGCCGCCGAACCGAGCACGATCAGCAGGGCTGTGGCAATCATCACCTCGCGCGCACCCGTGCGGCCGATCACCTGGAAAAGCGGCGTCAGGAGATAGCGACCGGCGAGAATCATTGCCGCGACCGCGCCGATGGCGATCGCCACCCCGGTCAGCACCGATGTCTCCGTTTCACCGCCCCCCGAGGCCAGGATGCTGACGAGCGCGAGCAGCGGCACGATCGCCAGGTCCTGGAACAGCAGGATCGAGAACGAGCGCTGCCCGTAGCGGCTGTTCAGGTCGCCGTCGTCGCTGAGGATCTGCAGCGCAAAAGCCGTGGAGGACAGTGCGAGGCCGAAGCCGATCACGACGCTGCCGCGCCAGTCGGCGATGCCGGCCAGCATCGAGAACCCGGTCAGGAGCGCGCCCGACAGGATCACCTGCGCTGACCCCAGCCCGAAGACGTCGCCGCGCATCTGCCACAGGCGCGACGGTTTCAGCTCCAGCCCGATGACGAAGAGCAGGAAGACGATGCCGAATTCCGCCACATGCAGGACCTCCTCGGCCTCGGTGATCTGCTGCAGGATCGGCCCGATCACCACGCCCGCCGCCAGATATCCGAGCACGGTGCCGAGCCCGAGTTTGCGGAAAATCGGCGCCGCGATGACCGCGCCCGCGAGCAGCAACAGCATCTGCGTGAACAGAGATCCTGATTCCGTCATGAAAAACTACCTTGCACAGCGCGGGTTTGCGGAAGAATTGGAAGACGAGCCTTGATGCCTTACTTGCCGCACAATAAATGGAGCGACAACGAAAGGTACACAATGACCTCCGAATTCGATTCCGAAACTCTTCTGACACGTGCAGCCCAGCTAATCGAGCTTGCCAAGTCCGCCGGCGCCGACCAGGCCGACGCCGTGGTCGTCCGCTCCCGCTCGAAATCGGTGAGCGTCCGTCTCGGCAAGGTGGAGGGAACGGAAGCGTCGGAAAGCGACGACTTTTCGCTCAGGGTCTTCGTCGGCAACCGCGTTGCCAGCGTCTCGGCCAACCCCGGCTTCGACATCAAGACGCTCGCCGAACGCGCCGTTGCCATGGCCCGGGTCTCGCCGGAAGATCCCTATGCCTGTCTCGCCGACGAAGACAACCTTGCCCGCAGCTATCCGGACCTCGATCTCTACGACGCAACCGAGGTTGCGACGGACTCGCTGCGCGACGCCGCACTCGAGATGGAGCAGGCAGCGCTCGATGTGGAGGGCGTCAGCAATTCCTCCGGCGCCGGGGCATCGGCGGGCATGGGCGGACTGGTTCTCGTCACCTCGCACGGCTTTTCCGGCAGCTACATGGCGACCCGCTTCGGCCGGTCCGTCAGCGTCATCGCCGGAGCAGGCACGAAGATGGAGCGCGATTACGACTACGACAGCCGCCTCTTCTTCGCCGACCTGGACGATCCGAAGGCCATCGGCCGGCGCGCCGGCGAGCGCGTGGTCAAGCGCGTCAATCCGCGGCAGGTGCCGACCGGCAAGGACATCACCGTCGTCTTCGACCCGCGCATTGCGCGCGGCTTGGTGGGTCATATCGCCGGCGCCATCAACGGTGCCGCGGTTGCCCGCAAGACGAGTTTCCTGCGCGACAAGATGGACAAGCAGGTGCTGAAGTCCGGCCTCAGCATCACCGACGACCCGATGATCGTGCGCGGCTCTTCTTCGCGTCCCTTCGATGGCGAAGGGGTGTCGGGCGAACGGCTCGTGATGATCGAGGACGGCGTGCTGAAGCACTGGTTCCTCTCCACCTCGACAGGCCGGGAACTCGGGCTTGCGACGAACGGCCGCGGCGCCCGCGGCGGCACTTCCGTTGGTCCCAGTTCGACCAATCTCGCGCTGGAGCCGGGCGATGTCTCGCCGGCGGATCTGATCCGGGGTATCGGCAACGGCTTCTATGTCACCGAGCTCATCGGCCATGGCGTCAACATGGTGACCGGCGAATACAGCCGCGGCGCAACCGGCTTCTGGATCGAAAACGGCGAGCTCGCCTACGCGGTCTCGGAGGTGACGATCGCCTCAAACCTCAAGGACATGTTCATGCGGCTCACGCCGGCCAATGATATCGAACGCTCGTTCGGCGTCGCCTCGCCGACGATTGCCATCGAAGGCATGACGCTGGCGGGTCAATGATGCGGGTGGACGTCGATGCCGACCGCTGGCGCGAGGATCTGGCGCTGATCAGCCAGGCTGCCCGCGAAGCAGGCCAGGTAGCGCTGGGATACTTCGGCCAGTCGCCAGAGGTCTGGTGGAAACACGAGGGGCGCTCTCCCGTCAGTGCCGCCGATTTTGCCGCCAACGACACGCTTCAGGGCATGCTGACGGCCGCCCGCCCCGGCTATGGCTGGCTGTCGGAAGAGACCGACGACGATGTGGCAAGGCTCTCCCGCGAAACCCTCTTCGTGGTCGATCCGATCGATGGGACGCGGGGGTTCATCGCCGGCGAAAAAGCCTGGTGCGTTTCCGTCGCCGTGGTCCACCTCGGCCAGCCGGTGGCAGGCGTTCTGGTGGCCCCGGCTCTCGACGAGGAATTCACCGCCGCCCTCGGCACGCCTGCGCTGAAGAACGGTGAGCCCATCGCTGTTTCACGTCCATCGACCGTCAACCCACTCAAGCTGGCGGTTGCCGAAGACGTGCTGAAGCTGGTTCAGCCAGGGCACGAGAACGCGGTTCGTCGCGTCCGCCACGTTCCCTCACTCGCCTATCGACTGGCGATGACCGCCGACGGCACCATCGATGGCACGATCGTCAAGCGCAATTCGCACGACTGGGATCTTGCGGCCGCCGACGTCATTCTGGAGCGCGCCGGGGGGCGGCTCGTGGACGCGGATGGGCGTCGCCTCGTCTACAACAGGGAGAGCGTCAAGCACGGCGTGCTGCGTGCCGGCGCCGAGCACGCTTTGGACAAGTTGCGGATGTTCATGCCGGACGATCCGACGGGTTGACCTTTTGGCGTGCGTGTCGCAAGCAGGGAAACCGGGGGGACCGGTGAAGGGTGAAGACATGACGGAAACAAGCGAAAAGAAACAACTCCTCCATCTGGTGTTCGGCGGCGAGCTGTCGAGCCTGGCCGGAGTGCAGTTCAAGGACCTCTCGGACCTCGATATCGTCGGGGTCTATCCCGATCACGCCAGCGCGCTTGCCGCCTGGCGCGGTAAGGCGCAGCAGACGGTCGATAACGCCCACATGCGCTACTTCATTGTCCACCTGCACAAGCTGCTCGACCCGGACGCCAAAGGCGAATAGCATCATCGCGGTACAGAAACGGCTGCAGACGATGTCTTAGAACTCGTTGCCGTGCCTCGTGAAACCCGGTTTTGACGCAATTCGAAAGCAATGATCCGCTCTCGGATGATTGCGCGGAGGACATACAGCTTGTTGCAGGCGGCCACCACCCATCGAAGGCATACGGCATGAGCAAGGGCCTGGCGCGTGTGGCTCTGGCGGGTTACCGGGTCGCGGGCATCGTGCTGTACCCGCTCGCCTCGCCCTACCTTGCCTATCGTGCCTACAAGGGGAAGGAAGATCGGCGCCGCCGCAACGAGCGGTTCGGCTATCCGAGCGCTGCAAGACCCAGGGGGCCGCTGATCTGGCTGCATTCCGCCAGCGTCGGCGAGACCCTGGCGATGATCCCTCTGATGCGCGAATTTTGCCGGCGCGAGATCCACGTCCTGCTGACCACCGGCACGGTCACCTCCGCCGAGCTCGTGCGGACGCGTCTGGGCGATCAGGTCATTCACCAATATGTCCCCATCGACCTGAAGTTCCCGGTCAAGCGCTTCCTGCACTACTGGCGGCCGGATGCCTGCATCACGGCCGAATCCGAAATCTGGCCGACCACGATCATGGAGCTCTCACGACGCAAGATCCCGCAGATCCGCGTCAATGCCCGCATCTCGGACCGTTCGTTCGATCGCTGGCGGCGCCACGACCGCGTCGCGGAAGCCCTCTTCGGGCGCATGTCGCTGGTGGTGGCACAGAGTGACCTAGACGCGGAACGCTTCCGGGATCTCGGCGCATGGCCGGTCCTCGTTTCCGGCAATCTGAAGGGCGATACCGATCCGCCGCCTTTCGAGGCGGAGGTCGTCGAGCGCTACCGGCAGGAGATCGGCGGTCGCAAGACCTGGGCGGCCATCTCCACCTTTGAGGGTGAAGAGAAGGCTGCCGCCAAGATCCACAAGGCTCTTAAGGCCCGCGACGGCCAGCTGACGATCATCGTGCCCCGCCATCCGGAGCGGGCCGACGAGATCGAGGAAATGCTCAAGGCGCAGGGTCTTGTCGTGGCGCGGCGGTCGCGCAATGATCCGCTGACACCGGAAACGGACATCTTCCTGGGCGACAGCATGGGCGAAATGGGGCTCTATCTGCGCTTGACCGAAATCGCCTTCGTTGGCCGCTCGCTGACCGGCGAGGGTGGACAGAACCCCTTGGAGCCGGCGATGGTCGGCTGCGCCATCCTGTCCGGCAGCCGCGTCGACAATTTCCGCGACGCCTATGCCAATCTCGTCCGCAGGGGCGGTGCCCGCCTGGTGCGCGATGCCGAGATGCTGGCCAAGGCCGTGCACTACCTGCTGGGTAACGACGTGGCGCGCCGGAAGATGATCGATGCGGGACAAGACACGGTGGTGGAGATGCGTGGCGCGCTCTCGGCAACGGTGAAGGCCCTGGAGCCCTACATCAATCCGCTCACCGTCAGCGCGCGCCTGCAGCCACGGGCAGCGGCGGCGCAATGAACCGCGCCGCTTTCGATCCTATCGGCGCCATCCTCTTCGACAAGGATGGCACCCTGATCCGCTACGACGAAAGCTGGGGACCGGTAAACCGCGAGGCAGCCCGCATTGCCGCAGCCGGCAACGAAGATCTTGAACTTCCTCTCCTGGCGGCCGCCGGCATGGACCCCGTCTCCGGCCACACCCGTGCCGACAGCCTGCTCGCCGCCGGCAACGCCGCCGAGATTGCCGCAGGCTTCGTGGTGGCGGGGTCTCCGCTCGCGGTCGATGACCTAACGAAGCTGCTCGACGCTCTGTTCGTGCGGGCGACCGACTATGCGGTGCCGGTCACGGATCTGCGCGCACTCTTTTCGACGCTGAAGGGCAGGGGGCTGAAGCTCGGCATTGCCTCCAGCGACAACGAACTGTCGATCCGCCGGACGGCGGCACGTTTCGAGATCACCGAGTTCGTGGATTTCGTGGCGGGCTACGACAGCGGCTTCGGATCGAAGCCGGCACCTGGAATGGTGCTCGGTTTCTGCGCCGCAACCGGTCTTCCGCCAGGCCGGGTCGCGGTGGTCGGCGACAACAACCATGACATGGCGATGGCGGCAAGCGCCGGTGCCGGCCTGAAAATCGGCGTCCTGACCGGCACAGGCAGCCGGGAAACCCTGGCGCCGCACGCGGACCTCTGCCTGGACAGCATCGCCGCGCTCGAGACGCTGATCGGCTGCCCGCAGACACAGGGCTAAGCCCACAAGCCTTTCCCGGCCCTTGCCTTTTCCGGAAATTTCCCATTTTGTCCCCTGCTGTTTGGCAATAAGTGGGGACCCCTATCAATGGTGTCGGAAGCGCCTCCGTTCTGGTGGACGAAAGCCGACTGGCGCGCCTGGAGTCTTGCGCCGGTCTCCTATCTCTATGGCAAGGTTTCCGGCCGCCGTCTGGCCAGGGGAAAGCGGGTGAGTGTGCCCGCACCGGTCATCTGTGTCGGTAATTTCACCGTCGGCGGGGCGGGGAAGACGCCGACGGTGATCACGCTGGCGCGCGTCGCCAGGGAACGCGGCTTCAGGCCGGGCTTTCTCAGCCGCGGCTACGGCGGCTCGCTGGATGTCACGACCGTGGTCGATCCACAGCATCACCGCGCAGGCGCCGTCGGTGACGAGGCGCTGCTGCTGGCACGCGAGGCCATGACGGTCATCTCCCGGCGCCGGGTCGAAGGCGCCCAGAAGCTGATCAGCGAGGGCGTCGACCTGATCATCATGGACGACGGCTTCCAGAGCGCTCGCATCGAGCTCGATGTCGCGCTGATCGTCATCGACAGCGTCCGCGGCATCGGCAACGGCCATCTCGTGCCCGGCGGCCCGGTGCGCGCACCTATCGACGAGCAGATGCGCCAGCTCTCGGCCATCGTCAAAGTGGGCGACGGCGATGCAGCCGATCTTCTCGTGCGCCAGGCATCCCGGGCGGGAAAGCCCGTTCACGTGGCATCGCTTCTCCCGCGTCCCGACCCCGAGCTGTCGGAAAAAGCCGTGCTTGCCTTTGCCGGCATCGCCGATCCGAACAAGTTTTATCGGACGCTGGAGGCGCTCGGCGCGAGGATCGTCGTCAAGCGGTCATTCCCCGACCATCACTTCTTCAGCGACGATGAACTGGTAGATCTTGTTGCGGATGCCGAACGTCAGAGCCTGCTTCCCGTCACCACGGCAAAGGATGCGGTGCGGCTGCTGGGCGGGCATGGTGCTGCCGGAACGCTGCTGGAGAAGCTGCGGGTGGTGGAGGTCGACATGGCCTTTGACGATCCCCATGCCCCCGCCAACATCATCGATCAGGCCGTCGCTGCCTATCGCCGGAGACGGCTCCGGGAAGGTGTCGAACAGCGCTGACGCTGCAAGTTCAGGCGCGGCTCTGATTGGGCAGGACGCCCGCGCGCTTGTCGGCTTCCAGCGAGGCGGCGGCATCGACATAGGGCTCCTGCCGCGCCACGCTCCAGTAGCGCAGTTCGTCGAGCGGGATCTGCACCCCGGTCACGGCACAGATCACGTGTGAACCCGACGTCTGCAGCTGGTAGTCGCCGTCGAGATAACGGATCTTGGCTTCACGGCTGCCGCTTCCCTCGAACCGGTTCATCTGTCGTCTCCTGCGAAAAATAATGTGCTTCGCTTTACAATGGCGGCCGCAACAGCGCCAGCGTCACGCTGGCATGCCTCGTGCCTCAGCTCCGGCCAAACAGCCGCTCGATGTCGGTCAGCTTCAATTCGATATAGGTCGGTCGTCCGTGATTGCACTGACCGGAACCGGGCGTCGTCTCCATCTCCCGAAGCAGCGCGTTCATCTCTTCGGGCCGCAGGCGGCGGCCGGATCGCACCGATCCGTGGCATGCCATGGTGGCGGCGACATATTCGAGTTTTGCACGCAAGCCGCCCGCAGTGCTCCATTCGGCAATCTCGTCGGCCAGATCGCGAACCAGCCCGATCGCATCGATCTCGCCCAGCATGGCCGGTGTTTCGCGCACGGCGATCGCGCCCGGCCCGAAGCGCTCGATGGCCAGCCCAAATCGGTCGAGCTCGGTGGCATGTGCCATCAGCCGGTCGCAGTCCTCTTCCGGCAGGTCGATGATGTCGGGAATGAGCAGCGACTGCGAGGGCAGGCGTCCACCATCGAGCGCCTTACGCATCGCCTCGAACACCAGCCGCTCGTGCGCCGCATGCTGGTCGACGATGACGAGCCCGTCTTCGGTCTGCGCGACGATGTAGTTCTCGTGCAGCTGCGCCCTTGCGGCCCCAAGCCGGTGATGTGCTCCGCCATCCGGGTCTGGCGAAATACGGATGGCCTCGGCTGCAGGTTCCGTCCGGGCCGATGGCATCGTCATCGTTTCGAAATGCGCCTGCGGCGCCTCCGACAGTCCAGGAGACTGCCACAGCGGCCGCGACGGCGATATCGCGGCAGACCACGGCTGAGCCGCCGCTGCAGCCGGATACCCGGCCCGGAAGGCGCTGGCGAGACCGCTGCCGCCCGTGGTGGCCGCACGGCTGCCCTCGCGGGCAAGCGCCTCGCGGATGGCGCCGACGATCAGGCCACGCACCAGTCCCGGATCACGGAAGCGGACATCGGCCTTGGCCGGATGCACGTTGACGTCCACGAAGGAGGGATCGAGCTCGATCGACAGCACGGCAACCGGGTAGCGGCCGGAGGGGATCGTTTCGGCATAGGCGCCGCGGATGGCCGACAGGATCAGCTTGTCCTGGACGGGACGTCCGTTGACGAAGGCATATTGATGGGCGGAGTTCCCGCGGTTGAAGGTGGGTACCCCGACGTAGCCCGTCAGCGACACATCGTCGCGCCTGGCGTCGATCTCGATCGAATTGTCCTTGAACTCGCGCCCGAGGATCTGCGCGATCCGCGCCAGCCCGTCGTCGCCCGTCGATGGCAGTTCCAGCGTGGTGCGGTCGGACCCGGAGAGGACGAAGCGGATGCCAGGGAAGGCGATCGCCATGCGCTTCACCATCTCGGTGATAGCTCCGGCTTCGGCCCGCTCCGACTTCAAGAACTTGAGGCGCGCCGGCGTCGCGAAGAAGATGTCGCGTACCTCCACCACGGTGCCCTGGTTGGCGGCGGCCGGACGCACGGGCGAGGTCGTCCCGCCGATCACCGAGACCTGCGACCCTTGCGCATCGCCGCTGCGCCGGCTGGTAATGGTGACTTTCGCCACCGATCCGATCGACGGCAGCGCCTCGCCCCGGAACCCCAAGGTGCGGATGTCGTCGAGGCTGTCGGCGATCTTCGAGGTGCAGTGGCGCTTGACCGCGAGAGCGAGATCCGTGGCATCCATTCCGGAGCCATTGTCGGTGATCCGCAGCAGGCTTTTGCCGCCGCCGGCTGTCGCGATCTCGATCCGCGTCGCCCCGGCGTCGATGGCGTTTTCCACCAGTTCCTTGGCGGCACTGGCGGGACGTTCGATCACTTCGCCGGCGGCGATCTGGTTGATGAGGGTCTCTGGAAGGAGCATGACGGGCATCCCTCCATCTTCCCGCATTCGCCCGGGAATGGGAAGACCTTGCCGCCGAGATTAAGCCGCCCTTAAGACTATCTCCATAGGATTTTCCCAATCGGGGAGTTCTCGCTCCCCCGGATGCTTTTGGTCACATGAGCTGGAATTGTGACCACGAAGAAGGAGGCAACCGAGCCGGTACCAGCATGCCCAACCCACCGCTTATAAGAACGCTTCCGCTAGTGTGATAGCAGGCAGCAGCTGTTCGATATCGAGATTTCGTCTGTGATACGGGAAGAGCAAGACATGATTGGAGCGGCATGGGCGGACGCAAATGTCCCCGGCATGCTGCTGGAAACGGTGGCGGAGGCGGTCTCGGCAACCGTCCTGCTGTACGACCGCAACGACGAGCTGGTCTATGCTTGCGCTCCGGATCCGACCCTCGTTCCGATACCGATGGAGTTTCTCGCCACCGGCACCCGTCTGCGCGACCTGCTTGCCGCACTCTACGATGCGGGCGGTCGCGAATTCCCGGGCGACGGGCGCCAGAGCCAGCCGATGAGCCGCGACGACTGGGTTGCCAACAAGATCGCATCCCTGTGGAAAGAACGGTCGGAATTCACCGAGAAGCGCGGCGACCGCTGGGTTCGCTACCAAAAGCGACGGCTGGCAAACGGTTACGGGGTCTGCGTCGTCCAGGACGTCTCGGAACAGAAGAAGCGCGAGCATCAGCTGCACGCGGATGTCGAGCGGATGCAGGTCATCGAGGAGGTTCTTGACCAGGTGCCGTTTGCCGTCTGCGTCAACACGCAGGATATGGTCTATACCGGTGTCAACCAGGCATTCAGCCGCTTTCTCTCCATGCCAGCCGATCGTATCCTGGGGCGGACTCCGAGCGATGTTCTCCCCCTCGACGTCGCACAGCGCCTGGAGGCACTGACCCACCAGATTATCAAGACCGGCATAGCCGTCGCCGTACCGGAGCGATTGACCACTGTTGACGGCAGGGCGGTCGATGTGGTCATCCGTAAGTTCCGCATCGGACGCCAGGGGCGTTATCACGTCGTCACGACGATCGAGGACGCAGCGGTTCTGGAGGGCGAAGCGAGCCGGACATCACTCCTGGGAGACCGGGATCGCCAGGCCGTCGTGACATACGACCTTGCCATACAGAACATCTCCGGCCGTAAGGTGCTTGTCGCCACCGCGGTTCAGGCCCTTGCCCATGCTGCCACGGAAGCGCTTGAAGGGCTTGGTGCGGAAACCGCCACGGTGGTTGATGCGCGCGAACTCTACCTGTTCCTCGAGGCTGCCCGAAAAGCCGCCGTGGATGTTCACGTCGTCCTGCTCGACTCGGCCTTGTCCGGGTCCTGCGCGGCGGTCGCCGCCCGGTTCCAGGTCCCCGTCATCGTCGCAGATCACGAGCAGCTGATGGATGCGCCGCGAGCGCATGTCGCCGACATCTTCAGCCGGTCCGACAAAAGCCGGATCCATGGTGGGACGGAGAAGACCAGATGCGTCATCGACGTGCTGGTGGCCGAGGACAATGCCGTCAACCAGATCGTCTTCTCCAGGATATTGGAAGGCTTCGGCTATCGTTTTGCGATCGCCAGGGATGGCGAGCAGGCAGTCGCGCTATGGCGTGACCTCTCGCCCCGTCTGGTGCTGATGGACATCACGCTTCCCGGCATCAACGGTTTCGAGGCGGCGCGGCGCATCCGCGACCTTGAAGCGGACAAACCAGGCCTGCCGCCGACGCCGATCATCGGTGTGCTGCCGCACCCCTTCGACCGGGACCGGGACGACTGTTTTGCATCCGGGATGAACAACGTCATCCTGAAGCCGATAAGCCCGGAGATGCTGGAGGCGGTATTTGCCATCCACATGCAGGATCATGTCGCTCTGACGGCCTGAACGCACGGGAATTTGCGTGCCTGGCAGAGCGATTTGTTAATCTTTCGGCACCATCCTAGTACAGAATTGTACTTAGTATCGGATTTCCCATGACGTCGGCGGGCAATCTGTTGCCGCAGGTCAGCCAGAATGAACTGCAGGCAATGGCATACAGCGACCCTCTCACCGGCCTTGGCAATCGCTATCGCCTGCGCGACAAGGTGCGGCTGCTCTCCGCCGAGCGCGCCCAGGATCCCGCACCCTTCACCATCTGCATCGCCAATCTCGACGGTTTCAAGCCGATCAACGACCTCTTCGGCGCTGAAGCGGGCGACGAGATCCTCTGTCAGGTCGCCCATCGTCTGAAGGCCTGCATGCCCGACGGTGCGACTGTGACGCGCCATGACGGCGACGAATTTGCATTCGTTCTGCCATTGGTCTTCGAGCGCCTGGGCGCTGAGCGTATCGGCCAGATGATGAAGGACGTGCTGTCTGCGCCCTATGATCTCGGTGATCGCAACGTGCGCCTCTCGGCCTCCTTCGGTTTTGCGATCTACCCCTTCGCAGGCGAGGAGTTCGAGGAACTGCTGAAGAGTGCGGAGACGGCTCTCTACCGGTCGAAGCGACGGGGGCGGGGGCAGATCACCGTCTACTCCCGGGAAATCGCGCAGGAGATGAAGCGGGCGACCCAGCTCGAGCAGGCACTGCGGACCGCGGTCATCGCAGATGCCGTCGATGCCCATTTCCAGCCGATCGTCCGCCTGCGCGACGGCGCCGTTCTCGGCTTTGAAGCGCTCGCACGGTGGATCGATGCCGATCTCGGCTTCGTCTCGCCCTCGGTCTTCGTGCCGCTTGCCGAAGAGCGCGGCTTCATCGACGCGCTGTCGGAAACGCTGTTGCGCAAATCGGCGGAGGCAGCCTTGTCCTGGCCGCGCGATCTGTTCCTGTCGTTCAACCTCTCCTCGGCCCAGTTGATGGACCCCGGGACAAGCCAGAGCATCCTGTCGACCCTTGCGCGGGTTGGCCTGGATCCCCAGCGCCTGGAACTCGAGATCACCGAGACGGCGGTCATGACCTCAGCGGACACCGCGCAGAGGATCATCGTCGACCTCCAGGCGCAGGGTGTCAGGATATCGCTCGATGATTTCGGCACGGGCCAGTCGAGCCTCGGCCGTCTGCGTGACTTCACCTTCGACAAGGTGAAGATCGATCGGGCCTTCGTGTCTCAGATCACGACGGATCGCGCGTCCGAGCACATCGTCAAGGCTATCCTCGCGATGTGCGAAGGCCTTGACCTGCAGGTGGTCGCCGAAGGGATCGAGAGCCACGCCGACGCTGAAAAGCTCAAGGCGCTCGGGTGCGAGATGGGACAGGGCTTCTACTACGGCAAGCCGGTCGATGCGGCCGCGACGCAACGCTATCTCCAGCAGCATTACGTCGAACTGCTGTCGGGGCGCAGCTGACCCTTTTGAATTGATGCCCTGAAAGCGAGAAGGCGACACCGCGGTGCCGCCTCGTCGATATGCCTCAACGTGTCCCCCGTTCCAGGCTCAGTTGTTGGGTTGAGCCGTCGACGGGGTAGTTGCGTTGCTGTCTGGCATAGGGGCAGTGCCGGTCGCCGACGTCGTGCTGGCGTCGGTGGCGGCGGCATCGGCTGCCGCCTGACGGTCTGCAAGGGTCAAGAATTCAGGCGCCGCCTGAAGCGACTCCAGTGTCTCGATCGTCGAGATGCGAACCTCGTTGTTGTTCTCGACATCCCGCGTCATCGTCAGCTTGTCCATCGGCACCGCGACATCCTTTTCTCCGATGCCAAGGAAGCCGCCAACCCCGATCACGGCCGCGGCGATCCCGCCCTGTTCTTCCAGGATCAGGTCGTTGACGTCGCCGATGCTGTCACCTTCGGAGTTGTAGACGGACTTGCCGATGTAATCGTTGGCGCTGATCTGCGTCTCCGACTGTTCCGTGAGATAGGAGCCGGAGCCTGTTGCCATGCCGGTGGATGTTGTGCCCGATGCCGCAGGAGCGGCGGACGTTCCATCCGACGGCGTCATGGCCGGATCCGCTGGCGCGGAGGGGGCCGCCGGGGTTGCGGGATTGGCGGTCTGGCCCATTGCCGGAGCGATTGCGGTAGTGGCCATCAAGGCGGCCGCCGCCGCCATTATGCTCAGTGTCTTGTGCATTGTGAACCTACCTTCTCTCTTGGCCGAGGCAGCGTTCGTGCAGATCGCTGCCTCTCAGCCGTTACAATGAGCCAAGTCGGGGGTTGGTTCCTTGCGGGCGCAGCGTATCCCACGGCCGCCTTGGGTTCCAAGGTCGGTCGAGATGCAGAAGAGACGCCTGCTGCTCTCCAAGGCCTAGTTAGATCCGGAATGAAGGCTCCTGAATTCCTTGGGCCTCGACCCTCAGGGTGAAGAGCTGTCCAGCAAACGGGTCGTCCCGCCGTTCCGCCTCGCTGAGACCTTCCCATGCGGAAGTAACGGCCAGAGCGCCCAGGGTCTTGCCGTAGAAGACGGGGCAGGTGATCCTCTTTGCGGCCAGGGGGGTGGCGGAAAGATGATCTCCGCGGGCGCTGTAGCAGTCGACTTGGCCTTCGCCCCACCGCGCGTTCCAGATGTTGCCGTCC
>JBKBXP010000028.1:0-20064 GCA_046314035.1 Pseudorhizobium sp. | reverse complement strand
CCGGACATCCTGATCGTCTCGCCGCCACCGCTCTGCGAAACCGCCAATCCGGTGTTTTCCGCCATCTTTGCCGGGGGTGTCGAGCAGTCGCGGATGCTGGCCTCGCTCTACCGCGATCTTGCCGACGAGATGGGATGCGGTTTCTACGATGCGGCTTCGGTTGCCCGGACCACGCCGCTCGACGGGGTGCATCTGGATGCCGAGAACACTCGCGCGCTTGGCAAGGGACTGGAGCCCATCGTTCGCATGATGCTCGGAATTTAAAGCTGTTTCCGCTACGGAGTTGACCACGATCAAAGAATAGGCGGGCGCGTTCTTTATGGCTGGTCCTCAGTCGTCGAACAGACAAGAGGAGACCGACCATGTCGAACACACCCCACGAAATTCACGATGAGTTTCCGGAATACGGGGACAAGATGCACGCGCTGAAAGTCAGCGACGCGCATTTCGCCCAGCTGCTCGAGGACTACCGCGACGTCAACCGCGCCATCCATCGGGCAGAGACTGAAGTGGAGCCGGTCGCCGATCCGTATATGGAAGATATGCGCAAGCGGCGGATGGTTCTGAAGGACGAAATTTACGGGATGCTGACACGGGCCTGAGGCCATCGTGCTTCATCCCGCGGGGTGAGGGCCCGGCCGCCGGCCGGGCCTGCCTCGTCAGAAGAGGAGATGAAGGCCTGTGTCCAACGCTTATGACGTCATCATCATCGGCTCCGGCCCCGGCGGCGATGTCGCCGCCGACCCAGCCGCCCCCCACCGCAAGAAGGTTGCCGTCGTCGAGCGCGAGCATCTCGCCGGCATCTGCTCCAACTGGGGCTGCATCCCGACGAAGGCGCTCCTGCGCACCGCCGACGTGATGCACACCGCCAGCCACGCTAAGGATTACGGCCTGACGCTCGAAGGCACCATCAAGCCCGACGTCAAGGCGATCGTTGCCCGTTCCCGCGGCATCGCCAACCGCATGAACAGCGGCGTCGGCTTCCTGTTCAAGAAGAACAAGGTCGACATCATCTGGGGTGAGGCCAAGATCACCAAGCCCGGCGAGATCGTCGTCGGCAAGATCTCCAAGCCGATCGTCGAGCCCCAGGGTCCCGTGCCGAAGAACACGCTGGGCGAGGGCACCTATACCGCCAAGCACATCATCGTTGCCACGGGTGCCCGTCCGCGCGCATTGCCGGGCATCGAGCCGGACGGCAAGCTGATCTGGACCTATTTCGAGGCGATGAAGCCCGAAGAGATGCCGAAATCCCTGCTCGTCATGGGCTCGGGCGCCATCGGCATCGAGTTTGCGAGCTTCTACCGCACCATGGGCGTCGAGGTCACCGTCGTCGAGATCATGAAGCAGGTCATGCCGGTCGAGGACGAGGAAATCTCGGCGATCGCCAGGAAGCAGTTCGAACGCCAGGGCATGAAGATCCTGCTCGAAGCCAAGGTCGCCAAGGTCGTCAAGGGTGCCAACTCCGTCACCGCCACCATTGAGCTGAAGGACGGCAAGACGCAGGAAATCACCGCCGACCGGATGATCTCCGCCGTCGGCGTGCAGGCCAACATCGAGAACATCGGCCTGGAAGCCGTCGGCGTGAAGACCGATCGCGGCTTCGTCGTCATCGACGGCTACGGCAAGACCAATGTCCCCGGCATCTATGCCATCGGCGATGTCGCCGGTCCGCCGCTGCTCGCCCACAAGGCCGAGCACGAGGCGGTCATCTGCATCGAGAAGATCGCCGGGCTGCCGAACGTCCATCCCATGGACAAGCTGAAGATCCCCGGCTGCACCTACTGCCACCCGCAGGTGGCTTCCGTCGGCATCACCGAAGCCAAGGCGAAGGCCGAGGGCAGGGAGGTCCGCGTCGGCCGCTTCCCCTTCGTCGCCAACGGCAAGGCGATCGCACTCGGCGAGGACCAGGGTCTGGTCAAGACCATCTTCGACAAGAAGACCGGCGAACTGCTGGGCGCCCACATGGTCGGCGCGGAAGTGACCGAACTGATCCAGGGCTTCGTCGTCGCCATGAACCTGGAGACGACCGAGGAAGACCTGATGCACACCATCTTCCCGCATCCGACCATTTCGGAGACGATGAAGGAAAGCGTGCTGGATGCCTATGGGAAGGCGTTGAACGCCTGAGCTGGTACCAGATGCCGGGCTTGTTCCAGGGCCCGGCATCGCCCACATGTAGATTTCGACGAAAAGGGGTGACGGATGGAAGGCGTAGGTTGGTTCGGAGCGATCGTGATCGGCGGTCTGGCGGGATGGCTGGCCGGCAAGGTCGTGGACATGCGCTACGGGCTGTTCATGAACATCTTCATCGGCATCGTCGGCGCCATTGTCGCCAATGCCGTCTTCGAGAGCGCCGACATCCATGTGACGGACGGGTGGCTGGGTTTCCTGATCACAGGTTTCATCGGCTCCTGCGTTCTGTTATTCCTCGCAAAACTCGCCCGGCGTTGACGGTAGCCGCTTGGGCGGCGAAGGCAGGTAATTGATGGTCACCATTCTCGACAGAACCGCAGTGGACGATGCAAAGCGCGTCCGCCACCCGGAAAAGGCAAACCGCCCCGACACCGAAGTCCTGCGCAAGCCGGAATGGATCCGGGTGAGGGCGCCCGTCTCCAAGGGATACATGGAGACCCGTGACCTCGTGCGCTCGCACAAGCTCGTCACCGTCTGCGAAGAGGCTAGCTGCCCCAACATCGGCGAGTGCTGGGACAAGAAGCACGCCACCTTCATGATCATGGGCGAGATCTGCACCCGCGCCTGCGCCTTCTGCAATGTCGCCACCGGCCGCCCCAATGCGCTCGACATGGATGAACCGGAAAATGTCGCCAAGGCGGTCAAGCAGATGGGGCTTTCCCACGTCGTGATCACCTCGGTCGACCGTGACGACCTGGCCGACGGCGGTGCCGAACACTTCGAGAAGGTCATCTGGGCGATCCGCGCCGCATCGCCGCTGAC
Organism: Pseudorhizobium sp.; assembly: GCA_046314035.1. Lineage (GTDB taxonomy): Bacteria > Pseudomonadota > Alphaproteobacteria > Rhizobiales > Rhizobiaceae > Neorhizobium. The sequence goes on along the minus strand of JBKBXP010000028.1, from coordinate 17,109 downwards.
GACGATCGAGATTCTTACCCCCGACTTCCTGAAGAAGCCGGGCGCGCTGGAGCGCGTCGTCGCCGCCAAGCCGGACGTCTTCAACCACAACATGGAAACCGTGCCGGGAAACTATCTGACGGTCCGCCCCGGCGCCCGCTATTTCCACTCGGTCCGCCTGCTGCAGCGGGTCAAGGAACTCGACCCGACGATGTTCACCAAGTCCGGCATCATGGTCGGCCTCGGCGAGGAGCGCAACGAGGTCCTGCAGCTGATGGACGACCTGCGCACCGCCGACGTCGACTTCCTGACCATCGGCCAGTACCTGCAGCCGACCCGCAAGCACCACGCCGTCCTGAGCTTCGTCACGCCTGAGGAATTCAAGTCCTACGAGACGGTTGCCTATACCAAGGGCTTCCTGATGGTCTCCTCGAGCCCGCTGACCCGCTCCTCCCACCACGCCGGCGACGACTTCGCTCGGCTGAGGGCCGCGCGCGAACGCAAGGTCCTGATGGCGGCGGAGTAGGCCCCACTCAGTCCTCGGGCCCCGACCGCACGGGTGGCTCGCGGGCTTCATTCGAGGGATAGACATGACGACGTTGATCGCGCTGGAGGATGCGGCAAGCCGCCTTCGTCAGACCGATCGCGTGCTGGTCATCGGCTGTTCGGGCAGCGGCAAGAGCCGGCTTTCACGACGGCTCGCGTCCGACCTGAACCTCGCCTACATTTCCATGGACCGCGATGTCTTCTGGCTTCCCGGCTGGAAGCTGCGCCCGCGCCCGGAGATCGTCGAGCGGCTGCAGGGCTACGTCGCGCAACCCCGCTGGATCATGGACGGCACCAGCCCGGGAACGCTGCCGCTTCGCCTGCCGCGCAGCCAGCTGGTCATCTGGATGCGCCCGCCGCGCCTGGTCTCCCTCTTCGGTGTCCTCTCCCGGTGGCTGCGCTATTATGGCCGGTCGCGGCCGGAAATGGCAGAAGGCTGCCCGGAGAAGATCGACCGGCAGTTTCTGGCCTACATCTGGAACTTCGAGAGGACCGAGAGCCCCGAGATCGAGGAGAACCTCGCCGCATACGGACCCGGTGTCCCCGTTCTGCAGCTGAAATCGCGGGCTGAGACAAACCGGCTACTTGCCATCATCGGACAGGACCATTAGCTCTCGCCTATGCCAAAGTTTGAGACTCACCGCCCCGTCAAGCATTCGCCCCAGCAGATGTATGATCTGGTGGCCGACATTGAGAAATATCCGCAATATCTGCCGCTCTGCGAGGCGCTGACCATCCGCTCGCGCACGGAGCGGGACGGCAAGGTCTTGCTGATTGCCGACATGACCGTCGGCTACAAGGCTATTCGGGAGACCTTCACCACGCAGGTGCTGCTCAATCCCGCGGAGCTGGCAATCGACGTCAAATACATCGAGGGGCCGTTCAAATACCTCGACAACCGCTGGCGCTTCCAGCCGGCGCCGGATGGCTCGGTGGTCGATTTCTTCATCGACTACGAATTCAAGAGCCGGATCCTCGGCGCCCTGATGGGCTCGATGTTCGATCGCGCCTTCCGCACCTTCGCGGAAGCCTTCGAGAAGCGCGCCGACAAGATCTACGCCGACGCCTGAGCCGCCTCCATCAGCATCTCGAGCGCGGTGCCGACGGTCGCTAGCCGTACCGCGCTGCGTCCGATCGCGCCATAGCGCATCTCGCGATGGATCATCCGTCCCGCTCGCGACGCGGCCGCCAGGTACACGAGCCCGACCGGCTTCTCCGGCGATCCGCCACCCGGCCCGGCAATGCCCGTCACGGCGACGGCCACATCCGCATTCGAGCGGTACAAGGCGCCGCGGACCATCTGCAGCGCCGTCTCCCGCGATACCGCCCCGAACTGGTCGAGCGTTGCCGGCAGGACGCCAAGCAGGTCCACCTTCGCCTGATTGGTATAGGTGACGAAGCCGCGGTCGACGACGGCGGAGGAGCCGGCAATTTCCGTCAGCACGCCGGCGATCAGCCCGCCGGTGCAGGATTCCGCCGTCGACAGCATCAGCTGCCGTTCCTTGAAGAAGGTGATGATTTTGGCGGCCTGCGCCTCGATCTCGGCCGGAAACAGGCTCACGACGGGCGGCCCTGGTAGACGACCGTCGCCGTGGCGATGGCGGCAATGCCCTCGCGGCGGCCGACGAAGCCGATGGTCTCGTTCGTGGTGGCCTTCACCGAGCAGCGCTCCAGCGCAATCTGCAGGATCTCCGCCATCTTTTCGCGCATCTCAAGGCGATGCGGCCCGACCTTCGGGGCCTCGGCGATCAGCGACACGTCGGCGTTCATGATCGTGCCCCCATGGGCGCGGACGATCTCCGCGGCCTTCGCCAGGAAGATGCGCGAGGCCGCGCCCTTCCACTGCGGATCGGACGGCGGGAAGTGGTCGCCGATATCGCCGGCGCCGCAGGTGGCGAGCAGCGCGTCCGTCAGCGCGTGCAGCGCCACATCCGCGTCCGAATGGCCCTTGAGCCTCTGGTCGTGGGGAATGAAGACGCCGCAGAGCGTCACCCCGTCGCCGGGCTCCAGCTGGTGCACGTCATAGCCGTTGCCGGTGCGCACGTCGGGGAGGGCGGTGCCGGAAAGTCGCTCGTCAGCCATGGTGATGTCCCGTCTCACTGTCAGTTTCACATTGTCCGGCGATCCCTCGACCAGCCGCACCGGCATCCCGGCCCATTCGGCGATCGAGCAGTCGTCGGTAAATCCGTCGCGGCCCTCGGCCGCGGCGCGTCGGTGCGCGTCCATCAGGCCTGAAATCCGAAAACTCTGCGGCGTCTGCGCTGCAAACAGCCCGTCGCGCGACACCGTCTCCGCAACGAACCCCTCTGCACCGCGCTTCAGCGTATCGGTGACGGCGAGCGCCGGCAGCACCGCATCGTCGCCGGCTTCAAGCCGCTTGGCGATCCGGTCGAGCATCGCATGATCGACGAAGGGCCGCGCCCCGTCGTGGATCATCACATGTGTCGCGCCGCTGCGGGAAAGCGCCTCCAGCCCCGCCAGCACCGACTGCTGGCGCGTGGCGCCACCGGAGGCCGTGGCAACCCGCTCCGCGCCCGCAAGGCCGGCAATCGCGTCGGTAAACAGCGCCCCGTCATCGGGATGGATGACGGTGACGATCGGCCCGCTCTGTGGCCAGTTCAGAAACGCCTCCAGCGTATGCGCGATGACTGCCCGGCCGCCGATATGCCGGTACTGCTTGGGCCCTTCCGCGGATCCTGCCCGCTCTCCGCGGCCGGCCGCAACGATGACGATGGCAATCTGCATGAAGAGGTTGTGATCCAAAGCTGTTTTGACACATGGAGTTGACAGTGGAGCACTATAGAATCACAAGGCGTTTTGCCAGCCGCGCCCGGCCATCTTCTTTCTGTGCAATTGCTCTTGTGATCCGCCGAAAGTGTGGCTAAAAATAATGCATTAATTTCACGTGCCCGAAAGATCATCAGTTGTCCCTTCCGCACCTAGCCACGCCTTTCAGCATCGGGCCGGTTGCCATTCGTAACAGAGTTGTGCTGGCGCCGATGTCGGGCGTCACCGATCTTCCCTTCCGGGAGATCGCCTGGACATGGGGCGCAGGCCTGGTCGTGACCGAGATGATCGCCAGCCGCGAACTCGCCATGAGCCGCGGCGAATCCTGGGCACGGTTGAGACGCTCCGGGCTAGGACCGCACATGGTGCAGCTGGCCGGCCGCGAGCCTCACTGGATGGCACAAGCCGCGCGGATCGCGGCGGACAACGGTGCCGATATCATCGACATCAACATGGGCTGTCCGGCCAAGAAGGTCACGGGCGGCTACTCCGGCTCGGCGCTGATGCGCGATCCCGAGCTGGCGTTGTCGCTGATCGAGGCGACCGTGCAAGCCGTCGACGTTCCGGTGACCTTGAAGATGCGCCTCGGCTGGGACGAGAACTCCATCAATGCGCCCGAGATCGCCCGCCAGGCGCAGGAGGCCGGCGTCCAGCTGATCACCATCCACGGCCGCACCCGCATGCAGTTCTACGAGGGCAAAGCGGATTGGGACGCCATCCGTGCCGTCCGCGATGCGGTCTCCGTGCCGTTGATCGCCAACGGCGACGTCTGCACGCCGGCGGATGCACAGGAGATCCTGGCCCGCTCCGGCGCCGATGCGGTGATGGTCGGGCGCGGTGCGCAGGGCAGGCCTTGGCACGTCGGCGCGCTGGCCGGTCACCGCCTCCCGACCCCGCAGGAGCAGCTCGAGACGATCGCCTCCCACTACGAGGCCATGCTGCAGTTCTACGGCCGCGAGGCCGGACTGCGGCACGCGCGCAAGCATCTCGGCTGGTATCTCGATTGCCTTGCCCCGGATGCAGAGGGAGAGACGAAGGCGGCCATCTTCCGCTCGCTCGATCCTGAGGACGTGATGCGGCGAATGATCGGCGCGATCGGCAACTTGCCGGCCTCGCCCGCAAGGGAGGCAGCATGACCAAGGCTCCGTATCCGACAACCGACAACACGCTGGCCCTGGCCGTCCTCAATGCCGTGCAGAACCCGGTGATCCTGGTCGATCCCTCCGGCCATGTCATCTTCGCCAACTGGGAGGCGGAATCCTTCTTCGGGGTCAGCGCCGCGCAACTGGCGCGCCACGAGATTTCGGCGCTCATCCCCTTCGGCAGCCCGCTGCTGGCGCTGATCGATCAGGTCCGCGAACGCCGGGCACCCGTCAACGAATACCGTGTCGACCTCTCCTCGCCGCGGCTTGGCCAGGACAAGCTCGTCGACCTCTATGTCGCGCCGGTCGTCAGCGAGCCGGGTTCCGTCGTGGTGGTCTTCCAGGAGCGGTCGATGGCCGACAAGATCGACCGGCAGCTGACGCACCGCGCCGCCGCGCGTTCCGTCACCGGCCTTGCCTCGATGCTGGCGCACGAGATCAAGAACCCTCTGTCGGGCATCCGCGGCGCCGCACAGCTTCTGGAGACCGTTGTTCCGGACGAGGACCGGGCCCTGACCCGGCTGATCTGCGACGAGACGGACAGGATCGTGTCGCTGGTCGATCGCATGGAGGTCTTCTCCGACGAGCGCCCGGTCGACCGGCTGCCGATCAACATTCATTCCGTGCTCGACCACGTCAAGGCGATCGCCAAGGCAGGCTTCGGCCGCGACATCAGGATCTCGGAAAACTACGATCCGTCGCTGCCCAGCGTCTACGCCAACCGCGACCAGCTGGTGCAGGTCTTCCTGAACCTCGTCAAGAACGCCGCCGAATCGATCGGCGGCCAGTCGGACGGCGAGATCATGCTGACCACCGCCTACCGTCCGGGCATCCGCCTCTCGGTGGCCGGATCGCGGGAGAAGATCTCGCTGCCGCTGGAATTCTGCGTCATCGACAACGGTCCTGGCGTGCCGGCCGATCTCGTCCCCAATCTCTTCGATCCGTTCATCACCACCAAGACCAACGGCTCGGGCCTCGGTCTGGCGCTGGTCGCCAAGATCATCGGCGCCCATGGCGGCATCGTCGAATGCGACAGCCAGAACCGGCGCACGATCTTCCGGGTGCTGATGCCGATGCACAAGGACGCCAGCATCGAGGAGCCGGGTGTGGCCCATATCATCACAGGGAAAGCCAAATGACTGCCACGATCCTTGTCGCCGACGACGACGCGGCCATCCGCACGGTGCTGAACCAGGCGCTGACGCGGGCAGGCTACGATGTCCGGATCACCTCCAACGCCGCCACGCTCTGGCGCTGGGTCTCGGCCGGTGAGGGTGATCTCGTGGTCACCGACGTGGTCATGCCCGATGAGAACGCCTTCGATCTGCTGCCGCGCATCAAGAAAGCCAGACCCGACCTGCCGGTGCTGGTGATGAGCGCGCAGAACACCTTCATGACCGCGATCAAGGCCTCGGAAAAGGGTGCCTACGACTACCTGCCCAAACCTTTCGACCTGACCGAGCTGATCGCCATCATCGGCCGGGCGCTTTCCGAGCCGAAGAAGAAGCCGGCGCGGCTCGACGACGATACCCAGGACGGCATGCCGCTCGTCGGCCGGTCCGCCGCCATGCAGGAGATCTACCGCGTTCTCGCCCGCCTGATGCAGACGGACCTGACGCTGATGATCACCGGCGAGTCGGGCACCGGCAAGGAGCTGGTCGCCCGCGCGCTCCACGACTACGGCAAGCGCCGCAACGGCCCCTTCGTCGCCATCAACATGGCCGCCATCCCCCGCGACCTGATCGAGTCGGAACTCTTCGGCCACGAGAAGGGCGCCTTCACCGGCGCCCAGAACCGCTCCACCGGCCGCTTCGAGCAGGCCGAGGGCGGGACGCTCTTCCTCGACGAGATCGGCGACATGCCGATGGATGCCCAGACCCGTCTCCTGCGCGTCCTCCAGCAGGGCGAATACACGACAGTGGGCGGTCGCACGCCGATCCGCACCGACGTGCGCATCGTCGCGGCCACCAACAAGGACCTGAAGCAGCTCATCAACCAAGGCTTGTTCCGGGAAGACCTCTACTACCGCCTCAACGTCGTGCCCCTGCGCCTGCCGCCGCTGCGCGACCGCGCCGAGGACATCCCCGATCTCGTCCGCCACTTCATGCAGATGGGCGAGAAGGAAGGGCTCGACGTCAAGCGTTTCGATGGCGAGGCGCTCGAGGTGATGAAGGGCTACGCCTGGCCGGGCAACGTGCGCGAGCTCGAAAACCTGATGCGCCGCCTGATGGCGCTGTATCCGCAGGAAGTCATCACCCGCGAGATCATTGAGGCCGAGCTGCGGTCCGACACCACCGACAGCCCGATCGACAAGATGACGGCCCGCAACGGCACGCCGACGATCGCCCAGGCCGTGGAAGAAAACATGCGCAGCTATTTCTCGGGCTTCGGAGAGGGGCTTCCCCCATCCGGGCTCTACGACCGCGTGCTGCGGGAGATGGAATACCCGCTGATTCTCGCAGCGCTGACGGCGACGCGCGGCAACCAGATCAAGGCCGCCGACCTGCTCGGCCTGAACCGCAACACGCTGCGCAAGAAGATCCGCGAGCTGGGCGTCTCGGTCTATCGCAGTTCGCGCAGCGCCTGAGTGGCGCTTGACATTGGCGGTGCCATCGTTGCATTTTCGCCACAAAGCGTTGCTTGATGGCAACGGATGAAGTCCGCCGCGAGTCCGTATCGGAGATGATGTCTCCGACGCTGGCACGGACCGACGGACCCCAGCAAATTGTGGGCGAGGAGTGATGCGATGATCGAGGGCGTAGTCTCGCCCACGGCTGAAGCCGAGCCCGACGGCATGGTACAGGACCGGCGCGCCTCCTTCGCACTGCCGGGCCTGCTGCTGGCCGGCGGCGCGCTCGTCTGCGCCATCCTGACGCTGTTCGTCCTGGTCGGACTGACCCCGATCGCGCCGACCTCGAGGGTCGTCGTGGCCTCCGCCGTCCTCAATGCTGTGTTCGTCGTCGGACTGATGGTCCTCATCGGTCGCGAAGTGACGCGCCTCTTCAAGGCCCGCAACCGTGGCCGGGCGGCTGCCCGACTTCATATTCGCGTTGTTGTGCTGTTTTCGATCGTGGCGATCACGCCGGCGGTTCTGGTCGCCATCTTCGCCAGCATCACGCTCAGCGCCGGCCTCGACCGGTGGTTCTCCATCCGCACCCAGTCGATCGTGCGGTCGTCGACCGATGTGGCGCAGGCCTACATGCTGGAGAACGCGAGCTATCTTCAGGGCCAGACGGTCTCGATGGCCAACGACCTGGATCGCAACCGGGCGATGTTCTATCTCGACCGCACCGGCTTCGTCGACATGATGACCCGCCAGGCGCGGGGCCGCGGCATGCTTGGTGCCTTTCTCGTGGAAGAGAACGGCAGTGCCGTCGCACAGGCCGACATCTCCACCGAGCGGCCGCTGCCGGCTATCCCGCAGGACGCGCTGCAGAAGGCGGCGGCCGGGCAGCCGACCCTCATTCCGCCGGGCGTGACCAACCTCGTCGGCGCTATCATCAAGCTGGAAGGCATTCCCGGCTCATTCCTCTACACCATCCGGGCGGTCGATCCGAAGGTGATGGCCGCCATGCGGCTGATGGAAGACAACACCGCCGAATACCAGGCCATGGAAGCCGGGCGCATGCCGCTGCAGCTGGCCTTCGCCATTCTCTATCTCGGCTTTGCGTTGATCGTGCTGCTCGCGGCGATCTGGACGGCGATCGCCGTGGCGGACCGCATCGTTCGGCCGATCCGGCTGCTGATCAGCGCCGCCGACAGCGTCGCGACCGGTGACCTCAATGTGGTCGTGCCGGTGCGTGCCGCCGATGGCGACGTCGGCAACCTGTCGCGGACCTTCAACAAGATGATCTCCGAGATCCGCAGCCAGCGGGACGAAATTCTCGAGGCCAAGGACGAGGTCGACGACCGCCGGCGCTTCATCGAGGCCGTGCTTTCCGGCGTCACCGCTGCCGTCATCGGCGTCGAGGACGACCGGCACATCACCATCGTCAACTCGTCGGCGGAACTCTTCCTCGGGCTGCCGGCGGACAAGCTGATCGGCCGCCAGCTCTCGGAAGTCGTGCCGGAAATCGACGCGGTGCTGTCGGAGGCGGCGGCCCGTGCTCGCAATGACTTCCGCAAGCACGTGAACCTGATGCGCGGCGGCAAGGAACGCACGCTGAGCGTCCAGGTGACGCGCGAGGAACAGAGCTCCGCCCGCGATTCCTACGTCATCACCCTCGACGACATCACCGATCTGGTGATCGCGCAGCGCTCGACCGCCTGGGCCGATGTCGCCCGACGTATCGCCCATGAGATCAAGAACCCGCTGACGCCCATCCAGCTGTCGGCCGAGCGCCTGAAGCGCCGCTACGGCAAGCAGATTGCCGAGGACGACCGGGCCGTCTTCGACCAGTGCACCGATACCATCGTCCGGCAGGTCGGCGACATCGGCCGCATGGTCGACGAGTTCTCCTCCTTCGCGCGCATGCCCAAGCCCGCCAAGGAGGAAACCGATCTCCGCGACATCCTCCGCGACGCCATCTTCCTGCGCGAAATGGGCACCAGCCATGTGGAATTCATCCGCGACCTCGGCGAGGAGCCGCTGATCGGCATGTTCGATGCGCGCATGCTCGGCCAGGCCTTCGGCAACGTCGTCAAGAATGCGGTCGAGGCCATCGAGGCGGTCCCGAGCGACCAGGAGCGCGACGACCGCAAGATCTGGGTCCGCGCCAGGCTCGACCGCAGCCGCGACATCTACGTCGTCGAGATCATCGACAACGGCAGCGGCCTGCCGGCCGAGAATCGACACCGGATCCTGGAGCCCTACATGACCATGCGCGAGAAGGGCACCGGGCTGGGTCTCGCCATCGTCAAGAAGATCATTGAGGACCACGGGGGGCAGCTCGAGCTGCATGATGCGCCCGCCGAATTCGATCAGGGCCGCGGTGCCATGATCAGGGTGCTGCTGCCGCAGGTGATGCAGGCCGGCGGTGCTGGAACGGGAACAGACAAGGAATTTGCTTATGGCGTCTGATATTCTGGTCGTCGACGACGAGACCGACATCCGCGAGATCGTCTCCGGCATCCTGTCCGATGAGGGGCATGAGACCCGCACGGCCCACGACAGCGACAGCGCGCTGGCCGCCATCTCCGACCGCGTGCCGCGCCTCGTCTTTCTCGACATCTGGATGCAGGGGTCGAAGCTCGACGGACTGGCGCTGCTCGATGAGCTCAAGAGCCGCCATCCGGACCTGCCGGTGGTGATGATCTCCGGCCACGGCAACGTCGAGACCGCCGTCTCCGCCATCAAGCGCGGCGCCTTCGACTTCATCGAGAAACCCTTCAAGGCCGACCGGCTGATCCTGATCGCCGAACGCGCGCTGGAGAACTCCAACCTGAAGCGCGAGGTCACCGAGCTGAAGAAGCGCAGCGGCGACGCGGTCGAACTCGTCGGCACCTCCGTCTCAGTCTCGCAGCTGCGCCAGACCATCGACAAGGTGGCGCCGACCAACAGCCGCATCATGATCCTCGGACCCTCCGGCTCCGGCAAGGAACTCGTGGCGCGCATGATCCACAAGAAGTCGACGCGCGCCAACGGCCCCTTCGTGGCGCTGAATGCCGCCACAATCACGCCCGACCGCATGGAGATCGCTCTCTTCGGAACTGAAGGCGGACCCGGCCAGGCACGCAAGATCGGCGCTCTCGAAGAGGCCCACCGCGGCATCCTCTATCTCGACGAGGTCGGCGAAATGCCGCGCGAGACGCAGAACAAGATCCTGCGCGTGCTGGTCGACCAGCAGTTCGAGCGCGTCGGCGGCTCCAAGCGCGTCAAGGTCGACGTCCGGATCATCTCCTCGACCGCCTACAACCTCGAGAGCCTGATCGCCGAAGGCATCTTCCGCGAAGATCTCTACCACCGGCTGGCCGTCGTGCCGATCAAGGTGCCGGCGCTGGCGGAACGCCGCGAGGACATTCCCTTCCTCGTCGACATGTTCATGCGCCAGATTTCCGAGCAGGCCGGCATCCGGCCGCGCAAGATCGGCGAGGACGCCATGGCGGTGCTGCAGGCCCACGACTGGCCGGGCAACATCCGCCAGCTGCGCAACAACATCGAGCGGCTGATGATTCTCGCCCGCACCGATGGACCCGATACCGCCATCTCCGCCGACATGCTGCCGACCGATCTCGGCGACATGCTGCCCAAGACCTCCGCCAAGGGCGACTATCACATCATGACGCTGCCGCTGCGCGAGGCTCGCGAAATGTTCGAGCGCGACTATCTGATCGCGCAGATCAACCGATTCGGCGGCAATATCTCGCGCACGGCGGAATTCGTCGGCATGGAGCGCTCGGCGCTGCATCGCAAACTGAAGTCTCTCGGCGTATAGCCGAACACGCACGACACAAGGCCGCCTCGCGCCACCGACGAAAGAGCAAGCATGAAAGTCATCATTTGCGGGGCAGGCCAGGTGGGCTACGGCATAGCCGAGCGCCTGTCGCAGGAGGATAACGACGTCTCCGTCATCGATACGTCCGCCTCGCTGGTCAATGCCATCACCGAATCGCTGGATGTGCGTGGCTACGTCGGCCATGGCGCCCATCCCGACGTGCTCGCCAAGGCCGGTGCCGAGCAGGCCGACATGATCATCGCGGTGACGCTCTACGACGAGGTCAACATCGTCGCCTGCGAAGTCGCCCATGCCCTCTTCAACGTCCCGACCAAGATCGCCCGGATCCGCGCCCAGGCCTATCTGCAGCCGGAATACGCCGACCTCTTCAGCCGCCAGAACATGTCGATCGACGTCACCATCTCGCCGGAGATCGAGGTCGGCAAGATGGTGCTGCGCCGCATCTCCTTCCCCGGCGCCACCGACATTGTCCGCTTCGCCGAGGATTCGATTGCCATGGTGGCGATCGAATGCATGGAGGACTGCCCCGTCCTCAACACGCCGCTGCATCAGCTGAGCCAGCTCTTCCCGGACCTGATGGCGACCGTGGTCGGCATCTTCCGCGAAGGCCGCCTGTCGGTTGCCCATTCCGGCGACCAGCTGCATGCCGGCGATCTCGCCTATGTCATCTGCCAGCGCGAGCACGTGCGTCGCACCCTCGGGCTCTTCGGCCACGAGGAGCAGGAGGCCCGCCGCATCATCATCGCCGGTGGCGGCAATATCGGCCTCTTCGTTGCCCGCACCATCGAGGAGCACCAGCCGAAGACGCGCCTGAAGATCATCGAGACCGACCGGGAGAAGGCGGTTGCCGTCTCCGAGCAGCTGCGCAACACCGTCGTCCTGCACGGCTCGGCGCTCGACCAGAACATCCTCATGCAGGCCGACGTCCAGGATGCTGACCTGATGGTGACGTTGACCAACAGCGACCAGATCAACATTCTCGGCGCGGTCATGGCGAAATCGCTCGGCTGCAAGTCGAACCTGGTGCTGATCAACAGCTCCTCGCTCAACAGTGTCACCAAGTCGCTCGGCATCGACGCCCAGATCAACCCGCGCGCCGTCACCATTTCGCGCGTCCTGCAGCACGTCCGCAAGGGCCGCATCCGCTCCGTCTACGCCGTGCAGCAGGGCTCGGCGGAGGTGATCGAGGCCGAGGCGCTGGAAACCTCGCCGCTGGTCGGACGCCCGTTCCGCGACCTCGAACTGCCCGACGGCATCCGCATCGGCGCCATCTACCGGGACGGCACCGTGATCCGTCCGAGCGGCGACACCAAGATCAAGGCGAAGGACCGGGTCGTGCTGTTCTCCACCGCCGCGGCGGTCAAGAACGTCGAGCAGATGTTCCGCGTTTCCATCCAGTATTTCTGAAGCCGCGCAACACGTCCGGCGCGTGATGCAGGTTGCCGCGCGCCGGACCCCAACCTTTGGCTTGCCTTTTTGGGCGTTGCGGAAAACACGGCGATTTGATAACGAAGATTTTGGGGGAGGGAAGGCCTGGGGCACTTCCCGGTCATCTCTTGACAGCTAGATCATGATCCGGCCGACGGTCGGCAAAATAGAAAGAAGCGGCGCCATGGCGGAACGTTCTCAGAACTTGCAGGACTTATTTCTCAATACAGTCCGAAAACAGAAGATTTCCCTGACTATTTTCCTGATCAACGGTGTGAAGCTCACGGGTGTCGTAACCTCCTTCGACAACTTCTGTGTCCTTCTTCGCCGTGACGGACATTCGCAACTCGTGTATAAGCACGCCATCTCCACCATCATGCCCGGCCAGCCGATGCAGATGTTCGAGAGCGAAGAAACCGCCGCTTAACAGGACAATCACAGATTTCAAATCGCGATACTTCCAATGAATCGATGATCCCGGAGACCGAGCGTCACCGGGACGATATGCGTGCCGTCGTCATGGTGCCGGTGCTCAAGCAGGGCCGTTCAGCCCGCTCGGCGCAGGCCGATTCCGCAACCCCGTCGCCGCAGCGATCCGATGAGGCGCGTCTCGAGGAGGCCATCGGTCTCGCCCGCGCGATCGACCTGACGATCGTGCAGGGCCTGGTCGTGCCGGTCGCCCAGCCGAAGCCCGGGACCTTGTTGGGCAGCGGCAAGATCGAGGAGATCAAGGCGCTGCTCGACGAGCACGACGCCGGCCTCGTCATCGTCGACCACCCGCTGACCCCCGTGCAGCAGCGCAACCTCGAGAAGGAATGGAACGCCAAGGTCATCGACCGCACGGGCCTCATCCTCGAGATCTTCGGCCGCCGCGCCTCCACCAAGGAAGGCACGCTGCAGGTCGATCTGGCGCATCTGAACTACCAGAAGGGCCGACTCGTGCGCAGCTGGACCCACCTGGAGCGCCAGCGCGGCGGTGCAGGCTTCATGGGCGGCCCCGGCGAAACCCAGATCGAGGCTGACCGCCGGCTGCTGCAGGACCGTATCGTCAAGCTGGAGCGCGAGCTCGAGCAGGTGGTGCGCACCCGCCAGCTGCACCGCGCCAAGCGCCGCAAGGTGCCGCACCCGATCGTGGCGCTCGTGGGCTACACCAACGCCGGCAAGTCGACGCTCTTCAACCGCATCACCGGTGCGGGCGTCTTGGCCGAAGACATGCTGTTTGCAACGCTCGATCCGACCCTTCGCCGGATGAAGCTGCCGCATGGCCGCACCGTCATCCTGTCCGATACCGTCGGCTTCATCTCCAACCTGCCGACCCACCTGGTCGCCGCCTTCCGCGCCACGCTGGAAGAGGTGCTGGAGGCCGACCTGATCCTGCATGTGCGCGACATGTCGGACCCCGACAATGCCGCCCAGTCCGGCGACGTGCTGCGCATCCTCACCGATCTCGGCATCGACGAGAAGGAGCGCGAGAAGCGCATCATCGAGGTCTGGAACAAGATCGACCGGCTCGACCCGGAAGCCCATGATGCGCTCACCGAGCGCGCCCATGGCCGCGACGACATCATGGCGGTCTCCGCCGTCAGCGGCGAGGGCGTCGAGCCGCTGATGGAAGAGATCTCCAAGCGCCTCTCCGGCGTGCTCACCGAGGCGACCATCACCATTCCGGCCGACAAGCTGGCGCTGGTCTCCTGGGTCTACGAGAACGCCATCGTCGACGATCGCGAAGACCTGGAAGACGGCGGCGTCGAACTCGATGTCCGCCTCTCGGACGGCCAGGCCGTCGAGCTGGAGCGCAAGCTCGGCCTCGACCAGAAGCCGGAAAAGGAAGACTGGGAGCGGTAAGCGCCGCCCCCGTCTGAGCGACGCACGTCGGGCCCTGTTGAAGGATCGGCTGCGATCGCGTTACCTATGCTGTCAGACGTGGAGGTCACCATGGATGATGCTGGCAAGATAAAAGCCTTCTTTGCGCAACAGGACCGATGGCAGGCCGAGCTCGGCGCGCTTCGGTCCATACTGCTGGATTGCGGTCTGACCGAAGAGTTCAAGTGGAGCTCGCCCTGCTATACCGTGGAGGGTGGCAACGTCGCGCTCCTCTGGGGCTTCAAGGACAACGCGACGCTCGGCTTCTTCAAGGGCGTCCTCCTCAAGGATCCCGCCGGGCTTCTCGTGGCGCCCGGCGAAAACTCGCGCTCCTCGCGCGTCATGCGCTTCACGGCGCTCTCGCAGATCATCGAAACGGAAGCATCCATTCGCAGTTATCTCCGAGAGGCGGTCGACCTTGAAAAGGCCGGCGCAAAGGTGGATCTGCCGAAGGACGATCTGGCCTACCCCGAGGAGCTGGTCGCCGCCCTCGAGGACGATCCCGATCTGCAAACCGCCTTCGAGGCCCTGACGCCCGGCCGCAGACGCGGCTATGTCCTCCATTTCTCCCAGCCGAAGCAGTCCGCAACGCGCCGGTCGCGCATTGCAAGGAGCCGCGACCGTATCCTGGCTGGCAAGGGCATGCACGACCGCTAGACAAGGCAGCACCCTGGCCGGCGCCGGCTTCACACTGCCAGTGCCACAGCATCCGCGCCTGCAGGGATCCGCATCGGCGAAGCGGCATCGGTAGCCGCCTGCCAGACGGCTGCCACCACGTCGACTGACTGGGTGACCGGCGCTTCCGATAGCTGCTCGCGGGGCGCCAAGATCCCGGCAGCGAAGTCGGAATAGGGTGCCGGAAATCCGCCTTGCCCCTGGATGCGGGCCCGCGCCGTGTCGCCGAAGCTGGTCTGCGGCGAGCGTCCCGGCAGAACCACCCGGACCCTCACGTTGAACGGCTCGAGTTCCAGCGCCATGGATTCTGTGAAAGCATTCACGGCCGCCTTGCTGGCGGTATAGGCGGACAGCAGCGGCAGCGGCTTCAGTGTCACGCTGGAGGTGACGTTGACGATGATGCCCGCCCGGCGTTCGCGCATGTGCGGCAGCACCGCCTGCGTCATGGCGATCGTGCCAAAGGTGTTCGTCTCGAAGACGTCCCGCACGGTCTCCATCGGCGTTCCTTCCACCGCGTTCATCCAGCCGATGCCGGCATTGTTCACCAGGACGTCGATCGGACCGGCCGCTTCGACGGCGGCGCGGATGCTCTCGGCGTCGCGCACGTCCAGCGCCAGAACCTTCAGATTGTCGGAGGCGGGGAGGATATCGTTGCGCGGCGTGCGCATCGTCGCGACCACCCGCCAACCCTTGTCGAGGAAGAACTTCGCGATTTCGAGGCCGAAGCCGGACGAGCAGCCGGTGATGAGAATGGTTTTCATGTCTGTCTCCTTCATGGTGGATGAGGGATCATGGACCAGAGAGGCGATATCCTCTATAATTGAAGATCGTGTATTCATTATCAGGAGTATCGTTTGGTGGATCCTCTAGCCGATATCGTCGGCGTCCTGGCCCCCACTGCGCCCTTGTCCAAGGTGGTCAGTGGCGCAGGCGCCTGGCGTGTCGACCGGCTGAAACGCGGCGAACCCTTCTATTGCGTGGTTCTTGAAGGGAGCGCTCGCCTCTCCGTACAGGGGCATCCGACCATCACCTTGCAGGAGGGGGACTTCATTTTGATCCCGGCCGCCTTTGCCTTCACCATGGCGGGCATGGCCGAGACCGATGATGATCTGCAGGGGACGGTCACCATGCGTGAGGGAGAGACGCGGCATGGCAATCCCGAGGGTCCCGCCGACGTCCGGTTGCTGATCGGCCATTTTGTCTTTGGTTCGCCCGACAGCGACCTGCTCGTTTCCCTGCTGCCGCAACTCCTGCACATCCGTGGCGAGCCCCGGCTGTCGACGATCGTCCGGCTGATCACGGACGAGGCCCGCACGCAGCGGCCGGCGCGGGAGATGATCCTTGCCCGTCTGCTGGAGGTCCTGCTTTTGGAGGCGCTGCGTTCGACCGCCGCGGAGGCGGCACCCAGCGGGATACTGCGGGCACTGGCAGATCCGCGGCTCGCACTGGCCATCCGTCACCTGCACCAGGATCCGGCAAGGCCTTGGACCGTCGAACAGATGGCAGAGGTGGCTGCCCTCTCACGCTCGGCCTTCTTCAACCGGTTTCGGCAGAAGGCGGGCGTGGCGCCGATGGAATATCTGACATCCTGGCGCATGGCGCTGGCCAGGAACCTGCTGCGGTCCGGGCAGGCAGGGCTGCAGGAGATTGCCGAGCGCATCGGCTACGGCTCCGCCAGTGCCTTCAGCACCGCCTTCACCCGACTGGTCGGACTACCACCCTCCCGATATGCCGAACAGGCGGCTGACGCCGGCCATCCCTCTGCCGCTGTGTGAGCCCCTACCGCTCGCCGTTCTTCGCCGCCTGCCACAGAGCTTCCATCCGCTCCAGCGTCGCAGCCTGCAGCGTTTCACCTGACTTCTGAAGTTCCGTCTCGATATGATTGAATCGGCGTCGGAACTTCGTGTTCGTCCCGCGCAGCGCATCCTCCGGATCGGCATCCACATGGCGGCCGATGTTGGCCAGCGCGAAGATCAGATCGCCGAGCTCGTCGGCCACCTTGTCCTTGCGTCCGCCGCGCAGGGCCTCGCGCAGCTCGCCGATCTCTTCCTCGATCTTGTCGAGAATCGGCTCCGCCTCCGACCAGTCGAAGCCGACCTGGGCCGCCTTCTGCTGCAGCTTCAGCGCCTCCGTCAGCGCCGGCTGGCTGCGCTGCACGCCACCGAGGAAGCCGGCCTTGAAGTCTTCGGTGATGCCGCGCCGTGCCCGGCGCTCGGCCCGCTCGCGCTTCTCCTCCGCCTTGATCTCGTCCCACTGAACCTTGACCGCATCCGGCGTCAGTTCGTCGGAGCGGG
>JBKBXP010000027.1:10243-20188 GCA_046314035.1 Pseudorhizobium sp. | reverse complement strand
CGAAGTGCCAGTACCAGGCGGCGGCCTCGAAGCCGAAGTGCTTCTCAGGGGAGAAACCACCGCGCATGGCGCGGATCAGGCAGACCAGCAGGAAGATCGTGCCGACGAAGACGTGGAAGCCGTGGAAGCCTGTCGCCATGAAGAAGGTCGCGCCATAGATCGAATTGGAGAAGGCGAAAGGCGCGGTTGCGTATTCATAGACCTGGACAATGGAGAACAGGATCCCAAGCGCAACCGTCAGAGCGAGACCGTTGACAAGGCCCTTGCGGTCATTGTGCAACAGCGCATGGTGAGCCCAGGTGACGCAGGTGCCCGACAGGAGCAGGATGACCGTGTTATAGAGCGGCAGGTGCCATGGGTCGAGAACCTCGACGCCGGCCGGCGGCCATTGTCCGCCCAGGAATTCCGTGCGGGTCGCCTGGATCGCCTCGTTGGCATAGAGGCTGGCGTCGAAGAAGGCCCAGAACCAGGCCACGAAGAACATCACCTCGGAGGCGATGAACATGATCATGCCGTAGCGCAGGTGCAGCGAGACGACGCGGGTATGGGCGCCCTCGCGGCCTTCCTTGATGGTGTCGCTCCACCAGCCGACCATCGTGTAGAGAATGATCGCGAGGCCGATGTAGAACAGCCACGGCGAGGCCCAGTTGACGCCGAGCATCTCGAACGTGCCACCATTCAGGTAGCGCATGTAACCGACACCGCCAAAGGTGATGACGAAGGCACCTATGGACGCCAGAAGCGGCCACGGGCTCGGATCGATGATGTGGTAGTCGTGATTTTTCTGATGCGCGTCGGCCATGTCAGAATCCCCAGGTCCATGCTTCTCTGTCGGCGAACCGGCAGAACCTCTCAAAGTTGCCCATTGGCTGACTTACCCTTTTCCTGAACCGCTGCAACCGGCTTTGCGGGTTGCGCAGGGTAGAAAGTGTAAGACAACGTGATCGTCTTGATGTTTTTCGTCTCTTCGGCCTTGGTGATGTCCGGGTCGATGAAGAACACCACCGGCATTTCCAGCGTCTCGCCGGGCTGCAAGGTCGTCTCGGTAAAGCAGAAGCACTCCACCTTGTTGAAATAGGCTCCGGCTTCCATCGGCGTCACGTTGAAGACGGCGGTGCCGGTGGTCGGCTGGCTGGAACGGTTCGTCGCGGTGAAATTGACCTGAACCGTTTCGCCGATCTTCGGCACAACGCCCTTGGCCGCCTTGAAATCCCAGTTCAGGCCGTTCGACTTGTTGGCGTCGAAGGTGACCGGCATCGTCTGGTCGAGAATGGTCTCCGAGAACTGCTCGACCCGCTGCGTCGTGCCGTTGTAGCCCGTGACCTGGCAGAACAGCTGGTAAAGCGGCACGGCGGCATAGGCCATGCCGATCATGCCGCCGACGAAGACGAAGCACAGCGTCATGATCGCGCCGTTGCCGAGGCGCTTGCCTTGTCGGGCTGCAGATGCGTCGGTCATCGTTCCCTCCTCAGTTCCCCAGCCCGCCGACCTTGACGAGCGTGATGACGTAGAAAAGCAGAACGAGACCGGCCAGGACCAGCCCGAGCGCGACGTTGCGGTTGCGGCGCGACTTCTTCTGTTTTTCGGTGACTTTGACGGTTTCGATCACAGCAGACCTCCTGCGAGGTTGAAGAGCCCGGCCGAGAAGTGATCCGCCAGCAGGGCCGAAAAGATCGCAAAGAGGTAGAAGACCGAATAGGCGAACATCTTCTTTGCGGCGATCATCTTTTCATCGCCGTCCGACATCCGCCAGACGGCGATGGAACAGTAGATGAAGATGGCGCTGAGGACCGCGGCGAACAGGCCGTAGCCGATCCCGGCCAGGCCGGTGAAATAGGGTGCCACGGCCACGGCCGCGGTCAGAAGCGTGTAGACGACGATCTGGTTCTTGGTCGACCGTTCGCCGGCGACGTTCGGCATCATCGGGATGCCGACCGAGCCGTAGTCGCGCATCTTGAACAGCGCAAGCGCCCAGAAATGCGCCGGCGTCCAGAGGAAGATGATCATGAACAGGAGAATGCTGTCGAGCGAAATGCCGCCGGTGACGCAGGCCCAGCCGAGCATGGGTGGGAAGGCGCCCGAGGCACCGCCGATGACGATGTTCTGCGGTGTCGAGCGCTTCAGCCACATGGTGTAGACGACGGCATAGAAGAAGATCGTGAAGGCCAGAAGTGCGGCGGCGAACCAGTTGACTGCAAGGCCGAGGATGATGACCGAGAAGACGGAGAGCGTCATCCCGAAGGCCAGCGCCTCGCGAGGCGCAATGCGACCCGTCGGGATCGGACGGCTTGCGGTGCGCGACATGACAGCGTCGATATCGGCGTCGTACCACATGTTGAGCGCACCGGATGCGCCGGCGCCGACGGCGATGCAGAGAATGGAAATCAGGCCGAGAACCGGGTTGATCTCACCCGGCGCAAGGATCAGGCCGACGAAGGCGGTGAAGACCACGAGCGACATGACGCGCGGCTTCAGGAGCTCGAAGAAATCGCGAGCGCCGGCTTCCGACAGGTGGAAACCACCGTCCAGAGCTGCTGCGTCGTGATTGTCTATTACCGTCATCATGCTGTCCTGCCTTGGTTTCAGGGCCCCCCAGGGGCCGTGCCCTGTCTGTTTTGATCAGCGGATCTTCGGAAGCTGTTCCCACTGGTGGAACGGCGGTGGCGAAGACAGCTGCCATTCGAGGGTGCTCGCACCCTCGCCCCAGGGGTTGTCGCCAGCGATACGCTTCTTGGCGAAGGCTTCCCAGGTCAAATACAGGAAGATCAGGACGCCGATGAAGGACAGGTAGGAGCCGATCGAGGAGACGTAGTTCCAGCCGGCATAGGCATCCGGATAGTCGATGTAGCGGCGCGGCATGCCGGCAAGCCCGAGGAAGTGCTGCGGGAAGAACACGAGGTTCACGCCCACGAACATCACCCAGAAGTGCAGGTTTCCGAGCCTTTCGGAATACATGTAGCCGCTCATCTTCGGGAACCAGTAGTACCAGCCCGCGAAGATCGCGAAGACGGCGCCGAGCGACAGGACGTAGTGGAAGTGGGCCACGACGTAATAGGTGTCATGCAGCGAGCGGTCGAGGCCGGCATTGGCGAGCTGGACGCCCGTGACGCCGCCGACGGTGAACAGGAAGATGAACCCGATCGCCCAGATCATCGGCGTGCGGAAGCTCAAGGAACCACCCCACATCGTCGCGATCCAGGAGAAGATCTTGATGCCGGTCGGAACCGCGATCACCATCGTTGCGAAGACGAAGTAGCGCTGCGCGTCGAGCGACAGGCCGACCGTATACATGTGGTGGGCCCAGACGATGAAGCCGACGGCGCCGATGGCGACCATGGCGTAGGCCATCCCCAGGTAACCGAAGACCGGCTTCTTGGAGAAGGTCGAGATGATGTGGCTGATGATGCCGAAACCGGGCAGGATCAGGATGTAGACTTCCGGGTGACCGAAAAACCAGAATAGGTGCTGGTAGAGGATCGGATCACCGCCGCCTTCGGGCGAGAAGAAGGTCGTGCCGAAGTTGCGGTCGGTCAGCAGCATGGTGATCGCACCGGCCAGAACCGGCAGCGACAGCAGCAGCAGGAAGGCGGTGACGAGCACGGACCAGCCGAAGAGCGGCATCTTGTGCAGCGTCATGCCGGGAGCGCGCATGTTGAGGATGGTGGTGATGAAGTTGATCGCGCCGAGGATCGACGAGGCACCGGAGACGTGCAGGGCGAAGATCGCCAGATCGACCGCAGGCCCCGGATGACCGGCCGACGAGAGCGGCGGATACATCGTCCAGCCTCCGCCTGCGCCATAGGCACCGGCCGGGCCTTCCACGAAGAGCGAAAGCAGGAGGAGCAGGAAGGCGGGCGGCAGAAGCCAGAACGAGATGTTGTTCAGGCGCGGAAAGGCCATGTCCGGAGCGCCGATCATGATCGGGATCATCCAGTTGGCGAAACCGCCGATGAGCGCCGGCATGACCATGAAGAAGATCATCACCAGGGCGTGCGCCGTGGTGAAGACATTGTACATGTGCTTTCCGCCATCGATGGCAGCATCGCCTTCGAAGCCGTAGACCATCGCGGCGAGGCCGTGGAAGATCTGGATACCTGGCTCCTGCAGCTCCATGCGCATGACGACGGACATCAGGCCACCGATGATGCCTGCCATGATCGCGAAGATCAGGTAGAGGGTGCCGATATCCTTGTGGTTCGTCGAGAATAACCAGCGGTTGACGAAGCCCGGCTTATGGTCGTGATGTCCGTGCGCGTGTGCATCGCCGTGCGAGGCATCGCGAGGGTGGGCATGATCGTCGTGAGCGGTTGGTCCAGCCATTGTCCTCACTCCTCGTTAGTTGTTTTCGGTCGTTGCGACATCGACCCCGGTCTCAGCCGACTGAGCGGCGGAGGCCATGAGGGCGCGGTTGGCACCGGCGAGATCCTGCAGTGCCGCCGCAGCCCAGGTCGCATACTGCTCATCGGACACGACGCGGATGGCGATCGGCATGTAGGCATGATCCTTGCCGCAGAGTTCGGAGCACTGACCGTAGTACAGTCCTTCCTTCTCAGCGTGGAACCAGGTTTCGTTGAGGCGGCCAGGCACGGCGTCGATCTTCAGACCGAAGGCCGGCATGGCAAAGGCGTGGATGACGTCGGTCGGAGCGGCCGTCACCAGAAGCCGGACTGTCTTGTTGACGGGTACGACCATTTCATTGTCGACAGCCAGCAGACGCGGGTAGGCAGCCACGTCTTCCTTGCCGATCTCTGCACGGTCGGCGTCCTGCAACAGGTAGGAATCGAAGGCCAGCGGCGTTTCTCCACCCTCGTACTCGTAGTTCCAAAGCCACTGCGTCGCAGTCGCCTTGACCGTCAGGTCAGGGTTGGTCGGCATCGTCAGCTGGGCGTTCAACAGGTTGAACGAGGGAATGGCGATAAAGAAGAGCACGAGAACCGGACCGACGGTCCAGATGATCTCGATTGCCGTGTTGTGGCTGGTCCGCGACGGAACCGGATTGGCGCTGGCGCGGAACTTCATCGCCACCACGACCAGCAGGATCAACACCAGGAAGGTGATCGGGACAATGAACCACAGGGTGTAGTTATTGAACCACTTGATTTCCGCCATCATCGAGGTCGCCGGCACCTGCAGGTCCACCTGCCACGGTGTCGGCTGATCGGCAAAACCGGCAGAAGCAAAGAGCAGACAGATGAGCGCCGTCATCACCGCAAAAGCTCTGTTCATCACAACTAATCTCCTCAGGCGTTTGATCTCAATCAAACCGAAACGCAGAATCCAGGCTATGTGGTCTGCTTCAATCACAGTTTGCGGGCCGCCGCAATATCTTGCAGAAAAAGCCCATGCGGCATTTTTGCGCTCCGTCAAATGCCGATCCTGAAACGTGTTTTAGCGCCTTTGTACCCTCGGCGGCAACGGCTGAAACCGGTACGGGTCCCATTTTCGCCTCACTCCATTGGAATGAGAGCGGGGCTTTTCATTTCAGGCCGCGAACGCCATGAATAGCGCACCGATTCGCCATCTAGGGGGTTCCATGGGTCGTTCTTCGATCATTGCCGCTTGTCTCGCGGCCGCCGTTGCCGGCTCGTCGCTTCCCGCGAGGGCACAGCAACCCGCCGCGCCGGCTCCGCAGGCCCAAAGCGAGGAACGGGTGCCGCAGCAGGCGTCGCCGCAGCAGCCGGGCACGGTGCGCGAAAACCATGGCGCCTGGTCGATCATCTGCGACCGCCCCGCCGGCGCCTCCACCGAGCAATGCGCGCTGATGCAGAACGTCATTGCCGAGGACCGTCCGGAAGTCGGCCTTTCGGTCGTCGTCCTGAAGACCGCCGACCGCCAGGCCAAGATCCTGCGCATTCTCGCCCCCCTCGGCGTGCTGCTCAAGGACGGCATGGAGCTCTTCATCGACAACAACAACATTGGCCGTGCCTATTTCACGCGCTGCTTCAACGAGGGTTGTTACGTCGAGGTGGAGATCGACGACGAGCTGATGCGGATCCTGCGGGCCGGAACCAGTGCCGTCTTCGCGCTGCGGGAATCGGTGGATCAGGACCGGGTCGGCATCCCGATCGAGCTCAACGGCTTTGCCGCCGGATATGACGCCCTGCCCTGACCCGGCGATGTGATCCTCGCCTGCTTCATCCAGTGACCCCGGCCTTGCTTCGGCCTGCCGCCGAACCTACATCGGTCGAAACGCTCCCGAACACACAAATGGGAGCGGAGGAGCCCTTCATGACCACCGACCTTCTCAGCCTCTTCGACTGCGACGAGGCCCGCCTGCAGCGGATCCTGTCCGAGACGCTTAACGGCGCCGACGACGGCGAGCTGTTCATCGAGCACGCCCAGGCGGAATCGCTGACATTCGACAATGGCCGACTGAAGGGCGGGAGCTTCAACACCGACCAGGGCTTCGGCCTGCGGGCGGTCGCCGGCGAAGCAGTCGGCTACGCCCATGCCGGAGAGCTTTCGGTTTCGGCACTCGGCCGGGCCGCCGATGCGGTGCGCGCCGTGACTGCCGGACATTCCGGCTCCTATGCCGCCGCACCTCAGCGCAGCAACAAGAAGTATTATGGCGACGAGAACCCGATCGGCCAGCCGAGCTTCGAGGAGAAGGTCAAGCTTCTGACGGAGATCGACGCCTATCTGCGCGGCAAGGACCCGAAGGTCCGGCAGGTGACGGCGACAGCGGCGGCCAGCTGGCAGGTGGTCGACATCCTGCGAGCCGACGGCCACCGTGTCCAGGACATCCGCCCGATGACACGCGTCAACATCTCGGTCGTGGTCGGTGACGGCGACCGGCAGGAATCCGGCTCCTTCGGCACCGGCGGCCGCATGGGCTTCGGCGACTTCGTCGCGACCGGCAACTGGCAGACGGGCGCCGACGAGGCGTTGCGCCAGGCGCTCGTCAACCTCGATGCCATCGATGCCCCGGCCGGCACCATGGATGTGGTGCTCGGCAACGGCTGGCCGGGGGTGATGCTGCACGAGGCAGTCGGCCACGGACTGGAAGGCGACTTCAACCGCAAGAAGACCTCGGCCTTCGCCGGCCTGCTGGGCGAAATGGTCGCTTCGCCGAACGTCACCGTCGTCGACGACGGCACGCTCGACGATCGGCGCGGTTCGATCACGGTGGACGACGAGGGTACGCCCTCGGCCTACAACGTGCTGATCGAGAAGGGCCGGCTCGTCGGCTACATGCAGGACCGGCAGAACGCCCGGCTGATGGGCATGGCGCCCACCGGCAACGGCCGCCGCCAGGGCTATTCGCATGTGCCGATGCCGCGGATGACCAATACCTACATGCTGGCGGGCGACAAGACACCGGAAGAGATCATCGCCTCGGTGAAGAAGGGCATCTATGCCGTTTCCTTCGGCGGCGGCCAGGTGGACATCACCTCCGGCAAGTTCGTCTTCGGCTGCACGGAAGCCTACATGATCGAGGACGGCAAGATCGGCCCTGCCATCAAGGGTGCGATGCTGATCGGCAACGGCCCCGACGCCATGCAGCGGGTTTCCATGGTCGGCAACGATACCCAGCTCGACACCGGCATCGGCAATTGCGGCAAGGGCGGCCAGTGGGTGCCGGTCGGCGTCGGCCAGCCGCACCTGCGGATGGACCAGGTGACCGTCGGCGGCACGCGGACCTGAACAGCAGGCGGGACAAGCCGGAGCTGCACCGTCACGCTGACGGCGCTTCGACGGCGGGTTGACACCCGGCGGGGGCGCAAGCGAGATGCGCCTCGACGTCCCGCAGGGCCTGCCTCATGTCTCTTTCCGAACATCTCTCCGCGCAGATCGGTGGCCTTCTGGCCGCCCATCCCGTGCAACAGATCGCGCTTCTGTTTGCGACCGCTCTGGTCGCCGGCATGGCCCGGGGCTTCTCCGGTTTCGGTGGCGCGCTCATCTTCGTTCCGCTGGCCAGCGCGCTCGCCGGCCCCAGGGTCGCCACGCCGCTCCTTCTGGTGATCGACGGGATCATGACCCTTGGCATGCTGCCCGATGCCGTCAGACGGGCAACCAAGCGTGAGGTCGCCACGGTCCTGATCGGCTCGGTGGTCGGCGTGCCGGCAGGAACCGCCCTGCTGGCGCTGGCGTCTCCGCTTGCCTTGCGCTGGGCCATCTCGCTGATCGTGCTGGGGCTGCTTCTCTTCCTGATCAGCGGCTGGCGCTACAAGGGACAGCCGAAGCTGCCGCTCAGCATCGCGACCGGCACGGTCGCCGGCCTGTTCGGCGGCATCTCCCAATTGTCCGGTCCGCCCGTGGTCGCCTACTGGCTGGGCGGCACCATTCACCGCGCCACGGTGCGCGCCAATCTCGTGGTCTATTTCGCGCTTGCCTCGGTCGTCTCCGCCGTCGCCTATGTCGCTGCCGGCTTGCTGACCTTGGAAAGCCTGCTGCTCGCGGCCGCAGTCGGGCCGGGCTACGGGCTTGGCCTCGCCGTCGGCTCCAGCCTGTTCGGGCTTGCAGACGAGGCAACATTCCGGCGCATCTGCTACGTGCTGATCGGTGCCGCCGCCGTGATCAGCCTGCCGCTGATGGATCCCCTGCTGAAGTAGCACTGTTTCCTGCCGAATGCCGCGATTCAGCAAAGCTTAAGAATGCTCCCCTAACCTTCGGAGTGGGGGATATTCGACATGAAACTGATCGATATACAACACCGGTTGAAAGGCATTTGGCGCCGGGGCGGGAAACGCAACCTGATTGCCAGCGCGCTCAACGCCGCCTATTTCGTCAGCCGGGCCGGCCTGATGCGCCACGCCCGCGGCCGCGGCGCGATCTTCACCCTGCACCACGTGCGCCCCCTGCAGCAGTCCTGGTTCGAACCGAATGCGCATCTGGAGGTCACGCCGGAGTTTCTGGACGCGACGATCCGCAAGCTTCGCTCGGAGGGTTACGATTTCGTGCGCCTGGACGAGGTGCCGGCACGCCTGCAATCCTCCAGCACGACACCCTTTGCCGCCTTCACGCTGGACGACGGCTATTACGACAACGTCGAGCATGCCCTGCCCGTCTTCGAGCGGCACGGGGTTCCCTTCACCATCTTCATCACCCGCGGATTTTCAGAGCGCACGCATTCGCTTTGGTGGGAGGTATTGGAAGAGATCCTGCCGCAGCGGGACAGCCTGGAGTTCGACTTCGGCCAAGGACCGGAGACGATTGACCTTTCAACCTCCGTGCGGGTCCAGGATTGTTTCAAGAGATTTGTCCGCTACGTCTGGGACAACGACGAAGCGGAAGCCGTCACCCAGATCGAGGCCCTGGCGCGCCGGTACGGGATCGATCCGCTGGCGCTGACCGCAAAGCTCGTGATGGGACCCGACGACCTGAAGCGGCTCGTCGAGCATCCGCTTGCCTGCCTCGGCGCCCATACGATCAGCCATCGGGCCATCAGCCGCCTGTCTGCGGAAGATGCCCGGGCGGAACTGCAGGCGTCCGCCGACTGGCTGGAGCAACTGACCGGCGAGCGCCCGGCGACCTTCGCCTTTCCCTACGGAACCCGCGAGGCCGTATCGGCCCGCGATATCGCCATCGCCCGGGAGCTCGGCTTCTCCGTCGCCGTCCTGACCCAGCCGGGAACGCTTTGCGAGCAATCCATGGCTAAGCTGACAGGCCTGCCGCGGATTTCCCTGAACGGGTATTTCCAGCGCCCAAAGTACGTTTCCGCACTAGCGTCGGGGCTTCCGTTCCTTGCCACGCGACGCAAGACTACGGGTACATCCTGACCTTTTCCCAGTCTCCCTGCGGGGATGCGCGTCGGAACTCCATGCGGTCGTGCAGGCGGAAGGCGCCATCCTGCCAGAACTCGATCGACACCGGCTTGATGCGAAAACCAGACCAGTGCGCCGGGCGCGGGATCTCGCCGATGGCGTAGCGGGCCGTGTATTCGGCTACAGCCTTCTCCAGCGCAAAGCGTCCTTCGAGCGGGCGGGACTGTTTGGAGGCCCAGGC
>JBKBXP010000027.1:0-10233 GCA_046314035.1 Pseudorhizobium sp. | reverse complement strand
ACCACCTCGACTTCGCCGCGCAGGCGTACCTGCCGACGCAGCGACTTCCAGTGAAAGCACATGGCCGCCTTCTTCTGGCCGAGGATTTCGGTGCCCTTCTGGCTTTCAAAGTTCGTATAGAAGACGAAACCGGCCTGATCATAGCCCTTGAGCAGCACCATGCGGACGTTGGGCAGGCCTTCGCTATCGACCGTCGCGAGAGCCACGGCGGACGGATCGTTCAATTCGGACCCTTCGGCGTCCTTCAGCCAACGGCCAAATAGGGCAAAAGGCTCGCTCTCCTCGGTAAAGTCACCGGTTGTTAACCCGCTTTCAGACATATTGACTTAATTACTCCCGACTGATGAATTTGCCCGTGACTCACGCCGGACAGGACGCAAGGTGGTACTAGTAGCAAAGTCGAACACCCGCTCAAAGGGGGCCATGCGCAAGGTTGCGTGTAGCTTCGTCCTGGGGCTGGCGGCGCTCTCGACCACTTCCTGTACCAGCAGCCTCGATCTGCTTGGCAGCGCTTCGAAACCCGACCGTTCGATCTCTACAGGCAGCGTCTCCGGTGGCCGGTCCGAAACCACCCTCTCCGACGAAGCCACCGTCCGCAATGCCGTCTCCTCCGCAGATCTTGCGAAGGTGGGTGATGCGCCGCTGCCATGGGCCAATGCCGCCACCGGAAGTGCCGGCGTGGTCTCCACGATCCGGGAAGCGCGAAGGGAGGATCACGTCTGCCGTGACTTCACCACGACGCGCCATTCCTACGAGGGGATCGCCATGTTCTCGGGTCGGGCCTGCCTCACGGGAAGCGGTGACTGGTTACTGACAGCTTTCGACCGTCAGTAGACTTTTAACCTTGACCGACAGCTTGTCGAACTCCGTAACCACTGATTCAGGACTCTGCTGGTAGCCTGCGGATACGTGGGGACCTCCGGTTTCAAGGAACCGGCAGACTCCACTGGCGTTCTACACGAATATCGGGGCCCGATCAGCGGACTCCGTCCAGTCGAACCGGTGGTCATTGATGCGCGATCCCTATTCTGTTCTTGGTGTCCAGCGGACTGCCGATGCCGACGAGATCAAGTCGGCGTGGCGGTCGAAGGCGAAATCCATTCACCCCGACCACAACCAGGACGACCCGCTGGCGACCAGCCGGTTTGCCGAGGTCGGACGGGCCTATGACGTCTTGAAGGATCCGGAGCGCCGCAGGCGCTACGACCGCGCCGTCGACGCCCACCAGACCATTCTCCAGCAGCGCCAGGCCGCACGGGAAGCCGCCGAACGTGCAGCTGCCGCTCGGGCGAACGCCGAAAAGGTCATGGAAGAGCTTGCCCGCGCCAACGCCCAGCGGGCGCAGGCACA
Organism: Pseudorhizobium sp.; assembly: GCA_046314035.1. Classification (GTDB taxonomy): domain Bacteria; phylum Pseudomonadota; class Alphaproteobacteria; order Rhizobiales; family Rhizobiaceae; genus Neorhizobium. Next base: position 8,883 of record JBKBXP010000027.1, on the reverse strand, counting down.
GGCTTCGGCCAAGGCACAGGCGAACGCGCAGGCGCGCACCGGAGCTGCGGGTGAACCCGCCGAGGACATGGTCGAGCGCATTTTCGGCGCTGCGGACGCGAAGGCAAAGGATACCGGGACCGCCGCTTCGGGCAATGCGTCAGGACCGCAGCAGAAGGCCTCCCAGGCAGCGCCCGGCACCGAATCGGGCTCGCAGGCATCGGCGGAAGATCTTGGTAAGCCGGATGTCGCGGCCGAGCCACAGCCGCTCGCCGTTCAGGCCGTCGACCTCATCGCATCGCTGATGCGCCGGATCCGTGGCGTGGCGCCGGGACCGGAAAAAGCACCCGATCACGCCGTCGTGGCCATGGCCACCTTCGACGATCTGCTGAAACTGAACTGGCTGACAATCACCCTCCCCGAGGAACGTGAGGTGCGCCTGCCGCTGGAAGCCGGCATGACAGACGGGCACGTCGCCCGCCTGAAAGGTCAGGGCCTGAAGGTCCAGGGCATGCAGCGCGGCGATCTTCTGGTCACGATGCGGATCAAGCAGGATAGCCGTTTCCGCGTCGACGGTTTCGATCTTCACACGGTGCTGCCGATCTCGCTGGAGGATGCGGTCCTCGGCACGGAGCGGGAGATCGAGACGCCCGAAGGCCCGCGGTCGGTGGACATCCCGGCTTGGTCCGGTTCCGACCGGACCATCACGCTGGAGGGGCTCGGGCTGCACAACGATGAAGGCGGTCGCGGCAACTTCATCGTCGAGATCCGCGTCCTTCTTCACGAGAAGCCCGACGAGAAGATCACCGACCTGATGCGCCACATGCGCGAAGGCCTCTACCTCTGAAATCTGTGGTACGGCCTCCTTGGCTTCGCACCCAATATTACCGTGCCTTACATGAGATGATCTGCACCAACTTGAACGGTCGTCCGGCCTATGCGATAGGCAACCTTCATTTCAGCAGGCGAATTCGGTCTCAGAGGGCATAGTATGGTTCAGGCTTCCGGCCTTATGGCAGGCAAACGCGGCGTCATCATGGGTGTTGCCAACAATCGGTCAATCGCCTGGGGCATCGCCAAGGCCATTCATGCACACGGCGGCGAGATTGCATTCACCTATCAGGGCGAAGCGCTGAAGAAGCGCGTCGAGCCGCTGGCCGCAGAACTCGGTGCGATTGTTGTCGGCGACTGCGACGTGGGCGACGAGGGCAGCATCGATGCCGCCTTTGCCGAGATCGAGAAGGTCTGGGGCAAGATCGATTTTCTCGTCCACGCCATCGGCTTCTCCGACAAGGACGAACTGACCGGCCGCTACGTCGACACCTCCGCCGACAATTTCGACAAGACCATGCGGATCTCGGTCTATTCCTTCACGTCCGTCGCCCGCCGCGCCGAGAAGCTGATGACCGACGGCGGCTCGATGCTGACGCTGACCTATTACGGCGCCGAAAAGGTGATGCCGAACTACAACGTCATGGGCGTTGCCAAGGCCGCGCTGGAGGCGAGCGTCAAGTATCTCGCGGTCGACCTCGGCCCGAAGAACATCCGCGTCAACGCCATCTCGGCAGGCCCGATCAAGACGCTGGCGGCTTCCGGCATCGGCGATTTCCGCTATATTCTGAAGTGGAACGAATACAACGCGCCGCTGCGCCGCACAGTCAGCATCGAGGACGTCGGCGACGTCGGGCTCTACATGCTTTCCGACCTGTCGCGATCCGTCACCGGCGAGATCCATCACGCCGACAGCGGCTACCACGTGGTCGGCATGAAGGCCGTCGACGCCCCTGACATCTCCGTCGTCAAGGACTGATCGCAAGGACGCCTGGCCGTGCTCATCTACATGATCCGACACGGCCAGACGGACTGGAATGCGGAAGAACGCCTCCAAGGCCAGAAGGACATCCCTCTCAACGAGACGGGCCGTGCTCAGGCGACCCGCAACGGCGAAACTTTGCTTCAGCTTGCGGGAGACGCAGTCGCCGATTTCGACTTCGTCTCCAGTCCACTCTCCCGCACCCGCGAAACCATGGAACGTGTGCGCAAGGCCATGAGTCTGGAGCCCACCGCCTACCGCACCGACGAGCGACTGGTCGAACTGTCCTTCGGGGACTGGGAGGGGCAGACGCTCGATGAGGTGGGGCGCGTCGCACCGGAGCGGCTTCTGGCGCGTATCGAGCAGAAGTGGAGCTTCATACCGCCCGGAACGGCTGCCGAAAGCTACGAGATTCTCTCATGGCGCGTCGGTGCCTGGCTGCAGTCGGTTTCCCGCCCGACGGTCTGCGTCACCCATGGCGGCATCGTCCGGTCGATGTTCCGGCTGGTGGGGAAGGTTTCTGAAGACGAAGCCGCGACGATGAACGTGCCGCAGGACAAAATCCTCGAGTCGGACACCGAAACGGGAATGCTGCGCTGGTTCTGAGCGCGCGTGGGCTACTGGACGATTTCCAAATCGTCGACCATCCGGCTGCCGTCCACCTCGGTGAAGAAGACGACGACCTTCACGCCCGATTCCAGCCCCTCGAAATTGAACTCCTCGGGGACCTTGTAGGTCTTGCCGTCATCGAGCGTCAGCGTCAGAGCGTTGACATCGACGCCGTCGATCGTTGCCTCCACGTCAGAACTCTGCGCGAAGCCGCTGAGCGGCGACAGGAAGCTGGCGGTGGCAAGCAGAGCAGCAATCAGAAGGCGCATGAGCGGGACTTTCGAAGAGGTCTTCGGAATGTTTCGATGATTCAAGAATAGCCTCCCGATTGTGGCGAAAATCGCCCGCACTCATGACAATTTCCGTACAAGTCATGACTGGTTTATGAACGTCGGTCCGTGCCCGGCGTCCGGCCCCTGCGGAAATGCGATCCGGTATCGGAAAATGCGCCTTGCGGTTGTCTAAATAGCCCGACCTTATCGCAATCTGACATTAACCTGACGGTGCTAGATCTAGCCACATGGGATACAACGGGCTAGGGCGGGATGGAACATAGGGGCTTGCTGTCGCTCGCTGCGCGGTTCGACAAGGCGTTCAGGGAAGCCCATGTGCCCATCGCGGCCATTGCCGCGACCGCATTGGCCGTCATCGCCGTCGGAATGCTGCTGGATCAGCGATACCAGCAGAGATATCATCAGGAGCTGCGCAACCAGACCGAACAGGCCGCAGCGGCGGTTGCCAGGCGGATCGTCACGACGATCGAACAGGACATCGCGGCAGCCCAGCGCCTGAGCCGACTGCTCGGTGGTCCTGTCGAAGATGCCGGGCACATCCTGCGTGAGTTCGTCGAACAGGAATTGTCCGAAAACGCCCGCCTTCTCGGATTCGGTCTCGCACCGGGCTTCACGCTGGAGCGGGTTTTAAGCCGCGCTCCTACCACAGAGTCGATCGGGGAAGGCCCGGAGGCACGGCTTGCTGAGGTGCTCCAGGAACCGCTCGCTCTTCGCAAGCTGACGCTAATGAGCAATCCGGGGCTCGACTTCGTCACCCTCATCCAGCCCGACGAGACGGATGCCGGAACAGAACCGGCCGGTGCAGTCGTGGTCCTGATCGACAAGAAGCAATTGATGCAGGACGCCGGCTACGGCCCCACCTATTCCGACGCCCAGCTGCCGCGCTTCGACTGGCTGAGGATCTCGGTGCGCGACATCCGCGAAACCAGGAACCAGTTCTTCTTCGGGGAGGGTCCGCTTGACGGTCTTTCGCCGGTAACCTGGAACCTCTCGGTCGCCGATGCGGTGTGGCAGATCCAGGCGGTGCCGACCTCGGGGTGGGACGTGTCGTCTCCTCATCAGATGCGCTACCGCTTCTCGCTTGCGCTGGGCGGCCTGGCGCTCCTCGTTCCGATCGTGATGGCGAGCCTGCTGATCGGCGAGCGCAACCGCAACATCGCGGCTCTCAAAGGGCGCGAAGCCAACCTGCTGGAGCTGTCGCAGCGCTTCCATCTGGCCATGGAAGCGTCCAAGATCGGCATCTGGGAGGTCAGCGGCGACGGCCAGCACCTCTTCTGGGACGACCGCGCGGCAGCGCTGCACAACTGCCCGCCGGATGCGCTGCAAAATCGGCTGGAGGAATGGCTGAGCGTCATCTACGCCGAAGACAAGGCGTCGGCCGAAGCGCATTTCTTCACCTGCATCTGCGCCGAGAACACCTGTACGGAAACCTACCGTGTCGCCACCCCCGACGGGACCGTGCGCCATGTCCGCTCCGCGGGTGCGAGCTATCGTAATCCCGACGGCACGATGCGAACGGCCGGCATCGTCTGGGATGTCACCTCCGACGCGATGATGACGCAGACGCTAAGGCAGGCCAAGCAGGTCAGCGACATCAAGAATGCCGAACTGGAACTTGCACTCGACGAGCTGTCGAGACGCGAGCAGGAGCTCGAGGAGCTTTCCAACAAGCTGGACCTCGCGCTTGCGTCCTACAGCTGCGGCATCTGGGAGTTCGACCTCGCCAACAATACGGAGCGATGGGACGAGCGGATGTGCCAGCTCTACGGCATCCCCTACACCGACGGCATGGTCTCGAAGGAGCAGTGGTTGAACATCATCCATCCGGATGACAGGGCAGCTGCACTGAACGTTGCATCCCGCACCCAGAAGCGGGACATGAACGACGCGCTGCTGGTGCGGGTCACGCAGCCCGACGGCAGTCTTCGTTACATCCGCTCGGTCGGGCAGCTGCAGACGGACAGATACGGCAAGAAGAAGATCGTCGGCATCGCCTTCGACGTGACCGAGGACGCGCTGCTGACGGCGGAGCTGAAGGCCGCAAAGGCCGAGTCGGACGCCAAGAACGTCGAACTCGAGATGGCCAAGAGCCGCATCGAGCACAATGCACTTCACGATCCGCTCACCTCGCTTGCCAATCGCCGCAAGCTCGACCAGGAACTTGACCGCATATCGCGCGAAAGCCGCGACGAGCGCCAGAAGTTCGCCATTCTTCATCTCGATCTCGATCGCTTCAAGCAGATCAACGATACGCTCGGCCATGCCGCCGGCGACGCCATGCTCGTGCATGCCTCCAACGTGCTGTTCCGCAACGTCCGCCAGAGCGACATCGTCGCCCGGATCGGCGGCGACGAGTTCGTCATCGTGGCGCGCGGCAGCGGAGGGCAGGAGGAAATGGCGCAGCTCGCCGGCCGGATCATCGCGGAACTGCGCCAGCCGATCGATTTCGAAGGATTCGAATGCCGTTGTGGCGTCTCCATCGGCATTGCGATGGCAAGCGGCCTCAACCTCGAGGCGCGCCGCATCCTGGTCAACGCGGACATGGCCCTCTACCGCGCCAAGGCGATGGGTCGAAACCGCCACGAGTTCTTCACCCAGAACCTGCAGGCCGAGATCATCAGCCACAAGCGCACGGCCGACGAATTGCTGGCGGGCATCGAAAGGCAGGAGTTCGTCACCTGGTATCAGCCGCAGTTCGACGCCAACACGACCGAGCTGACGGGTGTCGAGGCGCTGGTGCGCTGGCAGCACCCACACCACGGCATTCTGGCGCCGGACCGCTTTCTGAAGATCGCCGAAGATCTCAACGTCGCCTCCGTGCTCGATCATATCGTGCTGGAAACGGTTCTCCGCGACAAGCTGCGCTGGGCCCAGATGGGACTTCACGTGCCGAAGGTTTCCGTCAACGTCTCCTCGCGCCGCCTGCACGACGAGGGCCTCGTGGAGGCACTGGCCGGCCTCGACATTCCGCCGAACCAGATCCGTTTCGAGCTGGTAGAATCGATCTTCCTCGACGAGCACGAGGAAATCGCCGCGACCAACCTCGAACAGATCAAGGCGCTCGGCATCGACATCGAGATCGACGACTTCGGCACCGGCCACACCTCGATCGTCAGCCTGCTGAAGCTGAAGCCGAAGCGGCTGAAGATCGACCGCCAGCTTGTGATGCCGATCCTGCATTCGCCGCAGGAGCGCGCCCTCGTCCGCTCGATCATCGACATTGCCCGGTCGCTCGGCGTCGAGACCGTCGCGGAGGGCGTCGAGACGATGCAACACGCAGCCCTGCTGCGGGAACTCGGGTGCGATCTGCTGCAGGGCTATGCCTTTGCCCGGCCGCTGCCCTTCAACGACTTCACGGCAATGGCTTTGGCGAAGTGGACGAAGGTGGCGGCCTGACGGCTTCAAGAAGGGCTTGTCGCTCGCCGCCGTTGCCCTTAAGAAACCCGCGTCGGGGTTGAGCACCAGCTACCCCTCCACGATTGGTCCGTCATGTCTCACAACACCTTTGGCCATCTCTTCCGCGTCACCACCTGGGGTGAAAGCCACGGGCCTTCGCTCGGCTGCGTCGTCGACGGCTGCCCTTCCGGCGTCCGCCTCACGCTTTCCGAAATCCAGAGCTGGATGGACAAGCGCAAGCCCGGCCAGTCGCGTTTCGTGACGCAGCGGCGCGAGGACGATGTCGTGAAGATCCTGTCGGGCGTGATGCTGGACGAGGACGGCGAGACGATGATCACCACGGGGACGCCGATCTCCATGCTGATCGAGAACACCGACCAGCGCTCAAAGGATTACGGCGACATCGCGCGCCGCTACCGGCCGGGGCATGCGGACTTCACCTATGACCTGAAATACGGCATCCGCGACTATCGCGGTGGCGGCCGTTCCTCGGCGCGCGAGACGGCAGCCCGCGTGGCCGCCGGCGCAGTCGCCCGAAAGGTGCTGCCGGACCTCGTGGTGCGCGGTGCGCTGGTGCAGATCGGCAAGCACAAGATCAACCGCGCCAACTGGGACTGGGACCAGGTCAACGAAAACCCTTTCTTTGCACCCGACCCGCAGATCGTGCCCGTCTGGGAAGACTATCTCGACAGCATCCGCAAATCCGGATCGTCGATCGGTGCAGTGATCGAGGTGATCGCGGAGAACGTTCCTGCAGGTCTCGGCGCGCCGATCTACGGCAAGCTCGACCAGGATATCGCCTCGCTGCTGATGTCAATCAATGCCGTCAAGGGCGTCGAGATCGGCGAGGGCTTTGCGTCGGCCGAACTCTCCGGCGAGGAGAATGCCGACGAGATGCGGATGGGCAACGACGGCGTGCCGCTGTTTCTCTCCAACCATGCCGGCGGCGTCCTCGGCGGCATTTCAACCGGCCAGCCGATCGTCGCACGCTTTGCGATCAAGCCGACCTCGTCGATCCTGACCGAGCGGCAGTCGATCGATGCCGACGGCAACAATGTCGAGGTACGCACCAAGGGTCGCCACGACCCCTGCGTCGGCATCCGCGCCGTGCCGATCGGCGAGGCCATGGTGGCCTGCGCCATCGTCGACCATTACCTCCGGGACCGGGGCCAGACCGGCCGGCTGCGATAAGGAACTCCTGCATGGCCTATGACCAAAAGCGCATCGTCGATGCCATCCGCGCCTTCGAAGCCGGCGAGATCGTCGTCGTGACCGATGACGACGACCGCGAGAACGAGGGCGACCTGATCGTTGCCGCCGTCCATTGCACCGCCGAGAAGATGGCCTTCATCGTGCGTCATACCTCGGGAATCGTCTGCGCGCCGATGCCGCGCGAGGAGGCCAAGCGGCTGAACCTCAACGCCATGGTAGCCGAAAACGACAGCGCCCATACGACCGCCTTCACCGTCACCGTCGACTTCAAGCACGGCACGACGACCGGCATCTCCGCCGACGACCGGACGCTGACCGTCCGCAACCTCGCCAACCCGAATGCCGGCCCCGCCGACTTCGTGCGTCCGGGCCACATCTTCCCGCTGATCGCCCGCGAGGGTGGCGTGCTGATGCGGTCAGGCCATACGGAAGCGGCGGTCGATCTCTGCAAGCTCGCCGGCCTGCCGCCGGTCGGCGTCATCTGCGAGCTCGTCAACGATAACGGCTCTGTGATGCGCGGTGCCCAAGTGGCGTCCTTCGCCGAGACCCACGGGCTGAAGCAGGTGTCCGTCGCCGACCTGATCGCCTACCGGCAGCGCAAGGAAACGCTGATCGAGCTGCAGTCGCAATTCGAGGTCGAGACACCCTACGGCAAGGCGAAGGGCCATGCCTATTCCCTGCCCTGGGACCCGATGCAGCATGTGGCCGTCATCTTCGGCGACATCCGCGACGGCGTCGACATTCCCGTCCGGCTGCACCTGGAGAACGTCGCGGACGACGTCTTCGGGGTTCGCCGGTCGCTCGACACCTACATGCAGAAGATTGCCGGAGAGGGCCGCGGCCTGATCATCTACCTGCGCGAGGGTTCCGTTGGCGTCGGCCAGAAGGATCACGGACGCCGGCACCGGCATGACGAGGAAGTGCACGAGCAGGCGAAGGAACGCGACAACGAGTGGCTGGAAATCGGTCTCGGCGCACAGATCCTGAAGGATCTCGGCGTCAGCTCGATCAAGCTCCTGACCCGCAGCGAGCGCCACTACGTCGGCCTCGAGGGCTTCGGGATCCGGATTGCGGAAACGGTGATCTGCTGAGAACCGATCAGCCGCCGATCGGACCATCGACGGCAGGTGCGGGCTCCCCGCTCCAGGTCAGTCGGTAGACATCCCCCTGCCGCACCGACTGCACCGCCGCCGGCCGCAGCACGGCAAAGCAGGTGCCGCCGGCGTGGCGGACGGACGGGTAGACAATGCCGTTCAGCCCCTGGGCACGGGCCCGGTCGGCCAGCAGGTTGCCCACCGGGTATCCGGTCTGGATGTCCGGGGCCAGCGCCGCGTGATCCGGCCGCGCCTCCAGATCGAGGAACTCCCCCGACAGGCTGCAGAACATCTCCGCGTATTCCACGACTGCATGAAATTCGCTGGTCCGGGCCAGAAATTCGGTCATGTGGAAGGTGATCTCGGCAAGGCAGGTCTCGACCGCCAGCGCCGCGTACCAGGCGCCACGGTTTTCTCCGTTGAAGCGGCCCGGCTCGCGCGGCTTGGCGTAGGCGAAGCTTGCATTGATGAAATGCGCATGCGGCAC
>JBKBXP010000026.1:0-20772 GCA_046314035.1 Pseudorhizobium sp. | reverse complement strand
AGCCCGCTGATCAACGGCACCTTCTGGGAAGGTCTGGAGCAATGCGGCTATTACGTCCTGTTTCCGGCCCTTCTCTTCCACACGCTCGCCACCGCCGATTTCTCGACCATGGAGATCGGCGCGATCGGCACCGCCGCCGTCGTCGCCGTCCTGGTGATGTGCGGGCTGGTGCTGGCGCTCTGGTTCGTCCTGAAGCGGATCGGGGTCCCCGCTTCGGCCTTCAGCTCCGTCTTCCAGACCGCCACCCGGTGGAATGCCTTCATCGCGCTCGCCATCGCCCAGAAGATCCAGGGTGACACCGGGCTGACCGTGGTGGCGCTGGTGATGACCGTGATCATCCTGCCGATCAACTTCATCAATGTCGGAGTGCTGCTGCGGTTTTCCGGCGCCCAGATGAGCTATGGCACCTTTGCGCTGCGGATCATCACCAATCCGATGATCATCAGCAGCATTCTCGGCGTCATCGTCAACCAGGCGGGGATCCCGATCTATGCGCCGCTGATGAGCACGGTCGACCTCGTTGCCCGGGCGGCCCTCAGCCTCGGGTTGATCGCCGTCGGCGCCGGGCTGCGCGTCTCGGATGCGCTGAAGCCGCGGCCGCTGGTGCTGTTTTCCACGGCGCTGAAGCTCGCCGTCTTCCCGCTGCTGATGATCGCGGTCGCCCTTCTGGCAGGGGTGACGGGCCCGGCGCTGGTGATGCTGGCGCTGAGTGCCAGCGTTCCGACCGCCATGAACGGCTACATCCTGGCCAAGAAGATGGGCGGCGATGCCGAGCTCTATGCCGCCACCGCCACGGTGCAGACGGTCTTCTCCTTCGTCACCATCCCGCTCGTGCTGATGATCGCCGGTCAGCTAGCCGCGGGATAGAGAAGATCGACGATGTAGGAGGCGTCGAAGCGGGCATCGAGCATGCCGTAAGTGGAGCGCCATCCGCCGGCAAGCCGCGTTTCGAGGAAGGCATCGGCAATCTTGCCGGCACCCAGTCGCGCCAGTTCGGCGGCACCGGCAGCCAGCGCCAGCTGCTCGACGAGCAGGCGTGCCGCCCCTTCATCCGTCTCGCAGAGCGCCATGGCTGCACGCAGCACCTCGATCGTTTTGCGACCGGAAGCGCCGAGATCTCGCTCGAAGCCGGCAAGCACGAGCTCGAAGAGGTCCTTGCCGCGCGTCAGCACCCGCAGCACGTCGAGCGCCATGACGTTGCCAGATCCTTCCCAGATCGCGTTGACCGGCGCCTCGCGGTAATGGCGGGCAAGCGGGCGCTCCTCGACGTAGCCATTGCCGCCCATGCACTCCATCGCCTCGTAGATCAGCGATGGTGCGATCTTGCAGTTCCAGTACTTGATGACGGGTGTCATGACGCGCGCGAAGGCGGCATCGGCCGGATTGCTGGCTGCCTGATCGAAGGCGTCAGCGAGGCGGAACGCCAAGGCGGTCGCGGCAGCGACATCGAGCGCCATGTCGGCCAGCACGCGGGTCATCAGCGGCTGGTCGATGAGGTTCTTGCCGAAGACGCTCCGGCCGCGGCAGTGATGGACGGCTTCCGCCAGCGACGCGCGCATGATGCCGGCGGAGGCCAGCGCGCAATCCAGGCGGGTCAGCGTCACCATGTCGAGGATGGTGCGAACACCGGCACCGGGGTCGCCGAGCAGATAGCCGAAGGCGCCGGCGAATTCGACTTCCGAAGAGGCATTCGAACGGTTGCCGAGTTTGTCCTTCAGCCGCTGGAACTCCAGTCCGTTTGCGGAGCCGTCCTCCAGCAGGCGAGGCACCAGGAAGCAGCCGATGCCCTCGTTGGTCTTGGCGAGCATGACGAAGGCATCGCTCATCGGCGCCGACATGAACCACTTGTGGCCGGACAGGCGGTAGATCCCCTCGCCGACCCGTTCGGCCGTCGAGCGGTTGGCGCGCACATCCGTGCCGCCCTGCTTTTCCGTCATCCCCATGCCGATGGTGACGGCGGTCTTCTGCAGTGCCGGTCGATTCGACGAATCGTATTTGCGCGACAGGATCTTCGGAGCCCACTCCCTCTGCACCCGCGGCGATGCCATCAGCGCGGCGACCGAGGCGCTCGTCATGGTCAGCGGGCAGAGATGGCCGCATTCGAGCTGCGAGGTCAGGTAGAAGCGAGTCGCGCGCGCCTTGTGCTCATGACCCTTGGCCTCGGGGACGCTTTCCCAGACGGAGGAATGCAGCCCGATCGACATCGAGCGGCGCATCAGCGCATGCCAGGCCGGATGGAATTCCACCACGTCGAGACGCTCGCCGCGCGGTCCGTGGGTGCGCAGCTTCGGCGGGCTTTCGTTGGCCATCCGCGCCAGCTCCTGCGCTTCCGGCGAGGTCGCGTAATGGCCGATCGAATCGAACTCGTCGCGCAGGCCGCGATGCAGGCCGGCCGTGAGGTCGACGATCAGCGGATCTGATCGATAGGCGTTGATACCGGACCAGGGTTTCGGCTGGTTCAGTTCGGCAAGTTTCTGTTCGGTCCGGCTATTCTGTGTCATAGGGCGCTTCTAGCCCGTTTCTCCGAAAAATGCATGAGGATGAACCGACTTTTCCCGGCCATTCGCTTGCCCGCCCCTCAGCCAGTCATTATAGACGCCCGAACGCAAGCGGAGACGCCTCATGGTCTTCTTTCCCCACCGCCATCTCCTCGGCATCAAGGGTCTTACCGAACACGATCTCACCTATCTCCTGGACAAGGCCGACGAGGCTGTCCAGATCAGCCGCCAGCGCGAAAAGAAGACCTCGACGCTGCGCGGGCTGACGCAGATCAACCTGTTCTTCGAAGCCTCCACCCGCACACAGGCCTCCTTCGAACTCGCCGGCAAACGGCTGGGCGCCGACGTGATGAACATGTCGGTCGGCAATTCCTCGGTGAAGAAGGGCGAAACGCTGATCGACACGGCGATGACGCTGAACGCCATGCACCCGGATGTGCTGGTGCTGCGCCACTCGTCGGCCGGCGCTGCAGCCCTTCTCGCCCAGAAGGTCGCCTGCTCCGTCGTCAATGCCGGCGACGGGCAGCACGAGCATCCGACGCAGGCGCTCCTCGACGCGCTGACGATCCGCCGCGCCAAGGGCAAGCTGTCGCGCATCATCGTCGCCATCTGCGGCGACGTCCTGCATTCCCGTGTGGCGCGCTCCAACATCCTGCTCCTGAACGCCATGGGCGCGCGGGTGCGGGTGGTCGCACCGTCGACGCTCCTCCCCTCCGGCATCGCGCAGATGGGTGCCGAGGTCTTCCACTCCATGGAGGAAGGCCTGAAGGATGCCGACGTGGTGATGATGCTGCGCCTGCAGCGCGAGCGCATGTCGGGCTCCTTCGTCCCCTCCGTGCGGGAGTACTTCCACTTCTACGGCCTCGACGCGGAAAAGCTTAAGGCGGCCAAGGACGACGCGCTCGTCATGCACCCCGGCCCGATGAACCGCGGCGTAGAGATCGCCTCCGAGGTTGCCGACGGTCCGCAGAGCGTGATCGAGCAGCAGGTGGAAATGGGCGTCGCCGTGCGCATGGCGGTCATGGAAACCCTGCTCCTGTCGCAGAACCAGGGCCCGAGAAGCGAGAGAGCCTACGCATGACCCAGGCCCTTGTCCTCACCAATGCCCGCATCATCGACCCGTCGCGCAACCTGGACGAGATCGGCACCATCATCGTCGGCGCGGATGGCCGTATCCTTGCCGCCGGCGCCGACGCCCTCAACCAGGGCGCACCGGACGGTGCCGTCACCCGCGACTGCAGGGGACTTGTCGCGGTCCCCGGCCTTGTCGACGCCCGGGTCTTCGTCGGCGAACCTGGCGCCGAACACCGCGAGACGATCGAGTCCGCCAGCCGTGCGGCCGCCGCCGGCGGCGTCACATCCTTCATCATGATGCCCGACACGGATCCGGTGCTGGACGACATCGCGCTGGTGGAGTTCGTGCAGAAGGCGGCGCGCGACAAGGCGGCGGTCAACGTCTATCCGGCAGCGGCCCTGACGAAGGGGCTCGCCGGCCATGAGATGACCGAGATCGGCATGCTCCAGAAGGCCGGTGCCGTCGCGTTCACCAATGGCCGCCAGCCGCTGCACGACACGCTGGTTCTGCGCCGCGCCATGACCTATGCCCGCGAGTTCGATGCGGTGATCGCGCTGGAAGCCCGCGATCAGTACATCGGCGCGGGCGTCATGAACGAGGGCCTCTACGCCAGCTGGCTTGGCCTTGCCGGCGTGCCGAAGGAAGCAGAAATCATTCCGCTGGAACGGGACCTGCGGATCGCCGGGCTCACCGGCGCCCGCTATCACGCCGCCAAGATTTCCGTTCCAGGCTCTGCCGAAGCGATGCGGGTTGCTCGCCGCCGCGGCGCGAAGGTGACTTGCGGCATCTCGATCAACCACCTGTCGCTCAACGAGAACGACATCGGCGAGTACCGCACCTTCTTCAAGCTCTCGCCGCCGCTGCGTGCCGAAGATGATCGCATGGCCATGGTCGAGGCACTGGCGGACGGGACGATCGATATCATCGTCTCATCGCACGATCCGCAGGACGTCGATACCAAGCGGCTGCCGTTCGCCGATGCGGCGGATGGCGCGATCGGGCTGGAGACCCTGCTGGCGGCAGCGCTTCGCCTGCATCATTCCGGTCAGGTGCCGCTGATGCGGCTGATCCACGCCATGTCGACCCGCCCCGCGGAGATCTTCGGGCTGGACGCCGGCACCCTGAAGCCGGGCGCGCGTGCCGACATCACGCTGATCGACCTTGACGAGCCATGGCTCGTGTCGAAGGACGCGATCCTGTCGCGCTCGAAGAACACCCCGTTCGAAGATGCCCGCTTCTCCGGCCGGGCGGTCGCCACCTATGTCGGCGGCAAATGCGTCCATGAACTCTGAGGAGGCGAGCCTGTGACTGACATCATGATCTGGCAGATCGGCGGCGGCATAGCCGCTGCGGCCATCGTACTCGGATATCTTCTGGGCTCGATCCCCTTCGGCCTGCTCCTCACCCGCATGGCCGGGCTTGGCGACATTCGCGCGATCGGCTCGGGCAACATCGGCGCGACCAATGTGCTGCGCACCGGCAACAAGGGGCTGGCCGCCGCAACCCTGCTACTCGATGCCCTGAAGGCCACCGCTGCCGCTCTTGCCGGCTTCTACATCGCAGGTCCCGAAGCCGGGTTGCTTGCGGGCTTCGGCGCCTTCATAGGGCACCTGTTCCCGGTCTGGATCGGCTTCAAGGGCGGCAAGGGCGTCGCGACCTATATCGGCACGCTGCTCGGGGTGGCGCCGCTCTGGGTTCTGGCCTTCGCGGCCGTATGGCTGACGGTTGCCTTCATCAGCCGTTACTCCTCCCTCTCGGCCCTGGTTGCCACGCTTGTGATTCCGATTGCTTTGTGGATAGTAGGCGAGGAAAAGATCGCAGCTGTCATGGCCATCATGACGGCAGTGTCCTTCTGGCGACACGAGGCCAACATCAAGCGGCTGCTGGCAGGCACGGAAGGCAAGATCGGCCAGAAGGGATAGCGATGCCTGAGGGCGGCGCAAGACGGATCGGGATTGCGCTGACCGACAGGCAAAGGATCGCCTGGCTTCGATTGATCCGCAGCGACAACGTCGGCCCCGCCACCTTCCGCGACCTCATCAACCACTTCGGATCCGCCGAGGCAGCCCTTGCCATGTTGCCCGAGCTTTCCAGCCGCGGCGGCGCCTCGCGCGCCGTCCGGATCGCCACCGTCGACGAGGCCGAACGGGAGCTCGAGCGCGCCCATCGGCTGGGAGCGCGGTTCATCGGCATCGGCGAGCCGGACTATCCAGCCGCCCTGCGCCAGATCGACGGAGCGCCGCCGCTGCTGGCGGCAAAAGGGCGCTCCGAAGCCGCCCTACAGCCCTCCGTCGGCGTCGTCGGCTCGCGCAACGCCTCGATCAGCGGCGCCAAGTTTGCCGCCATGATTGCCCGCGACGTCGGCCGCGCGGGCTATACCGTCACCTCGGGGCTTGCCCGCGGCATCGATACCGCCGCGCATCGCGCCAGTCTCGAAACCGGAACAATCGCCGTTCTGGCCGGCGGACTGGATCAGCCCTACCCGCCCGAAAACATCTCGCTCCTGCAGGAGATCACCGACGGCACCGGCCTTGCCGTCAGCGAAATGCCGGTCGGATGGGAACCCCGCGCCCGCGACTTTCCGCGCCGGACCCGGCTGATCGCCGGCATCTCGCTCGGCGTCGTGGTGGTGGAGGCGGCGCAAAGGTCCGGTTCGCTGATCACGGCCCGCATGGCCGGCGATTTCGGGCGACTGGTTTTCGCGGTGCCCGGGTCGCCGCTCGATCCCCGGTGCCACGGCACGAATGGCCTCCTCAAGGAGGGCGCGATCGTCACGACCGGTTCGCAGGACGTGCTCGATGCGCTGGCACCCCTTTCGCGAATGGAACCTCCCCAAGCCTCCGTCATCGAGGAGCCCGATCAGGACGATGGCGCCAGGTCATACCTGCCACCCGACGACAGCGAGCGGGAACAGATCGTCTCGGCTCTCGGCCCGACACCGGTCGAGGTCGACGACATCATCCGGCACACAGGCCTTGCGGCGTCTGCCGTCTACCTGGTTCTCCTGGAGCTTGATCTTGCCGGGCGCCTACACCGTCACCCCGGGGGCCTTGTCTCCATCGCGATGAGCGACTGAGCGTGGACGGCGGCCGGATTGCACGTCTCCAGCCTCCACATAAGCCATCTCGATCAGATAGCAGAGCATGTCTGCTCCGTCTCTGGAAGCGACCTGATGCAGTTCACCGAGCATTTGGCGTATGTAGGCAATCGCCTCTCCGTCGCCGGAGCTCTGACGTTCCGATCCCATGATCCACCCTGCCTGACTGGGCCCTTCGCCAGGTGCGGGAAACCGGCCTGGTAGAGGCAGGATAATGCAGTAATCTAAAATTGCAACCGATAGAACATCCTCTATAGGTTGCACCACGTTGCATTGCTTAATTTGCCCCTGGCACTTGACCGCAACGAAAAGGCCATCCATGTCGGAAGCCAAGATCTGCCTGCAACCATGTCGTTGCCCTGGCTCAGCCCCACCTTAGAGAAGCAAATGAACGTCGTCGTCGTCGAATCTCCATCCAAGGCCAAGACCATCAACAAGTATCTTGGCCCAGGCTACAAGGTTCTCGCATCCTTTGGTCATGTTCGTGATCTTCCTGCAAAGGACGGGTCGGTTCTGCCCGATCAGGACTTCGAGATGCTGTGGGAAGTCGACAGTGCGTCGCAGAAGCGCATGAAGGATATCGCCGATGCCGTCAAAGGCTCCGACGGATTGTTTCTCGCGACCGACCCGGATCGCGAGGGCGAAGCGATCTCCTGGCATGTGCTCGACCTTCTGAAGAAGAAGCGCGTGCTCGGCGACATGCCGGTCAAGCGCGTGGTCTTCAATGCGATCACCAAGAAGGCGGTGCTCGACGCCATGGCCAATCCACGCGACATCGATGCGCCTCTGGTGGACGCCTATCTGGCGCGGCGTGCGCTCGACTATCTCGTCGGCTTCAACCTGTCGCCGGTGCTGTGGCGCAAGCTGCCCGGCGCCCGCTCGGCCGGCCGCGTCCAGTCGGTTGCGCTGCGGCTCGTCTGCGACCGCGAGACGGAGATTGAACGCTTCATCTCGGAGGAATACTGGAACCTCTCGGCCCTCCTGCGCACGCCGCGCGGTGACGAGTTCGAGGCGCGTCTCGTCTCGGCCGACGGCAAGCGGTTGCAGAGCCGCTCGATCAAGAACGGCGAGGACGCCAACCGCCTGAATACGCTGCTCGATGGCGCGACCTATGTCGTCGACAGCGTCGAGGCGAAGCCCGTCAAGCGCAATCCCGGCCCTCCGTTCACGACCTCCACCCTGCAGCAGGCCGCCTCATCGAACCTCGGCTTCAACGCGTCGCGGACGATGCAGGTGGCGCAGAAGCTCTACGAAGGCTTCGACATCGGCGGCGAGACCGTCGGTTTGATCACCTACATGCGAACTGACGGCGTGCAGATGGCGCCGGAAGCCATCGATGGCGCGCGCGGCGCAATCAAGGATCAGTTCGGCGAACGCTACCTGCCCGAGAAGCCGAGGTTCTATTCGACCAAGGCCAAGAACGCACAGGAAGCGCACGAAGCGATCCGACCCACCGATTTCAACCGCTCGCCCGACAAGGTGCGGCGCTACCTCGACAGCGATCAGGCCCGCCTCTACGAGTTGATCTGGAAACGCGGCATCGCCAGCCAGATGGCCTCGGCCGAGATCGAGCGCACGACGGTCGAGATTCTGGCCAGCAATGGCGGCGAGAAGGCCGGCCTGCGTGCCGTCGGTTCCGTCGTCCGCTTCGACGGCTTCCTCGGCGCCTATGTCGATCAGCGCGAAGAGGGTGACAAGCGTGAGGATGACGACGAGGAGGGTCGCCTGCCGCAGATCAACGCCCAGGAAGCTCTTGCCAAGAACAAGGTGAATTCCAGCCAGCATTTCACCGAGCCGCCGCCGCGCTATTCGGAAGCCTCGCTGATCAAGAAGATGGAAGAGCTCGGGATCGGCCGACCCTCCACCTACGCCGCGACGCTGAAGACATTGAGCGACCGCGAATATGTCATCATGGACAAGCGCAAGCTCATTCCGCACTCCAAGGGGCGGCTGGTCACGGCCTTCCTTGAGAGCTTCTTCACCCGCTACGTGGAGTACGACTTCACGGCCGACCTCGAGGAGAAGCTCGACAAGATTTCCGCCGGCGAACTGGACTGGAAGCAGGTCCTGCGTGAGTTCTGGACGGACTTCTTCGCGCAGATCGAGGACACCAAGGAGCTGCGGGTCACCAATGTCCTGGATGCACTGAACGAAACGCTCGCCCCGCTCGTCTTCCCCAAGCGCGAAGACGGCAGCGACCCGCGGATCTGCCAGGTCTGCGGCACCGGAAACCTGTCCCTGAAACTTGGAAAATACGGCGCCTTCGTCGGCTGCTCAAACTACCCCGAATGCAATTTTACCCGCCAGCTTTCCACCGAGGGCAGCGAAGCGGATGCCAGCGCGCTCAGCGAGCCGAAGGCACTCGGCGCCGATCCGCATACGGGCGAAGAGCTGACGCTCCGGTCCGGGCGTTTCGGCCCCTATATCCAGCGCGGCGAAGGCAAGGAGGCCAAGCGGTCGTCGCTGCCGAAGGGCTGGAAGCCGGAAGACATCGACCATGAGAAGGCCCTGGCGCTCATCGGCCTGCCGCGCGACGTCGGACAGCATCCGGAATCCGGCAAGATGATCTCTGCCGGATTGGGGCGCTACGGCCCGTTCCTGCTGCATGACGGCGGCTATGCGAACCTGGAGAGCATCGAGGACGTCTTCACCATCGGCCTCAACCGGGCGGTCACGGTCATCGCAGAGAAGAAGAGCAAGGGACCGGGTGGACGCGGAACACCGGCTGCCCTGAAGACGTTGGGCGATCACCCGAGCGGCGGCGCAATCACCGTCCGTGACGGGCGCTACGGCCCCTACGTGAACTGGGCCAAGGTCAACGCGACGCTACCGAAGGGCAAGGACCCGCAGTCCGTCACCCTGGAAGAGGCCATGGCGCTGATCGTCGAGAAGGGCGGCAAGGCTCCTTCTGGCAAGGCGAAGCCGAAGAAGGCTGCCGCCAAGACGGGAACCGGCGCCGCAAAGAAGGCTGCACCGAAAACCAAGGCTGCCGCCGCTGCAAAGCCCAAGGCTGCGGCCAAGACGACAACCAAGACGGCGACAAAGGCGAAGAAGACCGGAACGTGACGAGAGAACGACGCGAGAAGACCACTCCCTCCAGAAAGACGTCCGCGGCCACGGCCGGCGACAAGCCTGTGATCATCCATGGGGCGGTGCCGCCGCGGGACGTTCTCCTGGAATTCATCGCCGACAATCCCGACCGGGCGTCGAAGCGCGAGATCGCCAAGGCCTTCGGGCTGAAGGGCGAGACGCGCGTCGAACTGAAGGACGTGCTGCGCGCGCTGGAAGACGAGGGTCTTCTCAAGAAGAGCCGCAAGACGCTGGCCCGCCCAGGCGCCCTGCCCCCGGTCACGGTTCTGGACATCACGACACGCGACAAGGACGGCGAACTGATCGGGCGTCCTGCGGAATGGCCGGAAGACATGGGCACGGCACCGGCCGTCCTCATTCGCCAATCTTCCGACGGACGCGGCAAGGGCAAGACACCGACTGCCGGCCTGAACGACCGCGTGTTGGCCAAGATCTTTGCCAACAAGGACCGCACCGGCCCGGCCTATACCGCCCGCGTCATCAAGATCATCGACCGGCGCAAGGGTGCCTCGCTCGGCGTCGTGCGCATGAGCGAACACGAAATCCGCCTGATGCCGATCGAGCGGCGCGGCGAGGAAATGGTGATCGAGACCGACGGTCTCGGCGAGGCCAAGGACGGCGATCTCGTCGAGGTGGAGGTCGCCCGCAACGGGGGCTTCGGCCTTCCGCGCGCCCGCGTGCTTTCGGTCGTCGGATCGGTTGCGAGCGAAAAGGCGATCTCGATGATCGCCATCTATGCCCACGGCATCCCGCACATCTTTCCGCAGGCCGTCCTCGACGCCGCCGAGGCAGCCCGCCCTGCCCCGATGACGAAGCGGGAGGACTGGCGCGACGTACCACTGCTGACGATCGACCCGGCCGACGCCAAGGACCATGACGACGCCGTCTACGCGGAGCTCGACACCAATCCGGACAATCCGGGCGGCGTCATCGTCACCGTCGCAATCGCGGATGTCTCCTGGTATGTCCGCACCGGTTCGCCGCTCGACCGCGAGGCGCTGAAGCGCGGCAACTCCGTCTATTTCCCGGATCGGGTCGTCCCGATGCTGCCGGAGCGCATCTCCAACGATCTCTGCTCGCTGCGCGAAGGTGAAGACCGGCCGGCGATCGCCGTGCGGATGATCTTCTCGCACGAGGGACGCAAGGCCAGCCACACCTTCCACCGCATCATGATGAAGAGCGCCGCCAAGCTCTCCTACCAGCAGGCCCAGGCCGCCATCGACGGCAAGCCCGACGACAAGAGCGGACCGCTGCTGGAGCCAATCCTGAAGCCGCTGTGGCATGCCTATGCGATCATGAAGCGCGGGCGCGAGCGCCGTCAGCCGCTCGAACTCGACATGCCGGAGCGCAAGCTCATCCTGAAGCCGGACGGCACCGTCGATCGGGTACATATTCCCGAACGGCTCGACGCCCACAAGCTCATCGAAGAGATGATGATCCAGGCGAATGTGTCCGCCGCGGAGACGCTGGAGAAGAAGCGCCAGCCGCTCGTCTACCGCGTCCACGACGTCCCGGCGCTGTCGAAGCAGGAGACCCTGCGCGAATTCCTGGCGACCATCGGCTTCTCGATGGCCAAAGGCGGGCAGCTGCGCGCCAATTCCTTCAACGGCATCTTGGCACGCGCGGTCGATACGCCGCACCAGACCATGGTCAACGAGATGGTGCTGCGCTCGCAGAGCCAAGCCATCTACAGCCCGGAGAACATCGGGCACTTCGGCCTCAATCTGATGAAATACGCGCATTTCACGTCGCCGATCCGCCGCTATGCGGATCTTATCGTGCATCGCGCGCTGGTGGGCTCTCTGGGGCTCGGCGAAGGCGGCATCACGCCCGAGGAAGAGGCTAGCCTCGACGATATCGCAGCCGAAATCTCGACCTTCGAGCGCCGCGCCATGGCGGCGGAGCGCGATACGGTCAACCGGCTGATTGCGCACCACCTCAGCGGGCGGGTCGGGGAAGAGTTCGAGGGCAGGATCTCCGGCGTCACCAAGGCCGGCCTGTTCGTGGCCCTGCCCACCTATGGCGCAGACGGCTTCGTGCCGATCTCGACGCTCGGAAACGACTACTTCATCTATGACGAGGCCCACCAGGCACTGACCGGGGAAAAGACCGGCCTCGGCTACCAGCTTGGGGATTCGGTTCAGGTAAAGCTTGCCGAGGCCATACCACTGGCCGGCGCGCTGCGGTTCGAAATGCTGAGCGAAGGCCGCAAGATGCCGACGCCGACCCGTTCCTTCCACAAATCGGGGCGGCGAGGCGGCGGCCCACAGCGGCCGATGGCCGGGATCCGCCCGCGGCGGGGCCGATAGGAGCGAGCTGAATGCAGCAAGAACGCGAACAGTCCGTCCAGTTCGGCGGCCAGCCGGCCAGCCGTCCCTACATGCGCTCCATCGGGCGCGGCATGCGCAACACCTGCCCGTCCTGCGGTACGGGAAAGCTGTTTCGCGCCTTCCTGAAGCCCGTCGACACATGCGCGGTCTGCGGGGAGGAGATCCATCATCATCGCGCCGACGACCTCCCCGCCTATCTCGTCATCTTCGTGGTCGGCCATGTGCTGCTCACCGGCTACATGCTGAGCGAGATGGCCTTCGTGCTCTCCCCCTGGATGCATCTCGCCATCTGGGCGCCGCTGGCGCTTCTGGCGGCGCTGTTGACGATCCAGCCGATCAAGGGCGGCGTCATCGGGCTTCAGTGGGCAGGCCGCATGCACGGGTTCGGGGGCGATTCCGACGAGGAGGCCATGCGGCGGCATGGCGAACCGGACCCATGAGCTAAGCGGTGTTTCGCGCTACATAAATAAAAGCCAGCCGGGAATAAACGATTCATCCAGAAAGTCCGTCGATTAACTCAGGTCTTCTCGACGATGTCAGAATCACGCTTCAAGCTGACATGTCATGGCCCTCCGACATCGTGTCGGATTTCCATCTGACGCCGTCAGGACCGAGTTACTCCCCTTACCCGAGACCCCAGAATGTCGCGCGCAAACAACGCTATCAACGGCCACGTCGATGAAATTCACTGGCCCTCGCTCATCGCGGCCATCTCCGCCATCAGCGCAGTCGGGATTGCAATCGGCCTGGGGCTGCCTTTGCTCAGCATCATCCTCGAGAAGCGTGGCATCTCGCCCACGATGATCGGCCTCAACTCGGCCATGGCAGGTGTGGCGGCGATGATCGCCGCACCGATCACCACGCGACTTGCGCACGACTTCGGCGTGGCGCAAACCATGCTGTGGGCGGTTGTCATCTCCGCCGTCAGCGCGCTCGGCTTCTACTACGCGGAAGCCTTCTGGATGTGGTTTCCGCTGCGGTTCGCCTTTCATGGCGCCATCACCACCTTGTTCATCCTCTCCGAGTTCTGGATCAACGCCACCGCCCCGCCCCGCCGCCGGGGACTGGTGCTCGGGATCTATGCCACCGTGCTGTCGGTGGGCTTCGCGATCGGCCCCCTGCTCTTCTCCGCGATCGGCAGCGATGGCATCCTGCCATTCCTGATCGGCGCGGCCGCGATCCTTCTGGCCGCGGTGCCGATCTACATCGCCCGCAACGAAAGCCCGGTGCTGAACGAAAAGCCGGAACGGCACTTCCTGCGCTACATCCTGCTGGTGCCCACCGCGACGGCCGCGGTCTTCGTGTTCGGCGCCGTGGAGGCCGGCGGATTGTCGCTGTTTCCCATCTATGCCATCCGCTCGGGGTTCACCGAGTCGCAGGGCGCTCTGCTGCTGACGGTCATGGGCGTCGGCAACATGATCTTCCAGATCCCGCTCGGCATGTATTCGGACCGTCTCAAGGACCGACGCCCCCTGCTGGCGGCCATGGCCGTAGCGGGCCTAGCCGGCTCCCTGCTCCTGCCGTTGCTGATCGGCGACTGGCGGCTGACGGCCGTCGTGCTGCTGTTCTGGGGCGGCTGCGTCTCCGGTCTCTACACGGTCGGGCTTGCCCATCTGGGATCGCGACTCACCGGCGCCGATCTCGCGGCGGCGAATGCCGCCTTCGTCTTCTGCTATGCCGTGGGCACGGTGGCAGGCCCACAGGCTATCGGCGCGGCCATCGATGTCAGCGGGAACGATGGATTTGCCTGGGCTCTGGCCGGATTCTTCGGGCTCTACGTCCTGCTCTCCATTGGCCGGTACCTTTTTAAACCGAAATAGACTTGACTTTTCGGGCGCGATTTGTAGTTTCGCGCCAGAATTCGCCGTGGACACCAACCGGTCTTCCGCGGCCTCATTTTCCTAAAGGCAGGACATCATGGCGAAAGCTACAACCATCAAGATCAAGCTGCTGTCGACGGCAGACACCGGCTTCTTCTATGTTACCGAGAAGAACAGCCGTACGATGACGGACAAGATGTCCAAGACGAAGTACGACCCGATCGTGCGCAAGCACGTCGAGTTCAAGGAAGCCAAGATCAAGTAATCCTTGATCTGTGGGCTGAAAACGGGCGCGCGCTGCAAGGCGACGCGCCTTTCTTTTGTCCGCGACCAGAACGAAAAAAGCGCCGCTCCCCGAAGGGGAGCGCCGCTTTTTCTATCAGGGGTCGACCAGCTGCAGCACGGCACGAGGAACCGCTTTGATGTGCAGCCGGCCGACCGACCCCACGACCCAGGAGATGCGGCGGACCTGAGCATCATGGGGTATCTCTTCCCGCTTGGGAAAATATACTTATGACGATGAAAATCCCTCAATCAGGGAGGGAAATCAACATGTTCTTAAATTCCCAGCCGACTATGTCTTTTGTTGGTTAAAATTGGGAATAAATGAACTTGTGACCTGCCGTTGCGGAGACCCCATCTACCGGTATGATAGCAGTAAATTGTGATGGTTTTACTGGGGGTTTACTTCCCCGCCCACAGCGAAGCGAGCGCCTAGACGGCAACTCCTCACTTTTACGGGGCAAAGCGTATAACTTGAGCTTACGTCACGGATACCTCTGGTCATTCCGGCCGCGCATGCTGCATCACAAAGGCGTCTTCATGCGAAATAGACTTCTTCAAAACTTCGCTGATGGAGGCTGATCTCCGACAATTCTGGCCGGACGGCCTGCCATTTGAGGCAGTTCAAGCGCGCAATAACTCTAATGTGAAGGCAGCAATGTTTAGGCTGCCGCAGCCACGACGCGGTTTCGCCCGCCGTTCTTTGCTTCGTACAAAGCCTTGTCGGCCTGCTTGAGCAGTTGTTCGGGGGTCTCTGCGCCCTTGTCGTTGCAGGCGATCCCAAGGGATGCCGTGATGTGGAGCTTGGTGCCGGACGAGCGGAGAATGAAGGGCTCGTTCTCGATCAGGCTCCGGAGCCGCTCCGCGATCATGCTTGCCGTATCGGCATTGGTGTCGGGCATCACCACCACGAACTCCTCACCGCCGTAGCGGCAGGCCAGGTCGGCGCCGCGGACCGTTGAGCGGATGCGGCTGGCGAACTCCTTCAGAACCTCGTCCCCGACATCGTGCCCATACGTGTCATTGACCTGCTTGAAGCGGTCGATGTCGGTGATGCAGACGGAGAGTGAGCGGCCTCGGGCGGCGGCACGGTTGAACAGCGTCCTGAGATGGCTGTCGAGATAACGACGGTTGTTGAGCCCCGTCAGCCCATCGGTGACCGCAAGTTCGATCGTCTGGCGGACGCTGGTGCGAAGCCTGTCGTTGTAGCGCTTGCGCTTGATCTGCGTCAGGCTGCGAGCCACCAGTTCATTGGGATCGATCGGTCGCACGATGTAGTCGTTGACGCCGATATCGAGCGCCCGGACGATTACGTCCTCGGCACCGGGCTCGGTCACGAGCAGCAGCGGCAGGAAACGGGTACGCTCCAGCGACCGGAGGTGCGAGCAGAGACGAAGCGGATCATATTCCTCGAGATTGGCATTGACGATGACGAGATCAAACGGATTTTCGGCCGCCTCAAACAGAGCCGCCTGGGGATCGGACATGGCCACGACCTGGGCGACCGGCTTCAGCGCCTTGATGATGCGCTCCTGCGAGTTCGCACGGCTGTCGACAAGCAAGACCTGCCCCGGCTCCTCGCGGCCGTCCGTGCCCTTCAGCATGTCCTCTATGCCGACGTTCTGCGCCGTCTCGGCGCGGATGCGCAGTTCGTCGCTCAGGGTCTTCAGCCGAACGAGGCTCTTGACCCGCGAGATGAGCTGGAGGTCGTTCACTGGCTTTGTCAGAAAATCGTCCGCGCCTGCCTTGAGGCCCCTGACCCGGTCGGCAGACTGGTCCAGTGCCGTCACCATGACCACGGGAATATGCGAGGTGCGCGGATCGGCCTTCAGCTGTTCGCAGACGTCAAAGCCGCTTATGCCGGGCATCATGATGTCGAGGAGGACGAGGTCCACGTGCGTTCTGCGGCAGATATCCAGCGCCTTGTAGCCGTCATCGGCAGTCAACACGTCGAAATATTCCGCCAGCAGGCGCGCCTCGAGAAGCTTGACGTTCGCCGGGATGTCGTCGACCACCAGAATGCGCGCTGTCATGGTCCGTACTCCCGTTTCAGGCGTCGCCGAGGTAGGTCTTGATGGTTTCGATGAACTTCGGCACCGAGATCGGCTTCGACACATAGGCTTCGCAGCCGCCCTGGCGGATCCGCTCTTCGTCGCCCTTCATGGCAAAGGCGGTCACGGCGATGACCGGGATGATGTGAAGCTCGTCGTCTTCCTTCAGCCATTTGGTGACTTCGAGGCCGGAAACCTCGGGAAGCTGGATATCCATGAGGATCAGGTCCGGACGATGCTTGCGGGCGAGATCCATCGCCTCCATGCCGTTGCGGGTCTGGATGGTTTCATATCCGCAGGCTTCGATCAAATCGCGGAAGAGCTTCATGTTGAGCTCGTTGTCTTCGACAATCATGACCCGCTTGGGCATGCATTCGTCCCCAAATCCTGCTTCGAGAGCATTTCGCCACTATATATTGTTGCGCCAAAGCAGATTTCACTTTGTATGTGGAATCGACCCTATGAGCATTTGGTTGAAAAAGAGGTAACCACTTGGCTGTAATGCCGCGCGATCCCAAAAACGTATCACCCGGTTCCGAGAGCGCCGAGCAGACGGCAGTTGCCATCCTCGCCTGGCTGGCGTCCGAACCGGAGATGTTGAGCCGTTTCCTGGCCCTGACCGGACTCGAAGCCGGCCAGCTCAGAGGCGCCGTCGAAGACCCCGGCTTTCTCGGCGGCGTCATCGACTTCCTGATGGGGCACGAGCCGTCACTGATGGCCTTCTGCGAAGCGACGGACACGCGACCGGAAGCGGTGGGTTCCGCCTGGCGCTTCTATTCCGGACCCGGCCTCGACTCCGGCGAGTACTGACCGCCAAAACGCCCCCATTGGCCCTTGAGACTAGGCCGCGCGAGGCGTAGGGTCAAGATGTTCAACATATGTTCTCGTCATGTTATCTGCGCCTGCTTTCAAACCCGGATTTTGTCGCGACTGCCTTGCGGAGCAGAAGGCGGAGGTGCGCCGGTGCCGCAGCTGCGGCAGCCCTCGCCTTCTCTACCATTCCGAGCTCTATGATCTCGCCATCGCACACATCGACTGCGATGCCTTCTATGCGGCCGTCGAGAAGCGCGACAATCCGGAGCTTGCAGACAGGCCGGTGATCATCGGTGGCGGCAAGCGCGGCGTCGTCTCGACCGCCTGCTATGTGGCGCGCATTCACGGGGTGCGCTCGGCCATGCCGATGTTCAAGGCGCTCGAGGCCTGCCCCGACGCCGTCGTGATCCGGCCGGACATGGAGAAATATGCCAAGGTCGGGCGCGAGATCCGCCAGATGATGCTGGAGCTGACGCCGCTCGTGCAGCCCCTGTCGATCGACGAAGCATTCCTCGATCTTGCCGGCACGCAGCGCCTGCACCACGATCCGCCGTCGCGCACTCTGGTCAAATTCGCCAAGCGCGTCGACGCGGAGGTCGGCATCAGCATTTCCATCGGCCTCTCCTACTGCAAGTTCCTGGCCAAGGTTGGCTCGGACCTGCAGAAGCCGCGCGGCTTCTCCATCGTCGGGCGGCAGGAGGCTTTGGCATTTCTGGCGCCGCGCCCGGTGACAACCATCTGGGGTGTCGGCAAGGCCTTCGAGGCGGTGCTGGCCGCCGATGGCATCCGCACGATCGGCCAGCTGCAGTCCATGGAGGAAAGCGACCTGATGCGCCGCTACGGCTCGATGGGCCAGCGGCTCTACCGGCTGGCACGCGGCATCGACGAACGCGACGTCCACCCCAACGACGCCGCAAAGAGTGTTTCGGCGGAGACCACCTTCTTCGACGACATCTCCCGCCACGATGAGCTCGTGCCGATCCTGCGTCGGCTATCAGAGAAGGTCTCGGCGCGATTGAAGAAACATGCAATTGCCGGGCAGACCGTGGTGCTGAAGCTGAAGACTTCGGACTTCAAGAGCCGCACGCGCAACCGCCGGCTGGAGGATCCGACGCAACTGGCCGACCGGATCTTTCGCACCGGGCTGTCGCTTCTGGAGCGGGAAACGGACGGGACGCGGTTCCGCCTGCTCGGCATCGGCGTGACCGACCTCTGCGATCCGTCCACCGCCGATCCGCCCGATCTCGTGGATCAGGGCGCCCATCGGCGGGCTGCGGCGGAGGCGGCCATGGACAGGCTCCGGGACAAGTTTGGCAAGGCCGCGGTCCAAACCGGCTACACCTTCGGAGGACGTCCTCGCGACCAATGACCCGATCAATGAAATGTGATGGGAGGACGCGTCGCTGTGACTTCATTCCATCCCTCGGAAAATCTTCGTTAAGTCCGTCGCGCTAATTTGACTCAATTGTATTGCGTATGAGGTCATTGATGTTGCGTCGTATCGTGTTCGGTCTCGGGCTCCTGTCCGCGACCATGCTGTCCCATTCCGTCCTTGCGGATTCCGACCGCACCCTTCAAGTCATCATCTCCAAGGATTCGCAAACAATGGCCGTCTACGACGGCGACAAGGTGATCGCGACATCGCGCGTCTCGACCGGGAAGGCCGGCCACACGACCCCGAACGGCATCTTCTCGATCCTGGAGAAGCGCAAGTACCACGAATCCAACATCTACTCGAACGCCCCCATGCCGTTCATGCAGCGGCTGACCTGGTCGGGGATCGCCCTGCATGAAGGGGTGGTTCCGGATTACCCAGCGTCGCATGGCTGCGTGCGCATCCCCACCGGATTTGCCAAGACGCTGTTTGACATGACCGACCGCGGCCTGCATGTGATCATCGCCGACGCGCCGGTCGAGCCGGTGAAGATCGAGCACGTCAACCTCTTCGCGCCGTTGAAGCCGCTGCCGTCGCAACCGCTGATGTCGGACATCGATCTGAGGCCAACGGTCAAGCGCAAGACCGACGGTCCCTATGAGGTCGCCATGAACTCGGCGGAACAGGCGCCGGACATGACCACCACCGGTTCCATTTCCGGCGCCGACCGGTCGCCGCTTCGGATCCTCATCAAGCGGCGGGAGATGCGGGAGACCGTCATGGATGCACAGGCCCTGCTGACGGAGCTTGGCTTCTATGCCGGTACGCCGGACGGCCTCATGGGATCCAAGACCCGATCGGCCATCGCCGGCTTCAAGCGCTGGAAGAACCTCCCGGCTGATGGTGCTGTTTTGTCGAGCGAATTTCTGACAGCGCTCTACCGCGCCTCCGGCAAGGAGGAGCCGCCGGCCGGTCAACTGCTGGTTCGTAGAAATTTCAATCCGCTGTTCGAGGCGCCCATCGGCGTGAAGGACCCGGAGGTCCCGCTGGGGACGCACCTCTTTACCGCCAGCGGTGTCGATCCTGAGCGGGAAGCGGTGGAGTGGCACGCGCTGACCCTGCCGAGCCATCTTTCGGCCGTTGAGATGCAACGACTCGGGATCAGGGAAGGTGCCGCTCCCTCGACGGCAAAGGCTGCGCTCGATCGCCTGCAGATGCCCACGGAACTTCGCGAACGGATCTCGGCACTGATGAGTGATGGGACGTCGCTGACCGTCACGGACGAGGGACTGGGGCCGGAGACCGGCAAGGGAACCGACTTCATCACCCTCACCCGCCCGCATGCCCAGGTTGCCCAGGCAGCGCCGTCAGCGCCCAAGCCCCGTGCGCCAAGCCGTGCGAAATTCCGCTCCTATCAGAACGGCGTCGGACTCTACTAGGCCGAGCCCTAGACGAGCTCGACGTCGAGAACCCCGGGCGCCGTTCGCAGAGCGGCGGCGATCTCGGGGGAGATGCGGTACTTCTCGGTGAGTTCGACCTCGATCTCCCGGCGCCCATCTTCCTTGATGATCACGAAGGACACCAGCCCGTCGCCTCTCGCATTGAGGTGGCGGGCGACGGTGCGCATCGGGCCTGAGTCGCGCACGAAGACCCGCAGGGCCTTCTGCATCTGCACGGACTTCTCCTCCAGCGAGGCCGCCGTCTGGATGCGCAGGCCGATGCCTTCCGGCCGCTCCTCCGCCTGCACCGTGATCACCAGCGACTTGCCGGGCTCCAGCAGGTCGCGGTACTGCGCCAGCGCTTCGGAAAACAGCACAGCCTCGAACTGGGCGGTGGCATCGGAGAATGTGACAATGCCCATCTTGTTGCCGGTGCGCGTCTTTCGTTCCTGCCGACCCGTCACCGTACCCGCGAGGCGACCGGCGGTGGCGCCCTGCTTCACGGCGGCGGAGAACTCGGCGAAGTTCTGCACGCGCATCTTGGCCAGCACGTCCTTGTAGGCATCCAGCGGATGCGCCGAGAGATAGAAGCCCAGCACCTGGTATTCGCGCATCAGCATTTCCGACGGCATCCAGGGCGTGAACGGCGGGAACACCAGCATCTCGGGGCCTGTCGCCGACGATGAGCCGAACATGTCGTGCTGGCCGCTCACCTTGTTCTCCTGCGCCCGCTGCGCGTAGCCGACGACGCGCTCGAGGCCTGCCACCAGCTCCGCGCGGTCGCGTCCGAAGCAGTCGAAGGCGCCCGCCGAGATCAGGCTGTCCATGACGCGACGGTTGATCTGCTTGGGGTCGATCCGCAGGCAGAAATCCTCGATGCTGGCGAAGGGCGTTTCGCCGCG
>JBKBXP010000025.1:0-20862 GCA_046314035.1 Pseudorhizobium sp. | reverse complement strand
AAGCACGGCGGTGC
This sequence comes from Pseudorhizobium sp., assembly GCA_046314035.1. Classification (GTDB taxonomy): domain Bacteria; phylum Pseudomonadota; class Alphaproteobacteria; order Rhizobiales; family Rhizobiaceae; genus Neorhizobium. The sequence continues at coordinate 20,848 of JBKBXP010000025.1, read as the reverse complement.
CGTTGGAGATCACCGCGACGAGGTTGGCGCGCCCGGTGTAGTCGGCGGCGGTATTGGGGTCATCGCGAATCGCAAGGCACGGCGCGGCAACGCCTGGCGAATAGGCGAGCGCCAGGTCGCGCTGGTTGCCGAGCGGCTTGGTCGGCTGGATCTCCAGCTTGCCCGGTCGCGGATAGCGGTGGAAGAACAGGGCCTGCTCGTCGAGATCGCCGGACTTGTTGGTGCCGTCTTCGTTCGCCTTGTCCTGCATGCCCTGAGCGCCTCCGATTATTCGTCTTTAGTCGAGTGTCTGTCTGAGTGTCCTCCTTACAACAATCGGGGCCCGGGAACAGCAGAATTTCCATCCGGGGACATGGCCGCCGAAAGGGCGCGCCCGGCTTCAAGATCCGGTTGTCATGCTCCTGAAACACGAGTCTGATTTTGGAAGGGCTGCGGCAGCGTTAGACAACAGGGGACCTAGTGACCGTGATGGCGAACAGCAGGCATTTCCGGACGATCTTCATCTCCGACGTGCATCTCGGCTCCAAGGCCGCCCAGACGGATCTTCTGCTCGATTTTCTGCGTCACCACGAGGCGGATACGATCATTCTGGTCGGCGACATCGTCGACGGCTGGCGGTTGAAGAGAAGCTGGCACTGGCCCCAGGGCTGCAACGACGTGGTGCAGAAACTGCTGCGCAGGGCGCGCAAAGGCTGCCGCATCGTCTACATTCCCGGCAATCACGACGAATTCCTGCGCGATTTCCCCGGTATGCATTTCGGCGGCATCGAAGTTGCCGATCGGATCATTCACGAGGCCGCCGACGGCAAGAAGTATCTCGTCCTGCATGGTGACGAATTCGATGTGGTGGTGCGCAACGCCCGCCTGCTCGCCTATCTCGGCGACTGGGCCTATGATGCCGCGATCGCGGCCAACGTGGTGCTCGCCGCCATCCGCCGCCGGCTCGGAATGCCCTACTGGTCGTTTTCCGCCTGGGCCAAGCTGCAGGTGAAGCAGGCGGTCAATTTCATCGGCGAGTTCCAGCATGTGGTGGCCGAGGAAGCCCGCAAGAACGGCGTCGACGGGGTCATCTGCGGCCATATCCACCACGCGGTCATCGAGGACATCGAGGGCATCCGCTACATCAACACCGGCGACTGGGTCGAAAGCTGCACGGCAGTCGTCGAGCGTCAGGACGGCACGATGGAGATGATCACCTGGCAGAAGCCTGCCGCCGTGACGACGTTGCAACAGATCGAGGACGGCGTTCTCGAGGACATGCAGGCGGCCTGAATACAGCGATTGTGCCGGCCCATGGCAAATGTGCCATAGGCTGCGGGCAGGGTGCATGCTAGATCCGAAGCAGCCTTTCGGATCCAGTTGCTCCCCGTGTCATCTGCCAATAAACATGACCTTCTGCCGCCTCGGCACTTCCGACTGCGGTGCGCCCTTGCCTATGCCGCTCCGATCGGGGTGAACGGCATCATCCTTCCGTATTTTCCGGTCTGGCTCGATTCGCTGCGGTTCAGCGATGTGGAGATCGGCGTGATTCTCGCGCTGCCGATGATCGTCAGAATCATTGCCGCGCCCGTGGTCGGCGCCATCGCCGACCGGCTGCAGGAGCGCGCCAATGTTCTCTACTGGTCCGGCGGACTGTCGCTGCTGACCGCTGTTGCGCTCTTTGCTGCGACCGGCTTCTGGCCGGTGCTGATCATCTACAGCCTGCAGGCCGCCGTCTTTGCGGCCTATGTGCCAGTCGTCGATTCCATCGCCGTCAGCGGGGTGCGGCGCTGGGGTTTCCAGTACGGGTCGCTGCGGGTCTGGGGTTCCGTCGGCTTCGTCGTCATGAGCCTGCTGATGGGGCAGCTGATCGGGCTCTGGGGCGGCGGCATCCTGCCGCTTGTCGCGGCACTGTCCTTCGCCTTTACGCTCGTGGCCGCCCATATCGCCCCGCGGCTGGGACGCAAGCGGCAGCGACCGGAGACGGGATTGCAGGGCAGGCGGCGTACCTGGGGCGCATGGGGGCGGCTCGATCTGCATCTGCTGATGATCGGCGCCTGCATCGCCCAGGCGGGCCACGCGATGTTCTATGCCTTCGGCGCCATCCACTGGCAGGAGCAGGGCTTTTCAGGAATGGAGATCGGCCTCCTCTGGAGCACCGCCGTGATTGCCGAAATCCTGGTCTTCTTTGCCTCCGGCATCATTGCAAGGCGGCTGACGCCCTGGACGATGATGCGGCTCGGCTGTGCGGTCGGCGTTCTCCGCTGGATGCTGTTTCCCATGCCGCTCGGCTTTGCCGGCTATCTCGTGCTGCAATCCATGCACGCCTTCACCTTCACCTTCCTGCACATCGGGGTGCAGCACAAGCTGGTGGAGATGGTGCAGGAGGAACAGGAATCCTCGATGCAAGGCATCTACTTCTTCTACAACGGCGCCTTCCTGGCGCTGGCAACGCTCCTGTCCGGCGTCCTCTACAAGCACTATGGCGCTGCGAGTTTCCCCGCCATGGCGATTGCCGCGCTCGCAGGCCTCGCCACGATCGTTCTGGCCGCCCGGCTTCAGCCCCAGAGGTCGGCCGTCGGCGGGAAGACGGTCGAGCCCTCGTAGCGCAGCCCCGGCTGGCGATCGCGGGCGAGAAGCAGCGGCCCATCGAGATCGGCGTATTCGACATCCTGGGCCAGCAGGACGGCCGGCGCCATGGCCAGCGAGGTGCCGACCATGCAACCGACCATCACCTGGAAGCCGAGCCGCTTCGCCTCCGCCTTCATGCGCAGGCCCTCCGTCAGTCCGCCGGTCTTGTCGAGCTTGATGTTGACCGCGTCGTAGCGGTCCCGCAGCGCCTCCAAATCGTCCGTTGCGTGAACGCTTTCGTCGGCGCAGACGAGGACGCGCCGACGCACCTGCGCCAGCCTCTCGTCGTGACCTGCCGGAAGCGGCTGCTCGATCAGCGCGATGCCGAGCTCTTCGGCGATCTGCAGGTGGCGCTCGAGATTGTCTTCCGTCCAGCCCTCGTTGGCGTCGATGATGAGCGCGGACTGCGGTGCCGCCTGCCGCACGGCGCGCATCCGGCCTTCGTCGTCGGCCGTGCCGAGCTTCACCTTGAGCAGTGGCCGGTGCGCATTCCGAGCCGCCTCAGCGGCCATCGATTCGGGCTCCCCCAGCGACAGTGTGAAGGCCGTGACGAGCGGGTGAGGCGCGATGTCGAGGATCGCCGCGACCGTCTGACCCGCCTGCTTTGCCTGCAGATCCCACAATGCGCAGTCCACCGCATTACGCGCCGCTCCGGGCTTCAGCATCTGCTGGAGCACCATTCTGTCGGCACCGGCCGCGATGGCATTCGCAACCGATCGGACGTCCGCCAGAACCCCCTCCAGCGTTTCGCCGTAACGCCTGTAGGGCACGCATTCGCCCCGACCGGTAAGGCCATCCGCCTCGATTGCGCATGTCACGACCTCCGCCTCAGTCTTCGACCCGCGCGAGATGGTGAAAAGCCCGGCGATTGGAAATGTCTCGATTGTGGCTTCAAGGTTACGGCGCATGCTTTTGAACGTCCTCTCGTGGTAATTCCCGCATAGCTGTCTATATTGCCGAATGATGCACGCGAGCAATCGAGCCGGCATCTCCCAGTCGCCCAATTGACGAAAGATACCAGTGCCAGCATTGACCGCCGACACCCGGGCCGCCGAAATGGCTGCCGAACAGACGCCCGGGGGCGATGGCGAACGCTTCGTAGCGCGCGGCGACTGGCGAAATCACAGCATTTCGAAGGTTTTGCCGACGCTCGCCGAGCTGGAGAAGAGCTCTGGACGGGGGCGGCTCGAGATCGACCTGACCGGCGTCGAGGCCGTCGATACGGCCGGGGCCTGGCTGATACGCCGCCTGATGACGGCGCAGCAGTCCCAGGGGCGGGATGTTGTCCTGGTCGGCGCATCCCCCACCATCAATGAATTGATTGCCGTTCTTCCGGAAAGGGTGCCAGCCCCTGCGGCCGACACCGGTGCCGGTCCCTCGCGCTTCGAGCGGGTGTTCACGCCGCTTGGACGGGTGGTGACCGATGTCGCCGGCGACATGGTCGCCGCCATGCACATCCTGGGCTCGGCTGTCCGGGGCGCGCAGATGAAGTTCGGCAAGGGTGGCGGTATTTCGCCGGCCTCCGTGGTCAATCAGATCGACCACATGGGCGTCCGTGCCGTTCCGATCATCGCGCTGATGTCCTTCCTGATCGGCGCCATCATCGCGCAGCAGGGCGCCTTTCAGCTTCGCTATTTCGGTGCCGAGATCTTCGTCGTCGACCTTGTCGGGATCCTGCAGCTGCGCGAGGTCGGCGTGCTTCTGACGGCGATCATGATCGCCGGCCGCTCGGGCAGCGCCATCACCGCCGAGATCGGCTCGATGAAGATGCGCGAGGAGATCGATGCGCTGACGGTGATCGGCTTGAACCCCGTCGGGGTGCTGATCTTCCCCAGGCTGGTGGCGCTCACCATCATTCTGCCACTCCTCACCATTATCGCGAATTTTGCGGCGCTCTACGGCGCTGCGGTGGTCACATGGACCTATTCCGGCATCACCTTCGAAACCTTCCTGGCCCGTCTGCATGAGGCAATCGACCATACCTCCGTCGCATCCGGCATGATCAAGGCGCCGTTCATGGCGCTGGCGATTGGCATCGTCGCGGCGGTCGAGGGCATGAAGGTCGGCGGCAGTGCCGAATCGCTCGGCAAGCATGTAACGGCCTCCGTGGTGAAGTCGATCTTTGCCGTCATCGTGATGGATTCCTTCTTTGCCATCTTCTACTCGGCAATCGATTTTTAAGGGCGGCGGCGTGGCGGAACCAACACAGACGGCGGCTCGCGAAGACAGACAGGTGGTACTGTCCGTCCACGATTTGACCGTGGGTTTCGGTTCCACGATCGTGCTCGACAAGCTCAACCTCGACATCTATCGCGGCGAGATCCTCGGGTTCGTGGGCGCCTCGGGTACAGGCAAGTCGGTCCTGATGCGCACCGTGCTGCGGCTCCTGCCGAGGCGGGGCGGAACCATCAAGATCCTCGGTACCGATTATGATTCGGCAGACGAAGAACAGCGCGTGGCGCTCGACACGCGGCTGGGGGTTCTCTTCCAGCATGGCGCCCTGTTTTCCTCGCTGACGGTCAAGGAAAACATCCAGTTGCCGATGCGGGAATACCTCGACCTGCCGCAATCGCTGATGGATGAACTCGCCTTTCTCAAGATCGAGATGGTCGGTCTGGCACCGGAGGCGGCCGACAAATATCCATCCGAACTATCCGGCGGGATGATCAAGCGCGCAGCGCTCGCGCGTGCGCTCGCCCTCGATCCAGATCTCGTTTTTCTCGACGAACCCACCTCAGGCCTCGACCCGATTGGCGCGGCCGAATTCGATATGTTGATCGCCAGGCTCCGAGACACGCTCGGGCTGACGGTCTATATGGTCACCCATGATCTCGACAGCCTCTTCTCGGTCTGCGATCGCATTGCGGTCCTCGGCGAGAAGCGGGTATTGGTGGAGGGCACGCTGGAGGATATGTTTGCCTTCGACGATCCGTGGGTTCAATCCTACTTTCGCGGCAAGCGAGCCCGTTCCGTGGTGACCACGGACGAGGCCGCTGCGCAACCTGCACAAAGTGACTGACGCCATGGAAACCAAAGCAAACTACGCAATCGTCGGGTTCTTCACCGTGCTGGTGATCGCTGCGGCATTCGGGTTCGTCTACTGGATGGCCCAATCGGGCAGGGGCGGCCCGGTGGCCGAGCTTGCGATCCGCATCCCTGGATCCGCCAACGGCCTTTCCGTCGGCTCCCCGGTGCGCTTCAACGGCATCCCGGTCGGCTCGGTCCGCAACCTCTCGATCGACCCGGACGATCCGCAGTACTCGATTGCCTTCACCGAAGTGCGCGCTGATGCGCCTGTATTTCCCTCCACCAAGGCGGTGCTGGAAGTGCAGGGCCTGACGGGTGCGGCCTATATCGAGCTTTCCGGCGGCAACACGGGCGAGGAAAGCATCCTGCGGCAGGCGATCGAAAACGAGCGGCCGGCGGTGCTGATTGCCGACCAGTCGAGCGTGACGAACCTGCTGGCCACCGCCGACAAGATCCTGGAGCGCGCCAACGACGCGATCGGCGACCTGCAGGGATTCGTAGCGGATGCACGTGGTCCGCTGACCCAGACGATCCGCAACGCGGAGATCTTCTCGGCCTCGCTCAGCAGCAATGCCGGCGCCATAGACGACTTCCTGGAAAGCATGTCTGCACTCTCCGTGACCTTCACCGGTGTGTCCCAGCGCGTGGATTCGACCCTGGCTGCCGCAGAGGAACTGGTGCGCGCGGTTGACGCCGACAAGATCAACGCCGTCGTCACCAATGCCGAGCGTGTAAGCCGCAATGTCGCCATCGCATCGGAAAACCTCGACGAGATCGCCCAGAACATCCGGTCGGCATCCGCCGGCTTCCAGCGGGTGACGACGGATGCAAGCTCGGTGATCGGTCGTGCCGACACCTTGATGTCCGCGATCAACCCCGACAACGTCGGGACGGCAGTGAACAATCTCACCGCAGCCAGCGAGGACGCACGCAGCGCCCTGTCATCGGCGCGCGAGGTTGTCGACGGCGTCGCCGGCCAGCGTGACGACATCAACCGGGCCATCAACGACTTCTCCGATCTGGCGCAGAAGCTCAACAACGCGTCGAACCGCGTGGACGGCATCCTCGCCAAGGTCGACACCATGCTCTCGGGCGACGATTCCGAATCGCTGTTTGCCGAAGCAAGCCGGACCTTGCAGTCGTTCCGGACGGTCGCCGACAACATCAATGGACGAGTGGGACCGATCGCCGATGGTCTGCAGCGCTTCTCCGCCTCCGGGCTCAGAGACATCCAGACACTGGTGGAAGATACCCGGCGCACGGTGCGCAGTCTCGACAGCACCATCACCAATTTCGACGAGAACCCGCAGCGCCTGATCTTCGGTGGCGACACGGTTAAACAGTATGACGGCAGAACGCGGCGATAGGGACTGAATATCCATGACAGGTTCGACCTTCTTCAACACAGGCTCCCTTCGCCCCGCCGCTCTGGTGGTGCTGCCGCTGGTGGCCGCCCTGGCGGCGGGCTGCGGCACGAAGGCCAACAATGACACCTTCGACCTCTCGATCACCCCCTCCAGCAGCGGTCCGGCGGCTCGCGGACGCCAAATCCTGGTACCCGAACCGACGGCACTAAAGGCGATCGCCAGCGAACAGGTCGTCGTCCGTGTCTCCCCCTCGGAGATCCAGTATCTGGCGAACTCGCAGTGGGGCGACACCCTGCCGCGCATGGTGCAGTCCAAGCTCGTGGCAGCCTTCGAGAACAGTGGCCGTCTCGGCGGCGTCGGCCAGCCGGGCCAGGGTCTGGCGATCGATTATCAGGTGGTGGCGCAGATCCGTGCCTTCGAGGTCGATACCAGCGGCGCCGATGTCGCCAACGTCGAGATCTTCGTGAAGATCCTCAACGACCGCAACGGCACGGTGCGGGCCCAGCGGGGCTTCAGGGCGAGCGTCCCGGTCTCGGGTACGGAGAACAGGGATTTCGTCGCGGCGCTCAACAGTGCCTTTGCGGCTGTCGGCTCAGAGATCGTCGACTGGTCGCTGCAGTCCATGTAGCCGCCTCGTCGGCCGCCTTCGCGGCAGCAGGATAAGTAGAGACGTTCTTCAAACGAAAATGGCCGCCCTCGAGGCGGCCATTTTCGTTCGGTCAATCAGCAGTGGGGATCGCTTCAGTTGAAGCGACCGGCCGCATGCGCCAGCATGGTGTAGACCTTGCCGGTATCGGAGGTGAGGTAGCTCTGCGTCACCGACTTGTCGCGGTCGGTGCGGGCAACATCGCTCAGCAGCTTCTCGAAGTCGGCGATATAGCGGTCGACGGCGGTCCGGAACTCCGGTTCGCGCTCGTACTTGCGCTTGATCTCGTCGAAGGTCTGCTGGCCCTTCAGCGTATAGAGGCGGCGGGTGAAGACGTCCCGCTCGCCGCGCTGATAGCGCCGCCACAGATCCACCGAGGCATCATGATCGATGGCGCGGGCGATATCCACCGACAGCGAGTTGAGCGACTCCACCATGTGCCGCGGATTGCGGTTGTCCCCATTGCCGCGCTGGGTCGGCTGCTCCGTCTGGCGCGATGCCTGGCGAGCCGGAGCTTCTGCCCCTTCGGACGCGCCGCGCAGAAGGTCGCTGATCCAGCCGCCTTCCTGCCGCTGGCCGGCGGACGGCTCTGACGGACGCGTCGGCGCCGGCTGCAACGGACGATCGGCGTTGATCGAGCCGCGCAGGCCCGACGAGAGGAAGTCGGGGCGCGGAGCGGCGGCTGCCGGAGGCTGCGGCAGAGCTGCCACAGGCTGAGGCCGTGGTGCTGGCGTCGGGGCAGGTGCCTGTGTCGGAGCTTGGGCCGGTGCCGGGGTACGCGCCGGGGCAGGCTGTGACACCTCGAGCTGCTGTGTCGAGCGACCGACGAGCTGCGAGAGGTCCTGGAGCGCCTTGATCTGCTCGGAGACGGCGCGCCGCATGGCCGCCGCGCTTTCCTTGGCTTCTTCCGGAAGATCGAAGGCACCACGCTTCAGTTCCGAACGGGTGCTGTCGAGTTCGTCGCGGATCTCGTTGGCCGAGCGGCGAATTTCGTCCGTTGCGCCGGCGAAGCGGCCGACGGCCTCTTCGACGGACTGGCGCAGCGTTTCACGCAGATGCATGGCGGCGTTATCGGATTTGGTTGCCGCTTCGCCCAGCATCCGTTCGACATCGCCGAACGAACCTTCGACGCTGCCGCGGATACGCTCGGAAAGACCCTTCGCGCGGTTCTCGGCATTCGACATCGTCGAATCGATGGCACGATTGGCCTCGTCACTTGCGCCCGTCAATGCGTCGCGCATTGCCTGTGCGGTGAGGTCAGCCCGCTGCTGTGTTTCGCCAAGCGTCCGGCCGATGTCGGAGAAGGCGCCCTGCAGGCTTTCGCGCAGATGCGAGGCAACCTGGGAAGAGCGCTCGCCGGCCCGTTCGAACGAACCTTCCACGAGCGAAGTCAGATTGCGCATCGTCGCTTCGATCTCTTCCGACTGCTTGACCAGTCCGATCGATAGGCTGCGCAGCGCGTTCTGGCGCTCGCCGAGCGTATTGGCGAGGTTGGACTGGGCAGCGCCCAGCAGTTCGGAGGCCTGCGCGAGAACCTTGGAGTGTTCGTCGAAGCGCCCGACGATGCCGCCGACCTGGTTGAGTGTCTGCCCGGAAATGCTGGACAGACGATCGATGTTGTTTTCGAGAAGCCGGCTCGACCCGGACAGCATATCTGCCGCTTGGCCTGCCGATTCCTGAAAACGGTTCGCCGTGGCTTCGAGCTTTTCATCGACGCCGGCAAGGCGTTCGGATGCCTGGTCGGCAGCGGCCGTGAGCTCGCGTGTCGCACGCTCCACCATGCCGGTGATGCCGGAATTGCTTTCCGCCAGACGGTCGATCAGGGCGGTGACATTGCCGGTCAGGCCCCGCTCGACGGCCATGATGGCACCGGCGGTGTTTTCTGCCCGCTGGGTGAGGGCCGACAGCGCCTCGTTGGTGCGCGACGCGATCGCATCGACGAGCGCGTTGTTCTCGTTGCGGATCCGGCCGGCACTTTCGTTGACGGCAGCGGCAAGACGATCCGTGCTTTCCTGCGCAACATTGGCGATCTGGTCGGCAGCGGACCGGCTGGCGATGGCATATTCTTCCACGACGGGCTTGGCCTGTTCCTCGATGAGGCGGGACAGTTCCGTGGTACGGCTTGCCAGCATCGAGTTGAGGTCGCGGGCGCGGCTGTCGAGCGCCGAGCGGATCGCGTCGCCGCGGACGGCCAGCGCCTTGTCGACGTTGTCCATGGCGGCCTGCAGTTCCGCTGCGGTGTTCGACAGCGTGCCGCGCAAAGCGCCTCCACGGGCCTCGAGGGCATGTTCCGCATCGCCAAGGGCTTCGGAAATCGCCGTCACCTGACGCTTCACGAGCGAATCGGCTTCGGCAACCTTGTGGACGATGGCATTTCCGGCCTCGGAGAAGGCCTGTGCCACGGTGGCGGCCTGGCCGGCCAGACGGTTCTGGGTCTCGGTAATCCGCGCAACGATCTCGTTGGAGCGTTCCTCGATCGAGAGGGTAAACTCCGCATTGCGGTTCGAGAGCTCGTCGGTGAATTCGGCACCGGCGCGCGTCAGCATTCCCGCAGACCGCATCGCTTCGCTGTCCATCCCCTCGGCGGCCGCAGTGACGGCCTCCCGCAGAGTGGACGCCAGGCCGGCGGCCTTGCCCTCGATGGTCCTCGAGACATTGTCGAGGCCGATCGTCAGGGCGCGGTCCATGGTGGAGAGACGTTCATCCAGGCGGGCGGTGCCCGTGTCCATGGTCCCGGCAATGCGGTCATGCGCATCGGTGCTGATACGCTCCAGATCGGCAGTCCGCTGTGCAAGGGTCTCGCCGAGATTGCGGCCTGCGCCGTCGACGAGCTCGGTGACACCTGCCAGTTCATCGCGGATGCGGACTTCGAGGCCGCCGAAGGTGGTCTCGATCTTGCTGCCGCTGTCGTTGAGGGCGGCGGCGACGCTGCCGACCGTGTGCTCGATGCGGCCGGAGAACTCATCGGCAGAGCGGGTAATTTCCTGCGCCGCGTCGTTGAGCTTGGCAGCGATGTTGCCGGCGGTGGAGCTGAGACGCTGCTCCAGGTCGGTGCCGGCGCCATCGATGGCGGTCCGGAACTCTTCCTGCTGCAGTTCCAGCGACATCTCCAGCATTCCGGCGCTGGTTGCGATCGTTGTGCCGATGGTCGTCACCTGATCGGACATCAGGTCGACGATCTGATCATGCGCCTGGGTGAGGGCGAGCGATATCATGTCGCCGCGCTGTTCCAGCGTGGCGCGCAGTCGGTCGTAGTTGGAGCCGAGGGTTGCCTCCAGCTTGTCATTTGCCGCGGTGACCGTGCCGGCGAACTGCTCGTGCATGGACCACAGCGTCTCGGCAACGCGATCATGGCCTTGGCCGATCGTCGTTTCGAGCCGATCCGCTCCGGCCGAGAGGTTGTTCTCGATGCGGCTTGCGCCGTCGCCGAGAGCCGTCTCGATCCGCCCGGAAACCTCGCCGACCGAAAGCTCGATCCGGTTGCCGGCGTCGGAGGCGCTGCTGACCAGCTTTTCGGTCCGCTCATCCAGCATGCCGGCCAGCCGATCCTCGCCGAGGGCAAAGGCGGTGCTGAGTTCGAAGGCCTTGTCGTCGAGGAGCTCGCCGATCCTGTCGCCGTTGGCAGACACCGTCTGCGCAAAGCCGGCGACGCGCTGGTCGAGGCTTTCGCCGAGGCGCTGCTCGCCGTCTTCGATATGGCGAAGAATGGCTGCGGCGCGTTCGTCGAGAACGGCGGACAGGCGTTCGGGCGTGTCGGCCACGCTGCCGAGGATGCCGGAGATCCGGTCTTCGCCCATCGCGAAGGCAGTGCTGAGCTCGAGGGTTTTGTCGTCGAGCAGTTCGCCGATCCTGTCACCATTGGCGGCAACGATCTCGGCAAATCCCGCCACCCGCTGATCGAGGGTCTCGCCGAGGCGGGCCTCACCCTGCTCGAGATGACGGGCGATGGTGGCGGCACGCTCGTCCAGCACATTGGAAAGACGCTCGGGCGTGTCGGCCAGATTGTTGAGGATCCCGGCAATCCGGTCTTCGCCGAGCGCAAAGGCGGTGCTGATTTCCATCGTCTTGTCGTCGAGGATCTCACCGAGGCGGTCACCATTGCTCGAAAGCGTGAGTGCAATATCCGCGACGCGCCGGTCCAGACCTTCGCCGATGCGCTGCTCGCCTTCTTCCATATGCCGGGCAATGGCCGCAGCGCGCTCGTCGAGAACGCTGGATACCCGCTCAGGCGTATCCGCAAGCGTGCCGAGGATGCCGGAGATCCGGTCTTCGCCAAGGGCGAAGGCCGAGTTGATTTCCATCGTCTTGTCGTCAAGCAGCAGCCCGAGACGCTCGCCGTTCTCCGACAGTGCCTTGTGGATGGCAGCGGTACGCTCGTCGAGCACGCTGGAGACCCGTTCCGGCGTGTCCGAAAACGTGCCGAGAATGCCGGAGATCCGGTCTTCGCCAAGGGCAAAGGCGGTGCTGATCTCCATCGTCTTGTCGTCGAGGAGTTCCCCGAGACGCTCGCCGTTCTCCGACAGCGCCTTGTGGATGGCAGCGGTACGCTCGTCCAGCACACTGGAGACCCGTTCCGGCGTATCCGAAAGCGTGTCGAGGATGCCGGAGATCCGGTCTTCTCCCAGCGCGAAGGCGGTGCTGATTTCCATCGTCTTGTCGTCGAGGAGTTCGCCGAGGCGGTCGCCGTTGGACGAGAGGGTCTGGGCGATCTCCGCGACGCGTCGGTCCAGGCCTTCGCCGATGCGCTGTTCGCCTTCTTCGACGTGACGGACAAAGGCGGCCGAGCGATCGTCGAGGACCTTGGTGATGCGGTCCGGCGTCTCGGCGAGATCGGTCAGAATACCGGAGATGCGATCTTCGCCGAGGGCAAAGGCGGTGCTGATCTCCATCGCCTTGTCGTCGAGGAGTTCACCGATTCGGTCGCCATTGGAGGACAGCGTCTGGCTGAGGTCGGCAACGCGACGTTCGAAGCTCTCGGAAATGCGCTGCTCCCCGTCTTCGAGATGACGGGCAATGGTCGACGCCCGTTCGTCGAGCAGCATGGCAAGCCGTTCCGGTGCATCGGATACGACGCCTTCGATCGCGGCCGTCTTCTGGTCCAGGGCTTCGACGAAGCGCTTCTGGCCACCTTCCAGCGCGCTGATGACGGCGCCCGAACGTTCCCCCAGCGTCTGGTCGAACTGCCTGTGGCTCTCCGACAGAGCGCCAATCAGTGCACTGCTGCGACCGGCCAGGACCGCGTCGATGTTCTCATGCGTATTGCCGAAGGCGCTTGTGATTTCGGTGGTGCGGGCGGCGAGTGCATCACCGAGCTCGCGTGTGCGGGTCTCGAGCATCGAATCCAGCACTTCCTGGCCGGTGCCGAGCGTGGTTGCCAGCGCCAGGGACTGGTCGGTCAAGGCCGAGCCGATCCGGGCGATGCTGGTGCTGAGGATGCCTTCGATGGATTCCGAGCCACCCGCGACGGTTTCGTTGATGCGGGCAAGGCTGTCCATCAGCTTGCTGTCGAGGCTTCCTGCGCGCTGGTCGAACGCGGTGGCAAACTGTGTCAGCCCCTCGTCGAAGGTCGCGCCGAGCTGGCCGACGGTCGCCTGCAGACGCTCCTCGAAGAGACCGGTGCGCAGGTCGAGGTCCATGACCGCGTCGTCGGCGGCGGACTGGAGATTACGGCGGAACGAGGTACCCTTGTCGTCCAGGGACTGGTTCAGCGAAGCAAGCACCGCGTCGAGCGAACCGGTGATGCTGCGTTCGCCTTCGGCCAGGCCCTCGGTGATTTCGCGGGTGCGAGCCAGCAGCGTCTCGTTCAGCTGGCGCGTCCGGTCGGCGAGTGCTGCGTTCAGCCGTTCGGTATTGGCATCGAGCGTCGAGGCGCGTGTCTCGAATTCTCCCAGCAGGGCTTCGCCGCGCTCGGCAAGGGTGGACGTCAGGGTCTGCAGCCGCTCGTCGAATTCGGTGGCCAGCGCAAAGCCGGAGGAACTCAGCGTATCGACGAGGTCCTGGGCCTTGGCCGAGAGGAGCGTGCCGAGGGCTTCGCCGGCGGCGTTGGTCCTGTCGGTGAGGGCCGCCGCGCGCGTATCGATCATCGAGGCGAAGGCTTCACCGGATGTCGCCAGGCGGATCGAAATTTCTTCGGTGGCGAGCGACAGCTCTTCCTTGAGCTGTTCGTGGGCACCCACGATCGACGACCGGATGCGTTCGGCATGGTTGACGATCGCATCGCGTTCCGAGCCGAGTTCATGGACGAGGCCTCGGACCCGCAGTTCGTTGTCCGTATAGCTGCGCTCCAGCGCGTTAACCTCGGAGTGAACGAGCGTCTCGAGCTCGGTTGCCCGTGCGATCGTCCGTTCGATGCCTTCGTTCATCGCCGAGACTTCGCGGCGGACGGCCTGGCCGACCGTCATGATGCGCTCGGCGGCAACCGTCTCGGGCTCGGAAAGGCGAAGGGCCACTTCCGCCATGGAGCGCGCCGCGTTGCGCAGGTCCTGGGCACGCGCCATCATGATGGCAAAAGCGAAGAACAGCAGGATCGGAACGATGATCCCGACGACGATGGCCACGATGCCTGGCGCCGAAACGAGGCCCGCCACGGAGCCGACCTGCCAAAGGGCGCTACCGTAGAGCAACTGGGCAAGGCCGATACCGCCAACCGCCCAAAGCACGGAGACGATGGCGGCGTTGCGCAACGATGCGCGCATCGAGCCGCCTTCGAGCGTCTTCAGCATGTTCAAAGTATTGCGTCGGCTACCGTCGTTTGCCGGCTCGAATGCCGGCGCCCTCGCAACGGGCTCGCCCGACGTCTGCGGGCGAGGGGGCTGAGCTGGATTGTCCTGCCGATGGGTAGAGGATCGCTGCTTGGGTGTGTCAGACACTCTGGCCTCCGGGGCGTGGGGCGCGGACCTTCGACGAGCGTCCTGCTCGTCTTCGAAATCAATCTTCAGAGCGTCTTCCAGAGCCTGGAAAGCGGTCTCGTCGATCGATTCATTCGTGGTGTTCTTTGCCATGCGGTTACGCCTCGTTACGGACTCGCCCGGCTATTTCCTGCTGATCAGCCGCCCATCGACCAGATCGGAAATCATGCCTGCCGGATTCCTCGTGTCGTCATGACATTCGGAATCCAATTACAATCAGTTGGATGGCGTTCTTGCAAACGGATGATAAGGAAAGCTTACCAGCGCGCCATCGGGAACAAGGGGAGCGGACTCCCGTCATTCCAATCGTATTGTAGTGGCACATCTATCGCGCCTTAACAATTCGAGGCACTTGCCGGGAGGCGCCGGCCATTCCCTTGTTAACAGAATTTAAACCATAAAAGCCGGCGAAACGCTTGTGAATCAGAGAGCTTAGCGGAAATTAACCATAGCCGAAGATTCCAGCCCCGTTTGTGCCGGAATTTAACAGGATAGAGCGCGCTTCCCGTCAAGATCGGGACAGTTCACGTTCAAAGGAATAGCACGTCCATGACTGCGCTCAGCATCGCTTTCGAAGCTCCTGCCGCCCCCCATTGCCGGACGCCGTCCAAAGCACGGCCCATCGATCTCGTCCATCTTGCAACGCAGACGTCTGGCGACAAGGGCCGCGAGATCGAGGCACTGCAGGCCTTCGTACGGCAGGCGCGTCAAGCGCTGCGCGACGTTGCGACGGGAGACGCTGACGGGATCGTCGCCGCGGCCCATCGCCTGCAGGGTTCGGCAGAGAGCATCGGTGCATTCAAGGTTGCCGAGGCTGCGACGCGCCTCGAGGCGAATGCCGCCGATGCAGCCTCCATGGCGATGCTCGGCGCTGCGGTACTGGAATCCGAGAACTTCATCCTGAAGCTCTGCCGCTGACCCTTCTGCCGCTGACATACCCGCGGCGGCATTGCCGCCCGGGCAGGCGCTCCCTATGTTGAAGGGCTCCTGGATTTGTCGGATGACAAATCCTTCCCTTGCATCAGACTGACCGGAATTCCAGATCATGACGAAAATCACCATCGTCGCCTTCGACGGAACGCGATTCGACTTGGACGCTGCCAATGGATCGACCGTGATGGAGAATGCCGTGCGCAATTCCGTGCCCGGCATCGAGGCCGAGTGCGGCGGTGCCTGCGCCTGCGCCACCTGCCATGTCTATATTGACGACGCATGGACCGAAAGGGTCGGCCCGCCAACGCCCATGGAGGAGGACATGCTGGACTTCGCCTATGAGGTGAAGCCCACCTCGCGGCTGTCCTGTCAGATCAAGATGACCGATGCCCTCGATGGGCTGGTCGTCAACGTGCCGGAACGGCAAGCCTAGCGATCCCCAACCCGTAGGGCCTTCGAGACGCCGTCAGCCGCCGTTCTGTTGCTGGCGGTACCTCAGGAGGCGCATCAACCGGCTGTCGAAATTGGTCGACTCGACCCTGTCGAACCGAACCTGGTCGCGGTCATGGGCCTCCAGCACCCGCCGGGTGGTGGCGCCGACCTGTTTTTCCAGATCTTCGCAGTCGCGCGCCGGGCGCAGCCCCAGCAGTTCCTGTTCGAGAGTGCGCGCATAGTTGCGCGCGATCTCCGCATGGCGCTCCTCGTGCCGCTTGATGTCGGCGGACAGGGTGTCCCAGATGAAGCGCAGGTCCTGTTCCGCCCGGCGGCGATTGCTCCAGCGCGGCAGGATGATGTGGGTGTTGAGGGTGACCTTGGCTCCACCGACGGAGCAGCGGCCGCTGCGCTCGACATAGGTGACCTCGCCGCCGAAGCTGATCTCGGTGGCGCCGGGATGCCGGAAGCCGGTCGACTGGGTGAGGGGACCACGCCGCTCCAACTCGCTGTCCAGATCTTCGGCCGTCCGGCCGCCGATGCTGAAGTAGCCATAGGTCTTGCTGATCAGCGGGTCGGCATTTGTTGTATTGACTGTCAGGCACAAGGCGACGGCTCCGCCGAGCAGGCAGCCGAATCGGGTATTCAGGGGCATTCTTCAGCCTGCAGACGTTGAACTTTGCGCGAGCTTGCGGCATAGGCGTCGGCAGCGCAACAAGAAGGCATAAATATTTGCGTTACTCCTGGACGAAGCCTGCCGCGGTGGCGCCGGACTGCAACAGCCTGTGGCAGGCCGGGCGCGGTCGCACCCTTGACCTGAGGCCGCGGGGCCATCTCATGGCCATCGTCAATGTCACGCCGGATTCCTTTTCCGATGGTGGGCGATTCGTCGACACCCTGCAGGCCGTCGACTACGCCCTGACATGCGTGGACAAAGGCGCTGCGATCCTGGATATCGGCGGCGAATCGACCCGCCCGGGCGCAGACGAGGTCACTGCCGGGCAGGAGCAGGACAGGGTCCTCCCAGTCATCGAACGGCTTTCCCGGGAGACGGACGCCCTCATATCCATCGACACCTACCGTGCCGACACCGCACGGCTGGCGATGGAGGCGGGTGCCCACATCATCAATGACGTCCACGGACTGCAGCGGGAACCGGAGATCGCCCGCGTCGCGGCCCGGACGGGTGCCGGCCTCTGCATCATGCACACCGGGCGCGGTCGTGAGGATCGCATGAAGACGGATCTGATCGAAGACCAGCTGGATTTCTTCGATACGTCCCTTGGCATTGCCGACGACGCGGGCGTCGCGCGCGAAAACCTCATCCTTGACCCCGGTTTCGGGTTTTCAAAGGACGCCGAGGATAATCTCGAACTCATGGCCCGGTTTCAGGAGTTGCACGTGCTGGGCCTGCCCTGGCTCGTCGGCACCTCGCGCAAACGGTTTATCGGAACGGTGACGGGCCGTGACCTTGCGGCGGACCGCGATATCGGCACGGCGGCAACGACGGCCATGCTGCGGCTTGCCGGCGCCTCCATCTTTCGTGTCCACGATGTGGCAGCCAGCCGGGATGCCTTGGCCATGGCCGATGCCGTCATCGCGGCGGCCTCCAGAAACGGCGGGAACGCATCATGACGACCTATACGATCACCCTCAAGAACTGCGCCTTCTTCGCCCGCCACGGGGTACTCGACCAGGAGAACGTGCTCGGCCAGCGCTTCTTCGTCGACGCCGTCATGGAGGTGGATGCCGGCGATGCGTTGGAAACCGATCTGGTGGAGCAGACCGTCGACTACGGCGTGGCGTTCACAGTGATCGAGAGAGTGGTGACGGGGCAGCAACGCAAGCTGATCGAAACACTGGCGTTCGACATCGCCAAGGCGCTGTGCAGCCAGTTCTCGCAGATCCACCACGTGGAAGTCATCGTTCGCAAGCCCAGCGCGCCGGTACAGGGTGTTCTCGATTACGCCGAGGTGCGCGTTGAATACCGTCCGGCCTGAGATGAGCGTGACCGCATCACTCGGCCTTGGCGGCAACATCGGCGATCCACCGGCAGCCATGGCGTATGCGTTGCGGCAGCTCGACCTGCATCCGGACTGCCGGGTGCTTTCGGTCTCGCGCCTCTACAAGACGCCGCCCTGGGGCAAGACCGACCAGGCCGACTTCTTCAACTGCTGCGCGCTGATCCACACGTCGCTTGCACCCGAACAGCTGTTGGACCTTTGCCTCGACATCGAGCGCGACATGAAGCGGGAGCGGGTCGAGCGTTGGGGGCCGCGCACGATCGACATCGACGTCTTGACCTATGGCGCGCTGAAGCAGGAGACGGGGCGCTTGCAGCTTCCCCATCCGCGCATGACGGAGCGGGCTTTCGTGCTGATGCCGCTCAGCGACATTGCGTCGGATCTGGTGGTTGGGGAGCACGCGGTTTCGCAATGGCTGGTCAATGCGGACCAGTCAGGTATTCGGGTGGCTGCGGAGAGCAGGGAGTGGTGGCGAGAGACTTAGCTCGCCACGCTTTGATCAATCGATCGATCCGACGGCAATCGAGTCGAGGTCGCGGTCCAGCGTCAGGCCGATGACCGGTACCATCTGCTCTTCGACCTTCACGGAAATCGTGATGTTCATGGTGTTGTTGCCGCGCAGGCTGGCGACCATGGCGCCGTTCAGCTGGGCGCGGTTGATGCCGACGACGACCTTGTCGCCGTTGACCGCACCGGAGATGATGTCGAGACCCTTGCCCGCCGCGCCATCGAGGAACTGGCCCTGATAGCCCTTACCGGTCTGGGTGATGACCGCAGACATCGGCTGCTTGAAGACGCCGACGCGGCAGGTGCCGTCGAGCTTGATGCCCGTTTCGCCGCTCGCCGCCGGTTCGCCGATCAGGTTGCAGTTGAACTTGGTGCCCTTGTACTTGCCCGCAACGATCTCGCCCGGACCCTTCCAGGTGCCGGCAACCTGCTGGAAGAAGGCTTCGTCTCGGGGGGCGGCGGTTGCTTCGGGAGCGATAGCCGAAGTGGCGCCTAAGACAGCGGCGATCACGCCGAATACGGAGAATATGCGCAGGTTCATGGATGATTCCTTGGCCAGTCAGGAGCCGTTTCGAGCCGCGAAGGTACGGCGAAACTGGTTAACGACTGGTAACCATCCGCCCGAAACCGAGCTGCGGGAAGTGGAATATTAGGTATTCCTGCTGCTTCCGACCGACGCAATATCGGACAGGAAATCGCCGACGCCCGGACGCTTGACGGCGCGGAAGGGCAGCGGCCGGCAGAGATCCATGGCGGCAATCCCGATGCGGGCGGTCAGGAGGCCGTTGATGACGCCTTCGCCCAACCGGCTAGAGAGCTTCGCCGCCAGCCCGTGTCCCAGAACCTGTTGGGCCAGACCGTCTCCAACCGCAATCGAGCCCGTCACGGCAAGGTGGCCGATGACGTCGCGCATCAGGCGCAGCAGGCCGAGGCGGCCCGGCCGCCCGCCATAGAGTTCGGCCATCGCGCGGATGAGGCGCGTGACTTCGAAGACGACATAAGCGAGGTCGACGATCGCCCGCGGGCTGATGGCCGTCACGACGGAGACCCGTTTCGAGGCGTTGAGAATCAGCGCCCGGGCCTGCCGGTCGAGCGGCGACAGGAGTTCCCGCTCCGCAAGGTCGAGCAGTTGCGGGCCGTCGATGATCTCGTCCTTCGTCGCGTCGAGCACGGCCCGCCCCTTGGCGGTCTCGGCGCGGTGCGTCAGGAGCGTCGTCAGCGTGGCCACCACGGCGCGGGCGCTGCCTGGGAGCGGTGCCGCTGCCGCCGCCTCGGCTTCGGCCTTGAGGCTCTGCACCGCGGAGAGACGCATGATGCCCGCCACCTCCCGTCCGACGACAACGGCGACGGCAAGAAGTCCGACCGTCAGCGCCGTCAGTGCGGCATAGCCAAGCCAGTCGTTTCGGGAAAAGAGGTCCCGCACCACGCTGTCGGCCCAAAGCCCGAACGCCAGCGACAGGAAGGTGCCGAAGGCGGCAAGTGCCAGATTGGCAAAGGAAAAGCCCTTGCGACGGCGCGGCACCGCAACGGGAATGGCATCTGAGCCGAGTTCCGGCGGCGACAGAAAAGGATCCTGCTCCTGCGGCGTCAGCATCACACCGTCATCGAAGCTGCGCGGCGGGCGCGGGGGCGTCCGGACGGTGCTTGACGGGCGATCGTCGCCGACATCGTAGGCGCCGGGACGGCGCGGGCCGCGGCCGGATGGGGTGTCGGAGGAGGTCATGCGAGGCGATCTCCAAAAAGGAACTGCATGGCGCGGTCGAGGCGGATGTGGGGCACCGAAAGCCGGATGCCGCCGCCGGCCTCTTCCACGGCCGGTGGCCGGAAGCGGACGAAATTGATCTCCGGCATCTCGCCGCCGTTGCCGAGGCCTTTGAAGAACAGCTCGGGGTCCCCGGGCAGGTCGCCTGGGAAGATGGCCGTCTTGCGATTGCCGTCGAATGTCTCCGTGCCGATCCGCTCGCCGGGCATCGGAGTGCCGACAATGACGGGCAGGGCGTGTCCCCCTTCGTTCACCGTCGCCTCGCGCGTTGCCCTGACGGATGCAATCGCCATGACGTCGATGCCGGCACCCGACATGCCGATCCGGTGCATGGCGCGATCCACCAGCCGCGCCGTCAGCTTTTCCAGGGCCTCGTGGCTCTCGTGGTGGATATGATCGGCCTTGGTCGCAGCCACGAGCACCTTGTCGATGCGACGACCGAGAAGCGACGACAGCAGGCTGTTGTTGCCCGGCCGGAAGCAGGCCAGCACGTCCGACAGGGCGCGCTCGAGATCCTGCACGGCTTCCTGGCCCCGGTTGATTGCCTGAAGGGCGTCGATCAGGACGATCTGCCGGTCCAGGCGAGCGAAATGATCCCGGAAGAAGGGCTTCACCACGACCGACTTATACGC
>JBKBXP010000024.1:0-20890 GCA_046314035.1 Pseudorhizobium sp. | reverse complement strand
TACTACACTCTTGGAAAGGCGGCCCGACGCAGGGTCACGGGAGGCGGGAGCAGTTGCGGGGATGATCTAGCGCTCTCGAACGTAAAGCAAATATGTGCGTCCCGGCATCAAAACTGGTGACAGGTCGATGAAAATCAGTGACCGCCGCAGCGAGCTCAGGCATGCGCCTGTAAGTCGGCAAGGCCGCCCGTCGACGACGGCTTCCGCCGCGCGAAGTCCGACGGCACAGTCCGAACTTTACGCCAGTCACGTTTCGCCGGACAATAGAACTGGTCGAACGAATACTGTCGAATCTGTCTTCAGAATGCTATGGCGTCTATTTTTTCAGACCGTATAACTTCTCAAGCAGAAGTCTCTGCCCCCGGCAGCAGGAATTCCAGCATGCCTATGATTTAAAAGACTTTTCGGCGGTGACCTGCAGACGCGTGCGGCACGTCGTGCTTGCACTGCCGCGGGACGACAACAACAGTTGAACGGGAGCCCGTCGAACCGGGCTGCGAGCTTTGTTAGCATCGTGTTAGCATACCGTTGCTATGTTTGCTCCATTCCCGCCCTAGAAAGGATCGCCGCTGTGTTTTCTTCTGCTGAACGCCCGAGACATCCACCGGCGCGCTCACCCAGACGAAACCGAACATCTTGGGCGAGATCCGGACCGAACTCCCGCAGCTGATGCCGCCAGACGGCTTTTCAAGAAACCTTTTCAGCCACGAATAGGAAGTCGTGTACTTATGAGTACATCTGAAAGTAAGATCGTCGAACTGGCCCATTATCGTCCGACGGATTTCGTCCTGGAGCGGGTCGACCTCACCTTCGAAATCGATCCGACAAACACCAAGGTCGATGCACGACTGATCTTCCATCGCCGCGATGGTGTCGATGCCGCTGCACCCCTGGTTCTTGATGGTGACGAACTGACGCTGTCGGGCCTGCTGCTCGACCAGAACGAGGTTCCGGCTGGCCAGTACACGGTTACCCCGCAGTCGCTGACGATCCGAGACCTGCCGGAAAGCGGGCCGTTCGAGATCACCGTCACAACCTTCATCGATCCGCAGGCCAACAGCCAGTTGATGGGCCTCTACCGCACCAACGGCATCTACTGCACCCAGTGCGAGGCCGAGGGTTTTCGCCGCATCACCTATTTCCCCGACCGTCCGGATGTGCTGGCGCCCTATACGATCACCATCATTGCCGACAAGGCCGCCAATCCGCTGCTGCTCTCCAACGGCAACTATCTCGGCGGCGGCAACTACGACGAGGGCCGGCATTTCGCCGCCTGGTTCGACCCGCATCCGAAGCCGTCCTACCTGTTTGCCCTCGTCGCCGGCGACCTCGGCGTGGTCGAAGACAGTTTCACCACCATGTCCGGCAGCGATGTCTCGCTGAAGATCTACGTCGAGCACGGCAAGGAGCCGCGCGCGGCCTATGCCATGGATGCGCTGAAGCGCTCGATGAAGTGGGACGAGGAGCGGTTCGGCCGCGAATACGATCTGAATATCTTCATGATCGTCGCTGTTTCGGACTTCAACATGGGGGCCATGGAGAACAAGGGCCTCAACGTCTTCAACGACAAATACGTGCTGGCCGACCCGGAGACGGCTACCGACCAGGATTACGCCAATATCGAGGCGATCATCGCCCACGAATATTTCCACAACTGGACCGGCAACCGCATCACCTGCCGCGACTGGTTTCAGCTCAGCCTCAAGGAAGGCCTGACCGTCTATCGCGACCACGAGTTTTCCGCCGACATGCGCTCGCGCGCGGTCAAGCGCATTGCCGAAGTCCGGCACCTGAAGTCGGAGCAGTTCCCGGAGGACGCCGGCCCGCTGGCACACCCGGTCCGGCCGACAAAATACCGCGAGATCAACAACTTCTACACGACGACCATCTACGAGAAGGGTTCGGAGGTCATCCGGATGATCGCGACCCTTCTGGGCCCCGACGCCTTCAAGAAGGGTCTCGATCTCTACTTCGAACGCCATGACGGCGACGCCGCGACGGTCGAGGATTTCGTCAAATGCTTCGAGGACGCGACCGGTCGCGACCTCACCCAGTTCTCGCTCTGGTACCACCAGGCCGGCACGCCGCTCGTCACCGCTTCGGGCGCCTACGACGCATCTACGGCGACCTTCACGCTCTCGCTGGAGCAGATGGTGCCCGCAACGCCTGGCCAGCCGAACAAGGAGCCGATGCATATTCCGCTCTCCTTCGCTCTGATACTCGACGACGGCACGGTTGCTGCTGCCACCGCGGTGACCGGCGGCGAGGTCACCGGCGAGGTTCTGCACCTGACGGAGCGCAAGCAGGTCTTCACCTTCACCGGCATCGCCTTGCGGCCTGCGGTGTCGCTCAACCGCGGCTTCTCGGCACCCATCAACCTCCATCTCGACCAGAGCCCGGAGGATCTTGCCCATATCGCCCGCCATGATCCGGATCTCTTCGCCCGCTGGCAGGCGTTGACGGATCTGGCGCTGCCGAGCCTCATCGAGGCGACGCGCAACATCCAGGACGGCAAGACCGTCGAGGCGCCTTCGGCCCTGATCGCGGCGCTGATCGAGACCGCCAGCGACGACAGCCTCGAGCCCGCCTTTCGCGCCCAGGTGCTGACGCTGCCGAGCGAAGCCGACATTGCCCGAGAACTCGGCAAGAACAATGATCCGGATGCCATCCACGCCGGTCGCACCAGCGTTCTTTCCGCCATTGCCGAGGCCGGGCGTTCGACCTTCAAACATCTGTTCCAGACGATGCGTCCAGAGGGCGCCTTTAGTCCCGACGCCGACAGCGCCGGCAAGCGGGCACTGCGCAATATCGCGCTCAGCTATCTCACCTATGCAGAGCAATCGCCGGCACTGGTCGCGGAAGCCTTCGGCGACGCCGACAACATGACCGACCTGCTGCAGGCGCTCACCCTGCTTGCCCACCGCTTCCCGAATTCGGGCGAGACCGACGGCGCGCTCGGCGCCTTCCTGACCCGTTTCGATGTCAATCCGCTGGTCATAGACAAGTGGTTTTCCGTCCAGGCCACCATCCCCGGGGCGGCAACGCTCGACCGCGTCAACGCGCTGATGGCGGACCCGCACTTCACGCCCGGAAATCCGAACCGGGTACGATCGCTCGTCGGCAGTTTCGCGTTTTCCAATCCTACCGGCTTCAACCGGGCCGATGGCGCAGGCTACCGTTTCCTCGCCACGCAGATCCTCTCGATCGACCCGAAGAACCCGCAGCTTGCGGCCAGGCTTCTGACCGCCATGCGGTCCTGGCGGTCTCTCGAACCGCAGCGCGCCGACCACGCCCGCTCTGCTTTGCTGACCATCGATCGAAGCGCGACGCTGTCCAACGACGTCCGCGATATCGTCGAGCGTATGCTAAAAGGCTAACCCATCTCCCGCTGCAACCTATGAGTCCAGCGGGAGGTCAACAAATTCAAAGTCTTAAGAAAGTCTTACCAATTCTCTGGACACAGCGAATCACTCGTGATTCATTGAGTCAGATTCGGGCGAGCGGTGCGCCGAATTTCCATGAGGGGTCAGATGAAAACGATGGCGGACGTGCGACGGGCAACCGTCGGCGGGGGGATGTTGCGTCTTAAATTTCCGAGCATGAAACGGGCTTCCGATCTTTTCGGATCGAAGCCGGATCTGACGGTGACGCCGATTTCCCGGCAGATGCCACGCGTCGAACTGGTGCTGAAGCGCGCCATTCCGCTGCTCATCCTTGCCTTCCTTGCCGTGGTCGCCACCTCGCGCAGCCTGGGCCTGGTTTCCGAATATGAGCGCCTGCAGGAGGGCGCCCGTCAGGCGACCGCGCTTGTCGCTGCCACCGCCGTTGCAGCCTTCGCCGGAAAGGATGCCGCCATCAGTGCCGGCGACCGCGCCGTGGCGGAAGCCCGCCTTGCCAGCTTCCTTCCGGCCCGCCTCCTGAACCCCGACGCCTTCCTGCTGCTCGTGGATCCCAACGGCAAGATCTTCGGCGGATCGGCCGCCGTTCCTTTCGTTGGCCGACAGTTGACGGCTGTCCTGCCGGAAACGGCAGCGCTGCGGCGCTTCGGGGTTTCCGGCCTCATCGAGACCTCGATCGGCGGCGAGCCGCATTACGCCGCGATTCAGTCGGTCGGCAATGACGGCGGCCTGATCGTGGTCGCCAGCTCGCTCGCCTCCGCGCAGTACTTCTGGCGCCACGAAGTCTCCCTCAACGTCACGCTGTTTGCCTGTATCTCCGCCATCCTGCTCGTCATCCTCTATGCCTATTACATGCAGGTGAAGCGGGCCCGCGAAGCCGACGAGACCTTCCTGGAGGCCAATCTGCGCATCGAGACGGCGCTGTCGCGCGGCCGCTGCGGCCTCTGGGATTTCGACGTCGCTAACCGCCGCCTGTTCTGGTCCGGCTCCATGTACGAAATGCTCGGCCTGCCGCCCGCCGGCAACGTCCTTTCCTTCGCCGATGCCGCCCGGATGATGCATCCGACGGACGGCAATCTCTACGCTCTGGCCCGCGCCATCAGCCGCGGCAACGCCAAGCAGGTCGACCAGGTCTTTCGCATGAGGCATGCGGCGGGCCACTACGTCTGGATGCGGGCACGCGCGCAGGTTACCCGCAGCGCCAGCGGCCGCACCCATGTGATCGGCATCGCCATGGACGTCACCGAGCAGCACCGGCTGGCGCAGCGCTACGCGGAAGCCGACCAGCGGCTGGCGGACGCCATCGAATGCACCTCCGAGGCCTTCGTGCTCTGGGACAAGAACGACCGGCTGGTGATGTGCAACGCCCACTTCCAGCAGGCCTATGGCCTCCCCGACGGCGTGCTCGTTCCCGGCACCGAGAAGGCCGTCGTCAAGGCCTCGGCGGCGCGGCCGGTGATTGAGAGACGGATCGCCGATCCTGACCAGAACGGTCTTTCGCGCACCACGGAAGTCCAGCTGGCCGACGAGCGCTGGCTGCAGATCAACGAGCGGCGAACCCGCGACGGCGGTCTGGTGTCGGTCGGAACGGACATCTCGGTGATGAAGCGTCATCAGGAGCGGTTGCGCGAATCCGAACGACGCCTGATGGCGACGATCAGCGATCTTTCCGCCTCGCAGAAGAAGCTGGAGAAGCAGAAGGAAGAGCTTTCGACCGCCAACGCCAACTATCAGTCGGAAAAGGAGCGGGCCCAGGCCGCCAACAAGGCGAAGTCCGAATTCCTCGCCAACATGAGCCACGAGTTGCGCACCCCGCTCAACGCCATCCTCGGCTTCTCGGAAATCCTCGTCAACCAGATGTTCGGCCCGGTCGGCTCTCCCAAATACGGCGAATATGCCCGCGACATCCACGACAGCGGCAAGCACCTGCTCAACGTCATCAACGACATCCTCGACATGTCGAAGATCGAGGCCGGGCACATGAAGATCCAGTGCGAGACGATCGATCTGGCGCCGCTGATCGAGGAAAGCCTGCGCCTCACCTCGATTGCCGCCGAAGACAAGAACATCTCGATCGAGCAGAGCCTCTGCCCCGATCTCGGCATGGCCGGCGACAGGCGGGCGATGAAGCAGGTCATGCTCAACCTCCTGTCGAACGCGGTGAAGTTCACCAACGAGGGCGGCCGCATCATCGTGCGGGCACGCCGGTCGGAATCAGGCGTGCTGCTGACGATTGCCGACACCGGCATCGGCATTCCCAAGGCAGCCATGGGCAAGATCGGCCAGCCGTTCGAACAGGTGCAGAGCCAGTATGCCAAAAGCAAGGGCGGCTCCGGCCTCGGCCTGGCGATCTCCCGCTCGCTGGTGGCGCTCCACGGCGGCACCATGCGCATCCGCTCCTGCGTCGGAAAGGGCACGGTCGTGTCGGTCAGCATGCCGGATCAGCCGACGTTCGCCGTGGCTGCCCGCGCTATGCACTGACAACCTTCCGGAACACCCCGCGCACCGCCTTCGACAGCCGTTTCACCTCGCCTTCGAGCGTCCTGATGTCGGGGCAGTCGCCTGCCCGGCAGACGCGCTCCACGAGACCCGCCGGTGCCTCTTTCGGCGCGAACGGCCCGTCGATGCAGAGGCGGATGATCTGCGAGAGTTCGGTGAACAGGCGTAGCCCTTCGAGCACCGTCTGGCGGTCGTCATCGGTCATCAGCTCGCCGCCCAGCGCCTGCAGGGCCTCCCGCGTCGTCAGCCCATGGGTGTCGATCGCAAGCCCCTTTGCCGGCGCCACCAGCCGCAGATGCTGGGCGATGAACTCGATGTCGATCAGCCCGCCGGGGATCAGCTTCAGATCCCAGATGTCGCGCGGCGGCTTCTCCTTTTCGATTAGCTCGCGCATCTCGCGCACGTCTATCGCAATCTTCTCCACGTCGGCCTGCCTTGCCAGAACCTCGGCAATCACGGCGCAGGCCTCGTCGCCGAGCTCCTCGTCGCCGGCGACCATGCGCGCCCGCGTCAGCGCCATGTGTTCCCAGGTCCAGGCCTCTTCCTGCTGGTATTTCCGGAAGGCCCTGATGCGGGTCGCCACCGGCCCCTTGTTGCCGGAGGGTCGCAGACGCATGTCGACCTCGAAGAGCACGCCTTCGGCCGTCGGGGCGGACAGCGCCGCAATCAGCCGCTGCGTCAGGCGCGTGTAGTAGCGCGTCGCGTCGAGCGGCTTTTCGCCGTCGGATTCGGAGGCCTCGTCGTCGTAGTCGTAGAGCAGGATGATGTCGACGTCGGAGGCTGCCGTCAGCTCGAAGCTGCCGAGCTTGCCCATGCCCATCAGCGCCACCCTGCCGCCGGGATAGCGCCCGTGCGCCGCCTCGATCTCCCGTTCGACCGCGATCAGCGTCTGCTCGATCAGCAGGTCGGCGAGATCGGTGAAGGCACGGCCCGCCTCGGCGCCGTCGATGGCGCCCGTCAGGAGGCGGATACCGATCAGGAACCGCTGCTCGGCGGCGAAGATGCGCAACCGGTCGAGCACCTCCTCGTAGTGACGCGCCACCGTCAGGAAGCTTTTGAGCCGCTCCGCCATGTGGTCACGGGTCGGCAGTTCTGCCATCAGCGCCGGGTCCAGCATGCCGTCGAAGACATGCGGCCGCGAGGCGATGATGTCGGCCAGCCGCGGGGCCGACGACATCACCCGAACGATCAGCGAGAGCAGCGCCGGGTTGTTGCCGATCAGCGAGAACAGCTGGATGCCCGCCGGCAGTCCGGAGAGGAAGCTGTCGAAGCGCAGCATCGCCTCGTCGGCGCGGCTGCTTTCGCCAAATGCCTTCAGCAGTTTTGGCATCATCTCCGTCAACCGCTCGCGCGCCTCCACCGACTGGGTGGCGCGGTAGCGGCCGTAGTGCCAGGTGCGGATCACCCGCGACATGTCGGCCGGTCGCTCGAAGCCGATGGACGCCAGCGTCTTCAAGGTGCCCGGATCGTCCTGCTCGCCGGTGAAGACGAGGTTGCCCTCGACGCCGGAGAGCTTCGTCTCCTGCTCGAAAAGGCGCGCATAGCGCTTCTCCACCGTGCGCAGGGTCTCCTCAAGCTTTCTGGAGAAGGCGGCCGTATCGGAAAAGCCCAGCATGAAGGCGATGCGTTTCAGCTCCGCCTCCGTCTCCGGCAGATTGTGGGTCTGCTCGTCGTGGACCATCTGGATGCGGTGCTCGACATCGCGCAGGAACCAGTAAGCGTCGATCATCTCAGCGGCGATATCCGGCGTGATCCAGTTCGCCTCCGCCAGCGCGTTCAGCGCCACCTCGGTCTGACGGGTCCTGAGCGGCGGCATGCGGCCACCGGCGATCAGTTGCTGGGTCTGGGCGAAGAACTCGATCTCGCGGATGCCGCCGCGGCCGAGCTTGACGTTGTGGCCCTTCACCGCGATCGCCCCGTGTCCCTTGTGGACATGGATCTGCCGCTTGATCGAATGGATGTCGGAGATCGCCGCATAGTCGAGGTACTTGCGGAAGACGAAGGGCACCAGCTGGCGCAGGAAATCCTCGCCGGCGGCAATGTCGCCGGCCATGGCGCGGGCCTTGATGAAGGCCGCCCTCTCCCAGTTCTGGCCGCGGCTCTCGTAGTAGAGCAGCCCCGCCTCCACCGGCACCGCCAGCGGCGTCGAGCCCGGATCAGGCCGCAGCCTGAGATCGGTGCGGAAGACATAGCCGTCGGCGGTGCGCTCCTGGAGGATGCGCACGAGGCGGCGCATCATGCGGCCGTAGATTTCCGTCCCGTCGATCGGATCCTTGAGAAGGCCGCTGTCGGGATCGAAGAAGACGACGATGTCGATATCGGAGGAATAGTTGAGCTCATGACCGCCGAGCTTGCCCATGCCGATGACGATCAGCCCGGAGTGTTCGCTCGGCCGCTCCACGTCCTTGAGGACGATCTTGCCGCTCTCGTGGCCACTGAGCAACAGGTGATCGATGGCCGCAGCCACCGCCGCATCGGCAAAGCGGCTGAGATAGAGGGTGGTGTCGCGGGCGATAAAAATGCGCGCCAGATCGGCCAATGCGACGAGAAAGGACAGGCTGCGCTTGGCTGTGCGCAGCGCCGCCATGACTTCCGTCTCGCTGGGTGTCTTCCCGTCACGGGGCTTCCAGCAATCGCGGGCGGTCGCGATCAGTCCCTCCAGCACCGTCTCCAGCGGCTCGGAGAGCGCCGTGGAGATCAGCTGTGGCGAGATCGCCGCGCTGTCGCGCAGATAGGGGGAAAGCGTCAGGGCAGCGACCAGGAAGGATTTGAGCGCCCCGTCGCCCGCCATCAGGTCGGCGATCGCCGGCTCCTGCTTGGCGGCCTCCTTCAGGAGCGCCACCACGGTCTTGGCTTCGGCCTGGCTCAACGGCCGGATGACATCGGCCTCGACGTTCTTCAGGTATCTTGCAGTCTCTGCCACGGTATCCTCCCGTCTGGCGTCCCTTCTTAGGGTCTTCGGACGGGAAAGACCATGGTCGCCGTGAGACCGGGCGCCTCGACATCCTCCGGATGGGTGGCGGAAAGGACCAGCGCGCCGCCGTGCAGCTCCATCACCGCCTCCACCAGCGACAGGCCGAGGCCCGTCCCCGGCTTCGATCGGCTCGCATCGAGGCGCACGAAGCGCTTGACAACTTCCTCACGCTTCTCGGGCGGCACGCCCGGTCCGTTGTCGCAGACCGAGAGGCGCACGCCCCCGGCGTCGGCGGACAGCACCACCCTAAGAGTTGGCGCGCCCTTGCCGCCGGCGGAATACTTGATGGCATTGTCGAGGAGGTTGAACATGGCCTGGCCGATCAGTTCGCGGTTGCCCTTGACCGTCAGCCCCGGCGTGATGTCGGTCTCCAGCGTCAGCCCCGCCTCTTCTGCCGCCGGCTCGTAGAGCTCGCAGCTGTCGGCGGAGATCGCCGAGACATCGATCTCCGACATTTCCGCAACGATCGAGCCTGCCTCGACCCGCGAGATCATCAGCAGCGCGTTGAAGGTGCGGATCAACTGGTCGGACTCGGCGATGATGCCTTCGAGCGCCATGCGGCGGCTGCCGGGATCGTCCTCGCCCAGCGCATCGGCTGCCTTGTTGCGCAGCCGCGTCAGCGGCGTCTTCAGATCGTGGGCAATGTTGTCGGAGACCTGGCGAAGGCCCTCGTTCAGCCGCTCGATCCGGCCGAGCATGGCATTCAGCGATTCCGACAGGCGGTCGAATTCGTCGCCGGAACGGCCGACCGGAAGGCGCTGCGACAGGTCGCCCGCCATGATCTTCTGGCTGGCACCCGACATGCGGTCGATGCGTTTGAGCGCGTTGCGGCCGATCCCGAACCAGATGACCAGGGCGCCGACCCCCATGATCGTCAGGGCCACCATCAGCGCGCGACGGACGATGCCGCGGAAGCGGCCGGGCTCACCGAGATCGCGGCCGACCATCACCCGCAGGCCGTTCTCCATGAACACCACGTTGGCAATCGCCATGTGCTCGCGCCTGACGCCGGCATCGGTGAAGGGCTGATAGGAAAAGGGAAAACGGGTCCAGCCCTGTTCGTCAAGTACGCCCGGTTGCAGCGAGGCGACATTGCCGGCAACGATCTCGCCGTTGCGGCCTGCCACCACATAGAGGTTGGCACCCGGCTGGCGGGCCCGGCGCTCCATCATGCGCAGCATGCCGTTCAACCCGCCGCGATCGAAGGCGCGCTGGATGTCGCCGACTTCCTGGACGAGGTTGTCGCGCGTCTGCTGCGCCAGGATGCGCTCCGACATCGCCGTCACGTAGAAGACGAGGAAGGCGGCGCAGATCGCGAACAGGATGATATAGAGCCCCGACAGGCGAACGGCCGTGGAGCTGAACATCAGGCGAGACCGGTTCAGCACGCGCTCAAGCCTCGTCCTTGATCATGTAGCCGGCGCCGCGGATCGTCTTCAGGAGCGGCTTGTCGAAGTCCCGCTCGATCTTGGACCGCAGCCGCGAGACATGCACGTCGATGACATTCGTCTGCGGATCGAAGTGGTAGTCCCAGACATGCTCCAGCAGCATGGTGCGGGTCACCACCTGGCCGGCGTTCTTCATCAGGTATTCGAGCAGCCGGAATTCGCGCGGCTGCAGCGGGATCTCCTTGCCGCCGCGGCGCACCTCGTGGGACAGGCGGTCGAGTTCGAGGTCGCCGACGCGGTATCCCATGTCCTGCTCGGGCGCACCCTTGCGGCGGCCCAGCACCTCGACGCGGGCCAGAAGCTCGCTGAAGGCATAGGGCTTGGGCAGGTAATCGTCGCCGCCGGCACGAAGGCCCGTGACGCGGTCATCCACCTGCCCGAGCGCCGAGAGGATCAGCACCGGCGTGTTGATGCCGCGCTTGCGCAATTCGCTGATGACCGAGAGGCCGTCGCGGCGCGGCAGCATGCGGTCGATGACCATCACGTCGTAGGAGTTCTCGGTCCCCATGAAGAGGCCGCTGTCGCCGTCGCTGGCATGGTCCGCCACGATGCCGGCCTCGCGAAAGGCCTTCGTCATGTAGGCCGCGGCCTCGAGGTCGTCTTCAATCACCAGAATCTTCATGTGCGGCACCTTAGCGTCCGCCGGCTTTTTTGCACCATCGGATTCGCTGAGGTCGGCGTGGCGGGTGGAAGTCTCCATCGTGTCACTCCTTCAACATCAGACAATCGGAGAAAAAGAAAAAGGGGGCACCGACGTTGCCGGCGGCGCCCCCTTCGAATGCGTCCTGGGAGGATCAGCCTTCGTTGATCGGCAGTGCGATGAAGCGGCTGCCGCGCTCGGACTCGACCTGGAAGAGCGCACGGCTGCGGCCATCCTGGCGCGCCTGCTCGATGACCTCTTCGATGTCGTCAGCCGCAGTGACCGGCTTGTTGTTGACCGAGACGATCTTCTCTCCGGTGCGCAGGCCGCGGGATGCAGCCTCCGAGTCCGGATCGACTTCGGTCACGGCAAGGCCGGTCCCATCGTCAGCCGGGGCAACGGTGATGCCGAGGCTCGACAGCGCCTTTTCCGAGGACGGTACGGGGGCATCCGGCTCGACCGGGGTTGCCGTTGCGGCATCCTCGCTGGCCAGGTTGCCCAGCGTCACCGGGATATCCTGCGACTTGCCGTCACGCCAGACGGAGACCGCAACCTCGGTGTTGGGTCCGAACTGCGCAACCTTGCGGGCAAGATCACGGGCGTCCCGGATCGGATCGCCGTTGACGGCGGTGATCACGTCACCCTCTTCGATGCCGGCCTTCTGGCCCGGCGATCCTTCCTGCGGGGCCACGACCAGCGCGCCCTGGGCCTCGGACAGGCCGAGCGATTCGGCGATGTCCTTGTTAACCGGCTGAATCTGGACGCCGAGCCAGCCGCGCTCGACCTTGCCATCGTCGATCAGGTCCTGAACCACGTCCCGGGCGACGGACGCCGGAATGGCGAAGGCGATGCCGACGTTGCCGCCAGACGGCGAGAAGATCGCGGTGTTGATGCCGATGACTTCGCCTTCCAAGTTGAAGGCCGGGCCACCGGAGTTACCGCGGTTCACCGCCGCGTCGATCTGGATGTAGTCGTCGTACGGACCGGAGCCGATATCGCGGCCACGGGCGGAGATGATGCCTGCGGTCACGGAACCGCCAAGACCGAAGGGATTGCCGACGGCCACGACCCAGTCGCCGACGCGAACCTTGGTGTCGTCGGCCAGGTTGACATAGGTGAACTCGCGGTTGGCATCGACCTTGAGGACGGCGAGATCGGTGCGGCTGTCCTTGCCGATCAGCTTGGCATCGAGCTCGGTTCCGTCGTCCATCACAACGGTGAAGGCGGTCCCGTCGGAAATCACGTGGTTGTTGGTGATCAGATAGCCGTCGTCGGAGATGAAGAAGCCGGAGCCTTGCGACGTCGGGCGCAGGCGATGCGGACGGCTGTCGCGGTCACCACCGCGCGGGCTGCGCTCGGCGCGGTCGTCGCCACGCTCATCACCACGTCCGCCGGGCATCTGGCCACCGAAATCGCGGAAGAAGCGCTTCAGCGGGTGATCGTCCGGCAGGTCTTCGAAGCCCTGGCCATTGAAGTTGAAGCTGAAATTGTTGCTGTCTGAGACGGGCTGCGCCTCGGACTGGACACGGACGGACACGACGGCAGGCGAAACGGCGGCAACGACGTCGGCAAAGCTCGTTGCCTGCGGCGCCTCGACCTTGACCGGATCAGCAAAGGACTCGACGACCTGCGCCGGGATGCCGGTCGTCAGCATGACGGCGGCGAGACCCGCCACGGTCGAGGCCTTGAGAACAGTCCTGAGGTTTGAACGTCCAGGTTTGCTGTTTTGCATTGGGGCTACCTTCTTCTCTTCACTTTGGCTGTAGCCGGGATGATCCCGGGTAGGCGGTGGATGCAAGAGATATAGGGAGGCGCACCTTAACTGCAGGTGTCAGGGGGATGAATTCTTTGTAATGTTCGCCAGGCGGCGAGACTACTTCCTGCCGACCAGATCATCCAGTCGCGCCTGCTCTTCTGCGGTCAGAACCGGAGACTGGCGCGGCTGCAGACGCCCGCGTGCCATCAGGACGATAACGAGGCCACCAATCAGCAGCAGCACGATCGGCGCTCCCCACAGGAGAACCGTGCGCGCCGAAAGCCGCGGATTGAGGAGCACGAATTCGCCGTAGCGCGAGACGACGTAATCGATCACCTCTTCGTCACTGTCGCCGTCCACCAGCCGCTCTCGGACGAGAACGCGCAGGTCGCGTGCCAGCTCCGCATTGGAATCGTCGATCGACTGGTTCTGGCAGACCATGCAGCGAAGTTGCGCGGAGAGATCACGCGCCCGCTCTTCGAGGGCCGGGTCGGCGAGGATCTCGTCAGGATTGACGGCGAGCGCCGGGAGGGGGGTGAGGAGGAGTGTGAGGGAGAGCACGAAGAGAGCGACGAACCCCCCTCTGGCCTTCCGGCCATCTCCCCCACAAGGGGGGAGAGAACGGGCCGCGAAGCCTTGCGAATTGTCTGGGGCTGCGGGTGGGCGGAAAAGCCCCTCCCCATTGTAGGGAGGGGTTGGGGAGGGGTTGCGCACCATCATTCCGCCGGCTCCGCAACAATCTTCGCAGGCTTCGCCTTGCGGCGCGGCGCACCGACGCGCAGGCGTCGGTCAGAGAGCGACACGAAGCCGCCGAACGTCATGAACAGGGAACCGCCCCAGATGCAGAGGATGAAAGGCTTCCACCAGACGCGCACGACGATGCCGCCATCCGCCATCGGATCGCCCAGCGAAATATAGAGCTGACTGAAGCCGAAGGTGAGAATGCCTGCCTCCGTGGTCGGCATCTGGCGCGCCGTGTAGATCCGCTTCGAGGACCAGGTGTCCGCCACGGCGACACCGCCCCGGCTAATGGTGAAATGGCCGCGTTCCTCGGTGTAGTTGGGGCCGACCGCATCGCGCATGCCATCGAAGACGATCGAGTAGCCGCCGGCTTCGGCCGTCTGACCGAGCTGCATCTCGAGCACCGTCTCGGTCTCGAAGGTGGTCACCATGACGATGCCGAGCACGGTGACGCCGAGGCCGAAATGGGCAAGCGCCGTGCCGAAGGCGGAGCGCGGCAGGCCCACCAGGCGGCGCCAGGCGACATTTAAGGGCAGCTTGCCGAAATTGGCACGGTTCCAGAGATCGGCGACTGCACCGAACATTCCCCAGAAGCCGAGCGCGAGCCCGAAGACCGCCATGACCGGGCCACCGTTCTGGACGTAATAGAGAGCCAGTCCGGCCACCAGTGCCAGGCCTGCCGCCATGTAGAGCCGCTGCAGCGCGCCCAGCGCATCGCCCCGCTTCCAGGCCAGCATCGGCCCAAAGGGGACCGCCACCAGTAGCGGGATCATCAGGAGCCCGAAGGTCAGATTGAAGAAGGGCGCGCCGACCGAGATCTTCTCGCCCGTCAGAGTCTCGAGCACCAGCGGATAGAGCGTGCCGATCAGGATGGTGGCAGTCGCCACCGTCAGGATCAGGTTGTTGAGAACCAGCGCGCCTTCCCGGGAGATCGGCGCAAACAGGCCGCCGGACTTCAGCATCGGCGCGCGCCAGGCAAACAGCGCGAAGGCGCCGCCGACGAAGAACATCAGGATGACGAGAATGAAGATGCCGCGGGTGGGATCGGTGGCGAAGGCATGCACCGAGGTCAAGACACCCGAGCGGACGAGAAAGGTGCCGAGCAGCGACAGCGAGAAGGTCATAATGGCCAACAGCACCGTCCAGATCTTCAGCGCCTCGCGCTTCTCCATGACGAGCGCCGAATGCAGGAGCGCCGTGCCGGCAAGCCAGGGCATGAAGGACGCGTTTTCGACCGGGTCCCAGAACCACCAGCCGCCCCAGCCAAGCTCGTAGTAGGCCCAGTAGGAGCCCATGGCGATGCCGGCGGTCAGAAAGGTCCAGGC
This sequence comes from Pseudorhizobium sp., assembly GCA_046314035.1. GTDB lineage: Bacteria > Pseudomonadota > Alphaproteobacteria > Rhizobiales > Rhizobiaceae > Neorhizobium. The sequence continues at coordinate 6,109 of JBKBXP010000024.1, read as the reverse complement.
GGTCAGCGTCCAGGGCCGCACCCAGCGCGCCCAGGCGGCATCGATGCGGCCATCCATGAGGGCCGCCACCGCAAAGGAAAAGCAGACGGAGAAGCCGACGTAGCCGAGATAAAGCAGCGGCGGATGGATGGCCAGCCCCGGATCCTGCAGCACCGGATTGAGATCCTGACCTTCCGCCGGCGCCGGGTTGAGGCGCAGGAAGGGGTTCGACGTCAGAAGGATGAAGAGCAGGAAGGCGGCCGAGATCCAGCCCTGCACCGCCAGCACGTTGGCACGCAGCGTGTCGGGCAGGTTGCGGCCGAAAACGGCCACCAGGGCGCTGAAGAACACCAGGATCAGCAGCCACAGCAGCATGGAGCCCTCGTGGTTGCCCCAGACTCCGGAGACCTTGTAGATCATCGGCATCAGCGAATGGGAGTTCTCCCAGACGTTGCGCAGCGAGAAGTCGGAGACGACATAGGCCCAGGTCAGGGCGCCGAAGGCGATCAGCACCAGCACGAACATCGTCACAGAGGCGACGGGTGCGAGCGCCATCATGGCGCCATCGCGCCGCCAGGTGCCGATCACCGGAACGGTCGAGACGATCAGCGAGACCGCGAAGGCGAGGACGAGTGCGTAGTGGCCGATCTCGATGATCATTGCGTTTCCACCTCGCCCTCTTCCTTCCAGACCCCCTGTTCCTTCAGGCGGTCGGCGACTTCCTTCGGCATGTAGTTCTCGTCATGCTTGGCCAGAACGGTGTCGGCGCGGAAGGAATGCGTGGCCGCGTCGAAGGCGCCTTCGGTCACTACGCCCTGCCCCTCGCGGAACAGGTCCGGCAGGATACCTGTGTAGCTGACCGGCACTGTACCCGATCCGTCGGTGACGGCAAAGGTCACGGTGGAGCCCTCGCCACGCTTGACGGAGCCTTCGGCGACCAGTCCGCCGAGGCGGATGCGGGTGCCGGGGGAGACCTCGGTCGTCGCCAGATCGGAGGGCATGAAGAAATAGGCGACCGACTGGCTGAAGGCGAACATCACCAGCAGCACGGCGGCCAGGATGAAGCTCATGCCACCGGCAATGATTGTCAGCCGTTTCTGCTTGCGTGTCATTGCGTCACTCCATCGACGGCCAGTCCGACCTCGCGGGCGAGCGCCACCAGCTGCCGTCCCTCGTCGCCATCGGCCGGGAAGGTCTTGAGGCCGCTGTTCAGCGCCTCGGTTGCCTTCTCCCGGTCGCCGAGCACCGAATAGGAGCGGATCAGCCGCAGCCAACCGTCCAGATTGTTCGGATCGTCTTCCAGTCGTGCCGCCAGGCTCTCGACCATGCCGCGGATCATATCCTGGCGGTCGGTGCCGGACATGTCCTCTGCGGCTGCGATGTCGTCGGCCGTCGGTCCGCCCGGTGCCTGGCTTGCTCCTGGCGGCATGGCTGCGACCGGCGGCGAAACCTCTCCGCCGTTTTCCGCGATATGCTGCTGCACGAGTTCCATCCAGGGCGCGTCGGCGGGCGAGGCTGCCGCGATCGCTTCGAAGGCGGCGCGCGCCTCGTCCCTTCGCCCGGACTGCTCCAGCGCCAGCGCCAGGTAGAAGCGCGCCCTCGGATTTTCGGGGGAGAGACGCAGGCTTTCCTCGAAGGCCAGCCGTGCATCCTCCGTGACGATGCCGTCGTTGGCGGCGATCAGCGTCTCGCCGAGCCCCGCCGTCCGCTCCGGGCTCGTGCCCATGATCCGGATGGCGTTGCGATAGGCAAGTTCGGCGTCGGCAAGCCGCATCGTGCGGAAATAGATCGGCGCCAGCAGATCCCAGCCGGCCCCGTCGTTCGGGTTCTGGGCCAGATGCCGCTCGGCCTGGGCGACCAGAAGCGCCATGTTGCTGCCGGGATTGTCGAGGCGTGCCGCCAGCGGCTGGTCCGGCAGCTGCGGGCTGCCGAGCGACACATAGGCGGACAGGCTGACCGCGGGCACCAGCAGCGTCACGAAGATGGCGGCCGCGGTCATGCCGCGGCGGGGCGCCTCGATCTTGTCCTCGCCGGCATCGCCGGCGGCGGCAAGCAGGCGCCGGCCGATCTCGGCCTTTGCATAGACGGCGTCGTCGGCACTGATCAGCCCGTGAGCGCGGTCGCGCTCCAACTCTGTGAGCTGGTCCTTGTAGACGGCGATCTCACCGGCGCGGTCCGGGCCCGCGGGCTTTGCACCACGCGCCAAGGTCACAAGCATCACTGCCGCCACGGCAGCCGTCAGACAAGCAAAGATGATCCACAAAAACATAAGGGTCCAATTACTTGAACTGCCCGGCCTTTCCAACTGCCGAACAGCTCATGACGCGGATTTGAGGCGTTTCGCCGCAATCCATCCTGCGCCCTCTTTGGTCTCTCGCCCGGCTCTTGGCCATGACCTAGGTCAAATCGTCAGCTGAGCGGCGTCCAGGTGCCGTTCGCGTTGCGGCATGCCGCGCCGCGGGCCTTGGCTTCGCGGCCTTCGCTGACGAGGGTGTGGGTGTATTGGCGACAATTCTGCGATCCGACCTGATAGGGTGCAGCCGCAACCACCTCACCGCTGACACCGCGACCGGTCCAGGCAACCGGCTGACCGCCGGGCGCCGCTTCCAGCGCGCGGTATTCGGCTTCCAGCGCGCGCGACTGATCGCTGTCGCCGATCGTCACGCCGCTGCGGCTGACGATGCCGCCCTGCAAGGCGGTGATGTACTGCGCCGAGGACGAACGGGACGGCACAAGACTTGTCCCAGCGCCACTGCCGCCCGAAGACGTCGAACATCCTGCGAGCAGGCAGGCCAGCAGAATGGGCGAGACAGCATGATGTAAGCGGATCGAGTGCATCTGTTCGTTACCGGTTCGCAAAAGGGGTCTTTCAGGCAATGCGCCGGAACTTACGATGTTCCAGCGTGGCAGCATTAAGGCGATATGGCGTGTTTGCCCGGATCAGGCAACATCCTTCGTCACCGAGGGCAGGATCAGCACGGCACGCAGCCCGCCGCGTCCGCCGCGGCCCAGTTCGAACATGCCCTGGTACTCACTGGCGATCTCGCGCACGATGGACAAACCGAGCCCGGCGCCCGGGCGGCTTTCGTCGAGCCTGCGCCCGCGTTTCATCGCCTCGTCGGCCTGCTCCGGATCAAGCCCCGGCCCGTCGTCTTCCACGGCAACCTCGAGCCATGTGCGACGCACGCCATCGGCGATCTCGATGCCGCGCGCATCGGCGGTCGGCACGGCGGTCAGCCAGACCCCGGTCCGGCAGAAACGGGCAGCGTTTTCCAGAAGGTTGCCGATCGTCTCCTCGACGTCCTGCTGCTCCATGGCCAGCACGCAGCCCGGATCGACTGACAGGTGAAACTCCCTGTCCGGATTGAGGCGTCGCATGACCCTAACGAGGCGTTCGAGAACCGGAGCAACGTCGGTACGCACGAGAACCGATTCCCGCTGGGCGGCGATCCGGGCGCGGTTGAGATAGGACTGCACCTGCGCCTGCATCGCCTCCGCCTGCGACTTCACCAATTCCTGCTGGGCGTGGTCGAGAGTGCGGGCTTCGTTGATGAGGACCGCCAACGGCGTCTTCAGGGAATGCGCCAGATTGCCGACCTGCATGCGGGCGCGGTCGACGATGCGTCGGTTGCTCTCGATCAGCGCGTTGACCTCGTTGACCAGCGGCATGATCTCCCGGGGGAACTCGCCCTCCAGCCGCTCGGCCTCGCCGCGGCGGATCTTGCCCAGCGCCCGGCGGGCCCGGTCGAGGGGCTGCAGACCGAACAGGATCGCGCCGCCGTTGACGATCAGGCTGCCGACGCCGAAGACGAAGAGCGCGAGGTAGAGGCTGCGGTCGAAAGCGCTGATATCCTCTTCCATGGCATCGAGGTTGCCGGCGACGCGAAAGCGGGCGGCACGGCCCTCGCCGTCCAGAACCACCTCCGTCTCGGCCACCAGCACATTGTTCCCGAAGGCGTCGGTCAACGGATAGAAGCGCTCGTAGCGGTTGTTGAAGGGAACGACGAGGATGGAGGGAACAGCGATCTTGGAGACGCCGAGAGAGGATGAAGCAAGCGGTGCGGCGGCGAAGGTGCCGAGCGGCTCGATGATCCAGTACCAGCCCGTCTCCGGCTGCGAATAGCGCAGGTCGCCGAGCTGCGGATTGCCCACGAGGCTGTTGTTCTCGCCGACCGAGATGGAATTGATGACGTTGTAGAGCTGCGCGCGCAGGAGATCGGTGAAGGCGCGGTCGGCAGCCTGCCGGTAGAGCGCCGAGATCACCAGGGCGATCACCACGAGGGCGAGCCCCGACCACAGGGTGGCGAGCAGGAGGACGCGGGCGGTGAGCGACCGGGGTCCGATCATCCGCGTCAGCTGGCTTCGGAGGGGGCTTGCATCCTGTAGCCCAGGCCGCGGACCGTCTCGATCAGATCGACACCGAGCTTCTTGCGCAGCCGGCCGACGAAGACCTCAATGGTGTTGGAATCACGGTCGAAATCCTGGTCGTACATATGCTCGACGAGCTCGGTGCGCGAAACCACCTCGCCCATGTGGTGCATCAGATAGGACAGCAGCCGGAACTCGTGGGAGGTGAGCTTCAACGGCGTGCCGTCGACGGTCGCCTTCGACGCCTTGGTGTCGAGCCGGACCGGGCCGCAGATCAGCTCGGAGGAGGAATGCCCGGCGGCGCGACGGATCAGCGCCCGCACCCGCGCCAGCACCTCCTCGACATGGAAAGGCTTGGCGACATAATCGTCGGCCCCGGCGTCGATGCCGGCAACCTTGTCGCTCCAGCGATCGCGCGCAGTCAGCATCAGCACCGGCATGCCCTTGCCCTCGGCGCGCCACTTCTCGACGACGGTGATGCCGTCGATCACGGGCAGGCCGATGTCGAGGATGACGGCGTCATAGGGCTCCGTCTCGCCCAGATAGTGCCCCTCTTCGCCGTCGAAAGCCTGGTCGACGACATAGCCGGCTTCCTTCAGCGCGTCAGTCAGCTGGCGATTGAGATTGATGTCGTCTTCGACCACGAGAATGCGCATTGTCCGCCCTGTCCTTGCGGCAGCCGTCCGGCTGCCGGCCTCCTACATCTGTACCCGCACCGTTACCTTGCGCGGGCGTTCATTGCCACTACCCTGGACCAGGACGGTGACGACGCAGGTCTGGCCATCGGAGGAAGGCTGGGCGGAGAGCAACTGGCCGCCGGTGTCGCTGACGACACGGGAGGCGGCGGAGCCGCAATCGGCAGCGGCGAGAATCAGGTAGTTCTGCGCCGCAGCCGGTACGTAGGCTGTCAGACCGGCAAGGCCGGCGATGATCATCGCTGGGATCGGCAGTCGCGCCATCGTTCATCAGTCCATGGTCAGAGTGGATCGGTCGGATCCAATTACATGGCAGAGTATGTAACTAACACCGCCTGAATGGCAAATGAATGGGCGGTGAGGTTGTTCCCGCCCCACCGCCACGTCCGGCTCAACGACTGATGGCGCTGTTGGCCGAGATCCGCCCGTAGATCGACAGGGCGCCGCCGACGATCCCCGCGGCTGCAATCGCCAGATCGGCGAGATCGTTCTGCACATCCGGCGTCAGTTCGACGCCCGCCGCCTGCAGAAGCGACGCCCCCACCGCCATCAGCGCACCCCAGACAGTCTTCGACCGGTACCACTGCTTTGTCGCGTCCATGCCCTTCTCCTTTACTCACAGTGAAATGATCGCCTGCGCCGGCAGCCCCAGCGGAACGGCCCTGCCCTTCTGGCGGACCCGGATCGTGAGGCTTGTCTGCAGCGCGCCGAAATCGGCGAGCTCCAGCGCTTCGTCGTAGAAAAAGCCCGGCGCCGCGACGTCGGCCGTGCGCCGGACCGACGAGCCCTCGAGGATATCGATCTGGTAGCCCTCCTCCGCCTCGTCGAGCGGGATCTCGGCTGCATCCCAGTCGTCGGCCTCGATGCGCCCTCGGCGCACCCAGGACATCGTGATGCCGCCGCCCCGTCGGCTTGCGCGCAGATGCACCGGCGCCAGCGGCGTCTGCGCCCGCAGGCCACCGGCAAAGACGATCGGCCCGACACGACCGGCCGATGCCGTGGTCCCCTCCGCCAGCCAGTTCAGGCTGCGGCCGCGCTCCTCGGCGGTGAGCCCTAGCGGCAACACC
>JBKBXP010000023.1:0-21286 GCA_046314035.1 Pseudorhizobium sp. | reverse complement strand
GCCATCACGCCGGGTGGAGACCTGACGCGACTCGCACAGGCAGCCGCGCTCTGCAATGACGCCCATCTTGCCCAACGGGACGGCCTGTGGGTCGTGGAGGGCGATCCCATGGAAGGCGCGCTCCTGGCCTTTGCGGGCAAGGTGCTTGGCACCGACACCGCACAAAGCACCCGGTTGGATGCCATCCCCTTCGATTCCCGCCATCGCTTCATGGCCGTGCTGAGCGAGACGGCCGTCGGTCGAACGGTCTATGTCAAGGGCGCTCCCGAGAGGGTCTTGCGCATGTGCCGCGACATCGACCTGAAGCACTGGCACCAGCGTGCCGAGGCCATGGCGGGTTCAGGCCTGCGCGTCCTGGCACTCGCCGAACAGCAGGGTGCCGACACCGCCATCGATCCGGTCGGGCTTGAAGAGGGATTGCGCTTCCTCGGGCTTGTCGGCCTCATCGACCCGCCGCGCCCCGAGGCGATTGCCGCCGTGGCCGAATGCAGAGCTGCCGGCATCCGCGTCAAGATGATCACCGGAGACCATGCGGGAACGGCCGCCGCCATCGCGGCAAAGATCGGTCTTCAGAACCCGCACCGGGTGCTGACGGGAGCCGACCTGGACAAGCTGGACGATGCACAGCTGGCGCTGGAAGTCATCGACGTAGATATTTTTGCCCGGACCAGTCCCGAACACAAGTTGCGGCTTGTGACCGCCCTGCAGGGCAACGGGCTTTCCGTCGCCATGACCGGGGACGGTGTGAATGACGCGCCGGCACTCAAACGCGCCGATGCGGGGATTGCCATGGGGCAGAAGGGCTCCGAAGCGGCGAAGGAAGCTGCAGACCTGGTGCTGGCCGACGACAACTTCGCGTCGATCGCCGCAGCCGTGCGGGAGGGCCGAACCGTCTACGACAACCTCAAGAAGGTGATCAGCTGGACGCTGCCCACCAACGCCGGTGAATCGCTGATCATCATTCTCGCGCTGCTCCTGGGTCTTGCCTTGCCGCTGACGGCCGTCCAGATCCTCTGGATCAACCTGATCACCGGGATCACGCTGGGGATTGCGCTTGCCTTCGAACCGACCGAACCCGGCACGATGGCCCGCCCGCCGCGACCGCGCAATGCTCCGCTGCTCTCGGGCCAACTGGTCTGGCATGTGATCCTGATTGCCCTGCTGTTTGTGGTGGCCGTGTTCGGGATCTTTTCCTATGCCATCAATCAGGGATATCCCCTGGCCCTGGCGCAGACCATGGCCATGAACACGGTGGTCGTGCTGGAGATCTTCCACCTTTTCTTCATCCGAAACATCCACAGCACCTCCCTCACCTGGGCGGCGGCACGCGGGACGAAGGTGGTCTGGGCCGTGGTCATAGCCATCACCGCCGCGCAATTCGCCGTCACCTACCTGGCGCCCCTCCAGATCGTTCTGGGAACGCAGCCGGTCTCTTTCCTCGATGGAGTTCTGATCACCGCCGTCGGCATGGTCTTCTTCGCCATCATCGAGATCGAGAAACAGATCAGGTTGGCGCTCAGGCGTTAGCGGCCAGGGGTTCTGAACATCAAGCACAATCCGCAGCGGGACTTGTACGGCGTCTTAGCCTCACCACGGCATAGGTGAGAAGCGGGCGTTGGAGGTGACCAAGCGCTGGAGCTTCATGCTGTCCAGTGCGCAGCATGGTATCAGGGTGACCGGCCTGTTCGTCGGTCTCGTCGCCGGGCCACTCGTCAGAGGAGCGCTCGGCGACGTGCGACGGCCGTCCTACATCAACCATTCCGGCAGAAACAGGACGACCTGCGGAAACAGGATCATCACCACCACGAGCAGCAGGACCGCTGCCGCGAGCGGGATCATCTCGACGGTATACTCCTTGTAGGAGCAGCGCAGGATCCCGCACACGGTGAACATGGAGACCCCGACAGGTGGCGTCATGCCGCCGAAGGTGACGAGGGTCATCATGATCAGGCCGAAATGCACCGGATCGATCCCGGCGGCCAGGATGACCGGCACCAGGATGGGCGTCAGAAGCATGACAAGCACCGTCGCTTCGACGAGCATTCCCAAGGCCAGGAGAAAGCCGCTGATCACGAAGAGAAGCACCGTCGGATTGGTGATCGCCGTCAGCGAGAATTCGGCAATGCTTTGCGGAACCCGCTCGAAGGTGATGACGTAGCCGAAAGCGCCTGAGAAGAGGATGATCAGCATGATCATGCCGATGTCACGGACGCTGCGCACGAGGGCGTCGATCAGGGCGCGAACGGTGAGTTCCCGATAGACGACGAAGCCGATGAACAATGCATAGACGACGGCGAAAGCACCTGCCTCGGAGGGCGTGAAGAAGCCGAAACGGATACCCACCAGAAGCCACACGGGGAAAAGGATGGCCCAGAAGCTTCGCTTGAAGTCCCTCCAGACCTCGCCCAGTGTCGGCGGCCGGTCGTTCTCGGGCTTGTAGTCGCGGCGCACCGAAATCCACCAGGTGGCGGCCATGAGAACGATCGTCAGAAGCACGCCGGGCACGATGCCGGCAATGAAGAGGCGCCCGATCGAGACTTCGCCCAGATAACCATAAAGGATGAGGCCAAGGCTGGGAGGAAGGGTGGCGGTGATCAGGCCGCCGATGGCGAGAACCGCAGCTGTAAAGCCGCGGTGATAGCCCTTGGCCACCATCGGCCCGCCCAGGATCCTGGCCTGCATCGCCGCATCGGCCACGGCCGAACCGGACACGCCGCCCATCAGGGCACTGAGGATCAGGGTGCTCTGCGCCAGCCCTCCGCGCATCCACCCGGCCAGCGTGGTTGCGAGCGAGACCAGGCGGGGGGTAATCCCGGAGCTGTTCATCAGGTTGCCGAGGAGAATGAAGAGCGGCACCGAAAGGAGAGGAAACGACTGGCTTGACGCCACGATGCGCTGCACCGCCGTGCTGTCGGGCAGGAAGACGGACGGCAGCAGGAAGTAGGCGGAGCCCGCGATCCCGATCGCGAAGGCCACGGGCATCCCAAGGGCGATGAAGGCGAGAGCGCCAATCAGAACGAAAGTCGAGATCACAGAGGATACTCCTCGGGTGCGTCAGGATCGAAAAGGCCGAGCCAGCCTTTCTCGACAATGCGGCGAAGGGTGGAAATGATCATCAGCGACGCGCCGACCGGCAAGGCCAGGGTCACGACGCCATAGCTCAGACCCGAACCGCCCAGTTCTCTTGACCAGTTGCCGGCCGCCAGATGGAAACCATGCCATGCGACCCAGACCAGGAAGATGAGAACGGTCACCCCCAGGAAAATGGACAGCAACTTCCGTCCCCTGGCCGATGCCATGTCGTACATGGCCGAGACCCGGATGTGCTCTCCCTGACGCATGCACAGATCCGCCCCGAACATGCACGTCCAGAGAAGAAACAACTGGGCGAACTGTGGCGCCGAGGTCAGTGGCAGGCCAATACTGCGGCCTACGGCCGCGACGAGTACAGCGACCACGGTTGCTGTCAAAAAGAGCAGGGTGACGACAAGCTCGATCCTGTCGTACAGACGCCACATCATTTCCCATTTTCCTTGCATCTACAAAAGACAGATTTCCGCAGGCGCGCGTTTTTGGCGCGCCTGCGGATTTGGAGAGAGCCCGATTATTCGCCCTTCGGCAGGTAAGGCTCCAGCGCCTTGCGCGCCTCGACAAGCCCGACCTCTTCGTAGACCTTGGCCGTGGCTTCGCGGAACGGCGCCAGATCGACCTCGTTGAAGGTTACGCCAGCCGCTTCCATCATCGTCTGAACCTCGGCGAGCTTATCAGCGGTCATACGGGTGGCTTCTTCACCGGCCGACTTCAGCTCTTCGCTGATGATGGTGCGGATGTCCTCGGGAAGAGCGGACCACCACTGTTCGGAGGTTGCCAGACCCGTGAACAGCTGGATGTGGTTGGTGAGGGCGACATTGGTGGTCACCTCATGCAGCTTGATGCCGGCGGCACCCGTCAACTGGGCTTCGGCGCCGTCGATGGCGCCGAGCTGCAGCGCGGAATAGACCTCCGACCAGGCCATGGGAGCCGCGGTTGCGCCCATCGCCGACACGGTAGCGATCCAGCTCGGTGCGTCGATGGTGCGAACACGAACGCCGCCCAGATCTGCGGGCGTCTCGATCAGCTTCTTGGTGAACATCTGACGGGTGCCCTGGAACCAGTTGTAGTTCAACAGGCGAAGCCCGGCGTCGTCAGCAAGCGTCTCGACCCACTCCTGGTAGACCGGAGATTCCGTGATCGATGCATACTGCGTGTAGTCATCAACCAGATAGGGCGCAGCGAGAATGCCGAGTTCCGCCATGAAGGGTGCCAGGCGGCCGGCATCGACCAGAACCGCAATCGGTGCGCCGCTGCGGATCTGCTCCAGGACGTCGTTGTCCTCGCCAAGCTGCGAGCTGGGGTAGATAGTGACCGCGACGCGTCCTTCCGAGCGCTCCTCGATGCGAGCCTCTGCGCCCTGCATGGCGATGACGAGGGGATCCGTCACCGGCTGCGAGGTCGAAAGGCTGAACTGGAACTCCTGGGCGAACACGGGTCCGGCCAAAAGGGTGACGGCGCCTGCGAGTACTGTGGTGCGTTTCAGAAAGTTCATCATGTGGTTTCCTCCCTTGGATGATGAAGAAGTTAGTCGGCTTGGTGATGGTCCAGGACCCAGACGCCTGCGCGGGCGCCTTCGGTCACGAAGAGCAGAACATGGTAGATCAGGCGGCTGAGGGCATCGTTCCAGACGACACGCCCCGCCCCGTCAACCTGGTTGACCCAACGCAGATCGCCGGGACTGAAGTAGAAGGAGAAGATCAGCATCTCCAGCTCTCGGGCGCGATCCGCGGCACCATGGCGTCCCTGCAGATGGTGCAGGGATGCCAGTTTTCCGGCTTCGGTCAGCGGCCAGAGCAGATGGGTGGCCTCGGTAACACCGCCATCGGCGTCCAGCGCATCGAAAGGAGCACCATCAAGCGCCTCCCCCGATCGCCTCACTCCGTGGGCGTCCGCGAAACCGGCCATCCGGTCGGCGAGCGGCTTTACTCGCTCGTCGCCGCCCAGCTCGATGAAGCGCTCCAGCAACCAGGCCCATTCATATTGGTGCCCTGGCTCCCGGCGCGCGCCCTCGGCGCCTTCCAGTGGCGAAAGATCGTGAGCGACGAACTCGCGAACCGCGCCGGTCGACGGGTCGACGAAGTAGCGTTCTGCCAAGGCGACATAGCCGGTCGCACGCTGCAACCACTTGCCTTGCCTGGTTAGATCGTATGCCTGCAGCAGTGCCTCGAGCATATGCATCTGAGGGTTCTGAGCCCGCCGGTCGCCAGCGCGCGCGCCGCTGCCGGCCATGACATCATCTTCGTAAAGGGCGCCGGTTGCCGGCTCCACCAGGGTCTCGATGAAGCTCCACAGCGTGTCTATCGCATCATCGTCGACCAGCGACGGATCCGCCTTCTGCAGGGTGACGAACGCCAGCAGGGCAAAGGACTGGTCGTAGGCGCGGCAGATGCCGCTCTTCGGATCGCTCCCGATCTCGCCGTTCGGCTCGACGGAATATCGGTACCCGCCACTGGGCAGGCGCAGATGGGCGGTCATGAAGGCGTGGATGTCTCGGGCCGCATCCAGCAGGGCTGGATTGCCGGTGACGAGGTAGAGCTGCGCCAGAGCGAAGATCGTTCTCGCCTGGACCAGCGTCGTCCTGGGTTCGCCCTGGACCGGTCGGCCGTTTGCGTCCAGCCGTTCGACCACGCCACCGGACTGGCGATCCTGCGCCAGCCCAATCCATGCAGGGACGAAGTCGAGGGCAAATCTCCGTGCCGTCATCATTGCTCCGGGCCCTCCCCTACCTCGAAGAAGTGGGGCAAAGCTTCGGCCATCACCGGTAGGTCGTCGAGGATCTGGCGCAGATGGCTGCGCATGGCGGCCTCCGCAGTGTCAGGATCCCCGGCTCGAATGGCTTCCACCACCTGCGAATGCTGCGCAATCAGCTGGTCGTGGGGAAAGTGGCGCGCATTCAGGTAGCGCATCCTGTCCATCTGCGTTTTCAGCGGCTGAATGATCTGCCAGCCCTCCGCCTGCCCGGCGGCTTCCGCCAGGCGCTTATGGAACTGCTCATCCAGCGCCAGAAATGCCTGCGGCTCGGCGCCATCCATGACGCGCTCCTGCTCCTGAAGAAGCCTGTCCAGCTCGTCCAGGATCTGTGCCGTGGGACGTGCGGCGACCAGACGAACGATGTCGGCCTCCACGGCTTCGCGCACGAAGCGGGCAGACATCACCGCATCGACGCGGATCCGGCTGACGAATGTCCCGCGCTGGGGCCGGATCTCCAAGAGAGACTCCTCCGCCAGCTTGATGAAGGCTTCCCGGACCGGCTGCCGGCTGACGCCGAACAGGCCCGCCACATCCACTTCCGAGAGACGTGAACCGGGTGGCAGTTCGCCGCGCAGGATCCATTCGCGTACCACATGCCACAGCTGCGGGCCGACGGCTGCGTCGAACGCGACCTTCGGTGGCACCGGGAACATGGTTGCAACGCGGGAATTCATCAGATCCTCCAATCCTCGCCTAAAGAATGAAGCTAACTGCCATACTAGTCAACCCAAACCTTTGATGCTACGGATCGCTCCCGAAAGAGCAGCTAATCGGAGGAAGTTGACATGCGGCAGACATGGCGCTGGTTCGGGCCGATGGATCGTGTGTCCATCGATGACATGATGCAGGCAGGCGTGGAGGGTGTGGTCTCGGCCCTGCATCACGTTCCGACTGGAGCAGCTTGGACCTCCGAAGAGATTGCGAAGCGGCAGGCAGAGATTTCCCGGATGAAGGACGGATCCGCCTCGGGGCTCGCCTGGGAGGTGGTCGAAAGCATTCCGGTGTCGGAGGACATCAAGCGGCAGACCGGAGAGTGGAAAGATCACATCGCGGCATGGAAGCTGTCGCTGCAGAACCTGCACGCCGCCGGCATCACGACCGTCTGCTACAATTTCATGCCGGTGCTCGACTGGACCCGCACCGACCTTGCCTATCGACGGCCGAATGGGGCCACCTGCATGCGGTTCGACCTGATCGATTTCGCAGCCTTCGATATCCATATCCTGAAGCGGCCGGGGGCAGCGGAGAGCTTTCCGGATGACATCGTCGGCGAGGCGCAAAAGCGGTTCGCCGACATGTCCGAGGACCACCAGCAGCAACTGGCACGTAACGTGGTCTTCGGCCTTCCAGGTGCCGCCGAGAGCTTTTCCCTGGATGACGTGCGCGATCATCTGGCCGCCTATGCGGGCCTCGACGAGGAGCGCCTGCGTCGCCATCTGATTGATTTCCTGTCCGAGGTCGCACCGGTTGCCGAAAGTCTCGGCATGCGGCTCTGCTGCCATCCGGACGACCCGCCGTTCCCGCTGCTCGGCCTTCCCCGCGTCATGTCGACGGAAGCCCATTACCGGCACGTTCTCGACGCAGTCGAGCTCCGTTCGAACGGCGTGACCCTGTGTTCCGGCTCGCTGGGTGCGCGGCCCGACAACGACCTTCCCGGAATGATGGAGCGCCTCGGCGACCGCGTGCACTTCCTGCACCTTCGCAACGTCACCCGCGAAAGCGATAACATCATGGGAAGCTTCTACGAAGCCGAGCATCTCGGCGGCGGCACCGACATGGTGGCACTGATCGCCGCCGCCTTGCGGGAAGAGGACAAGCGCCGCAAGGCCGGACGCTCCGACGTCTCCATCCCGTTCCGGCCCGACCACGGCCAGGACATCCTCGATGACCTCGGCCGTTCCGCCCAGCCGGGATATCCCGCCATCGGGAGACTGAAGGGTCTGGCCGAGTTGCGCGGCATCGCGGTCGCATTGTCCCACCCGACGGAAGGGCTATCGCACTGAGGTGATAGCGGGACGTCGCTCAGCCGCCCGATCTTGGCCCAGACCAGTGCTGCGCCGGACGGGCGGGTTCGATACGAGATCGGTGCCGGGGCCTCATCCGCTCCAGCGGCTGCAATGGCCCGAGCCAGGTTGTCGCGCGGCTGGGGGCGCGAGCGGCAAGCGGAACGGCTTCTAGAGGCTTTTCCACGTATCGGTTGCGGCCGGCCGCTTTCGCCTCGTACATGGCCCCGTCCACGGTTGCCAGAAGGACCTCACGGTCGACGCCTCCCCTGGACGCCACTATGCCGCCGATACTGGCACCCGCCTGCACGACCTTGCCGTCGAGCGTGATCGGCTCCTGGAACTGCGCGAGCAGACGATCCGCCACGCGCTTCAACTGTCCGCGTGATTCCAGATCCGGCATGAAGATCGCAAATTCGTCGCCACCCATGCGCACCACCACGTCGCTGGCGCGCACGGTCTGACGGATCCTGTCTGCCATGGTATGCAGCGTCACGTCGCCGGCGCGGTGGCCGTGGGTGTCGTTGATCGCCTTGAAGCCATCCATGTCGAGGTAAAGGACGCCCAGAAGCTCGCTCCTTCCCTCCTGCGCCTTCAGGTTGGCGTCGACGACCTTCTCCAGTGCCAGTCGGTTGTAAAAACGGGTGAGCGGGTCACGCATGGCCGCATCGGCGAGGTTCTCCTCGCTGATCCTGAGGATGCAGTTCGCCTGCTGCAGCCGCAGCAGCGCGGCAGCCACCTCCGCAAAGCGATGCAGTGTCTCAACGTCCTCGTCCGTCAGGGTCTTGACCTTGTCGTGCAGCAGGCAGAACGTTCCGACAATCAATCCCGGCTCCAGCTCGAGGGGCACTCCGGCGTAGAAGCGGAGTTTCGCGCCGGCGGTCACATACGGCATGAGACGAAGCTCGGGATGCTCCGAAAGGTCGGGTATGACGATCAGCTCACGCCTTTGAACGACGCGGGTGCAGATCGCCATGTCGCTCGAGCATTCGTCGATCTGCAGACCGGCCTGGCTGGCAATGCGCAACCAGTCTTCGTCCAGCACATGCACGGCAGCGCGGGCTACCGAAAAGACGCCCTGAGCGAGTTCCGCTGCCGCGGCAAGTTCGGGTGTGGGTCCGAAATGGAGATCCAGAAGGGAACGAACTGCCGTCAGTCGCCTCAGCTCCAGCGGCCAATCGGCTCTGAGCGCGGTTTCCATGGGGCACCTCCTGTCTTGCTCGCTTTCCTCTGAGCGAGCCTTCAAGCCGCCTGCCGAAGCAGACAATCCGGACACAGAAACCGATCGCGGTGACGGTTTCGTGGCATCAGTTCAAACCGACGGCTGCCTTGGCGTCGGCAAGGCCACGGCTGGCGTCCCTGTTGCCCGTGGCGGCGGCGGCCTCGAAGAGGCGCAGGGCGTCGTGGGGCCTGCTGAGATTCAAGTAGCTGTAGGCCCGCAGCACCATCAGATCGACCGGCTCCTGCTGCACCTGCGCCCGCTGGTCGAGATACAGGAGGGCTTCGCGATATCGATCGGACTGAAACGCCTGGACGGCGCGATCGGCGAGGATGGAGCCCTGCAGTTCGCGCGCGCGCGCAGAGCTCATCGGCGCCCTGGTTGCTGCGACGGCCGCACGATCGGTCAGTCCGAGGCGCAGATAGGCGAGGCTCTGGCCGTAGGCTGCATCCTCGCTGAGGCTGAGGTTGCTGCTGGAGAGAGCCGCGCCGAAACTCTCGGCAGCTTCGAGGGGCCGGTTCAAGTCCATGAGGCACCATCCCCGTTGAAGCGCCGCGGCGGCCGACAGACGTGCGGTGTCGACACGGCTGGCGCAGGCGGAGCGGCGGACGGGGGTCGTCGCCACCACCGTTGATGCGGACGCGGCTACCTGCGCCGAGCGCGCCGCAACGGGCGCGCCACGCAGGGTGGCCTGAGGAACTGCTTCCGCCTGGCGAGGCTGCGCGACGGGCCGGGCGCCAGCGGCGGGCTGCGGCACATTTCCGCCAGCCGGCGTTGCTGCCAGGTCCTTAATCCTCGGCGACCGATCGGCCCATCGCCCCTGCAGCTCGATGAAGCCTGCCCGGTCGTTCAACTGCAGCCGTGTCAAGGCCAGCCCGTAGGCAGACGGTTCGTCCTCCGGGGCCCATTCAAGCGCCGTCTCGAACCACTGCGCCGCCGTTTGCGGTTGATCGAAGGCGCGGGCATACCAGCCAAACTGCTGCGCCGAGGGTGCATACCGCTCGGAGATCACGGCTTCTGCCATCCGCGTCAGCAGGGGTTCGTCGATCGTCGGTGGCGGGTCGAGCGCCAGGAAATTCGCAGTCGCTGCGAGATAGGTTGCCGTCGCGTCCTCAGACGCGTCACGCCAGGTATAGAGCACGGCTTCCGCCTCTGCCGGCTTGCCCTGTTCCAGGAGTGTCAAAGCGAAGCCCTGCGACGCGTCGGCGCTGTCCTCGCGCTCGCGGGCGCGCGCAAACCAGACCGCTGCCTCGGCGGCATCGTCACGCCTCAGATGATACCATCCCAGAAGCAGGGCATCGGACGCCGGGCCATCGGCATTTGCCGACGCCTTCAGGCGGTCGACATATTCCGGCGCAATCGTCAGCGACGGGTCCTCGTTGGCCTGGGCCACAAAGCCACGGGCGAGATCGTCCTGAATGCCGGCAAATTCACCGGCTCCGTTTTCGGCAGTTTTCTCAAGAGCGAGAAGCGGCAGGACGCGGTCGTAAGGCAACACCGCGGCAGCCTTCTGGACCGTTGCCAGCCGCTCCGCCGGATCGGTGCAGTTCATCAGGATATAGTTGTAGGCGTCAACCGCACGCTGCTGGCGGTCCGTGCTGGCGAAAGCCTCGGCCACACGCCACAGGACATCGACCTCGCTGCAATTGAGAAGGGATGGATTGGCGGCACCGATGTCGACGACCGTCTGGAACTGCTTCAACTCCGACGCATTCACGAGGCGGCTGCGTGCTTCGGCGATTTTCAGCCGGTCCAGAAGGTCGGCTGGCGGTTCCCATTCAGGATCGGCGGTCCGACGGTCGACAATCGCCTTCCGGACTTCAGCATAGCGGCCCTGCGCATAGAGCTGCCACATGTCGTCGAGCTGCCGATCGATGTTCTGGGGAACGGCAAGCGGGTCGGCAGGAGGCGTCCAATTCGGATAGAGCTGCCGCAGGCGCGCAATCTCCGCGGCCAGCCTGGCGGTGTCGCCTTGCGCGGCGAAATATCGAAGCGCCGTCTCGTCCACCTCCGCCGGCACCTGCCCGGCTTGGGGTCCCGTCTCCCCCGCATCGGCGGCGCCGTCCTGCTCCACCTGGGAAAGCTGGAATGGGACAACGGGTGCCGTCTGAGTGAGACGTTCGGTCTTGATCGGTGTCTGTCGCAGGGCTCTGATGTCACCTGCCACGCCTTCCAGCCCTGAACGATCGCGACCTTCGTCTGCGACCAGCTGGATATCCACCGGCGCTTCGAGGCCGTCAGCGTCAACTGCCGCCAGCCAGGAAGAGGGCGTTACGCCCCCGTTCGGCTGCGTCACGAACAGACCCGCAGATACGGCAGCGGAGACCATCAGCATTGGCAGTTTCAGAGACACGACGGATGTTTCTCCACGATGAAAGCCAGGCCGAGCAGATGGAGGGTGGCCGGATAGTAGAGCTCCGACGTCAGCTCGCGGGCAGCGCTTGGCACAGTCCTGCCCTCGCCCACACAGGCCAGAATATGGTTAACGAATCGATAACCCGGGTCTTCCAGCCTCTCCTTCGCCTCGCCGCTGGAGAGATCGACGATGGACGGCACGTCGTCGATCGTCATGCCCTGCAACAGGCGCCTCACCAGATCGAGATGCTCGTCTGAGGCGCGCAGAAGGTAAAGCGGAATGCGGATGGCATTGTAGCCGAATTCCGCGGCAAACCCTTCGGCCGGCTTCGATTGCCGCGCCAGGCTGACCCATTCGGCCGGCAGGTTGCGCGGGCCGAACGTCATCGTCTCCAGGAGAGCGATGCCGTCCTGTTGCAGCTTCGACCAGCGATCGGAGGGCGCGAGGATGGCCATCACGGGAAAGGCCTCAAAGATCCAGTAGGACGGGTTGATGACCGGACCATCCGGCCGCTCGCCTGCGTCGAAGCCCTCGGCTGCCGGTAGTAGCAGCACACGACCGCCGCGATCGACCACGACGTTGTCGAGGATGGCCTGAGCAAGGGCCGCCGCGCTCAGGAGGTAATCCTCCCGCTCCCAGGCCGCCCCCGCCATCGCCAGAGCATAGGCGATGAGCAGATCTCCGTCGGAGGCGTTGTTCACGTCGGTGACATGCGGCTGGGCCGCCGGGTCCCATTTCCAGGCGGTCAGTCCATCATCCCGGATCATCAGTTCCGTCTTCGTGAACGACCAGATCTGCTCAAAATCCGACTGGCTGTTGGCATAGAAAGCAAGCAGCAGGCCGTAGCCCTGGCCTTCGCTGTGACTGATGCCGCCGTTGGCATTGTCAACGATCCGACCGCTCGCCTCCAGGAACCTGGATTTGTAATCCTGCCAAAGCGCACCCTCAAGCGAACCTTGCTGCGCCGCTGCGGGCAGGCTGGAAGCAAGCAGGCTCAGGAGCGTCAGCATCGAGATCAACCGTCCTGCCATCATTTGTGCCTCCCCAGCCATCGCAGCAGCGTAGCTGTCGTCACGCCCAGCAGGCAAGATGCAACGACGATGGCCAGCGCATACGACAGGAGGTTGCTGGACAGCCAGTTGGTGGCGATCAACCGATAGTTCTGCAGCGTTGTGTCCACCGGCGGCAGAAAGGAAAGTCGACGCGCCTCCTGGACCGCCACCGCGTCGGTGGCGCGCGAATAGCTAAATATCCGCCCCTCGATCTGCTGCCACACGTCCTGCCGTGCCATCTCGCTTGTGGCAAGGCGGAGTTCCTGGGGACTGGGGGCAATTAGCGCCGTCCAGAGACCGTTGCCATTGGGGGCCGACCCCTGTGCGATCATCAGGTCGTCGTCCTCATCTGGTCGAAATACCGACTCGCTTCCGGGAAGGAAGCGCAAAGCACCCTCCGAAAGATCAAGCCGTTCCTGAAGCCACTCCCGAAACGACGTGGCATTCTGGCTCAGGAACCCTTCCTGAAGGCGATCGCTCCAGGCCTCCATCGATTGGGCCGTGCTGCCGACGGCGGGGCCTTCCGTGCCTGCCGGATTCCATCCTGCAGCAAGATCCGGATCCAGGTTCAGCTGCGTCAGCACATTGAGAGGGATCTGTCCGGCCGAACCGATGTAGATCGCGTTGCGCCCACCCACAGCATTGGCCGCCGAGACCGGTTCGATTGCGATGGGAGCGCCGGAAACCTGCGCCGTCTTGCCGAAGAAGTTCGCGGCAGCGGAAAGCATGTTTGCGTCGATCCTGTCCATGTAGAGAGCGGCAGGCTGCTGCTGCCGGCTGTAGGGAAAGCCGGTTCCCGACAGCGCGGCGAGATTCGGCGTCTGTCCGATCCGGGCATAACCCGGCATGGCAAAGACGGAGCTGTCGAAGAGCGCAAAGCGCGCCTCCGTCGAGGCATCGCTTCCCGGCACGCAGGTATCGTCGGCTTTGGAAGGAAGCACCGCTTCGACCTCGATCCGGTTCATTCCGGCGCGCAGGTGTCGCATGGTGACGCGGATCGGCGCCTGCCGCAGAATACCGCCACCGTCCTCATTTATGGGCGCAGTCGAGGCAATATTGCCGTTGACATAGACGTCGATATGGCTGCCTGCCGCCACAGACGGGCTGTAGGCGGCGTCAAGCAGAAGCACCGCCTCGCCGTAGGCGCCCGCATAGAAGTCAGAGGGGACGGCAATGTCGAAACCGACCCGAAACCGCCTTCCGGAAAACTCAAGGGTCGGAATGCCGAGGCGAGCAAAGCTCAATCTCTCGCCACCGAACAGGAAGGGCGCGTTGGGGCGCGTCCAGCGCTCGGTCGACATGGATTCGCGGCGTACCGTCGGGGAGCCGAGCGAAGGAGTGATGAAGGATTCGACCGCACTCGTGACCGCAGCCCAGGTCGGCCCTGTGATCACCACAAGAGGACCTGTGCCGTTCGGGATCTCCATCACGCCGCTCACGGGACCTGCTTCGGCGCCAGGCGGCAGAGCCGGCAGAACCTCCGCGAGTTCGGTCGCCGTTCCGACCGCCACCGTCATTTGACCCGACCCGCCGATCTGCTGGGGCATCTCCTGCTGGAAGGAAAAATGCGGATTGGGCATACCGCTCATCACCGCAAGCCCCTGGGAGAGCCGCAAAAGCGGCGCAAGTTCTTCCATCGGACCTATCGAGGGGACCACCATCTGGAAATGCGTGCGCCCTTCGGCATCGGTGCCCAGTGCGTTCACCGCCTCGAAAGCCGAGCGGACCGGCGCCAGATTTGGGCCAAACTGAAGAAATGTTCCGGCACCATCGATCTGCGTCCAGAGGTCGTAGGTCGAGCGGATGTCACAGTCGGTCCGGTGCCTCTGGTTTGCGACAAGCTCCACGTCGTTGTTTCCAGCGCGCAGCAACCCGGCTGGGAGCGGCCAACGAACCGACTTCGTGCCGTTGGGAGCGCTGATGCTTTCCTGGCCAATGAGCCTGTTGTTGATGAACAGCATGAGGCTTGAGGATTCGGGGGCGACGACGATGGCGTTCTGGTAGCCAAAGGTAACGGAGCCGGATGCTTCCGCCTGCTCGGCCGTGAGATAGGTGACCCAGGCCCTTCGGCTGTATTCTCCGGTCAGTGCCAGGCTTTCAGACGGAATGATGTAACGCTGCCCGCCGGCCAAGGCTGCCGGAGACGGCGTGGTGGCCGTATGCGGCGGGTCCGCCCTTTGCGCGGGCTCTGTCTGGGTCGTATCTTGGATCGGCGGCTCTGGCGCGGGCTGGGCCTGCGCAGGCAATTCCTCCTGCGGCGCAGCCGGCATCGTGGAGGGATCCGGGCGAACCGGTCTTGGCAGCGGTAGCCGGGGCACCGCTCGTGGGCTTGCAGGCTGCTCCGGCGACATGTCGAAGGGTGCCGGCTGCGCCCATGCAGGGTCGCACAGGCTCAGGCCGCAGAGAAGGGCCGTGGCATAGGCGGCAGGGCGGTTCATCATCGACCTTCCCCCTGTTTTGCAGGCCTGGCGCCACCTTGCCCGCGCACGAGATACGAAAGACCGCGGCTGGTCTGGTAGAGCGCCACGCTCAGGAAGAGCAGACTGCCCTTGACGATGCCGGGGTTCTTGCGCCGCGACTCCTGGAATTGTGACCATTGGCGGGAATTGGCAAAGATCAGGTCGGCGATCCAGCGATGATCCAGCGGCCCTGCCGGCTGGTACTGAACTCCGATGGCAATCAGATCCCCGGATGGCTCGACGCTGCGGATGGTAATCGGCAAGGTCTCCATGCTGGTCATCCCATGCGGCTGAAATCGCAGCAAGGCCTGCTTGCCCTTCGCCAGGCCGCCGACCTGCCTTGAGTAGATGTGGACCTGTGCGCCGCCCACCGAGACGTCTTCGATGGACGCCGCAAACGGGCGATCGTCGATGACCACCTCGCAACGCCGCTGCACCTTGACCCGCCGCGATGCGGCGCGTTCGCCGCGCTCTGCGACAACCCCCAGTGCACAGCCGGCCAGGACGAGGTTCAATATGTTCCAACCGGTGACGACGAGGGTGATACCGGCCTTGTAGGGTTCCGTGTAGATCCGGTAGACGCCAAAACCCGTCACGATCACCAAGATGGCGAAGATGACGAAGAAGGGGCGGCTGATCTCCGAGAGGCGGCTGACCTCGATCGACTCGTCCTTGGCGGTCACCTTGAAGGTCGGCCTGCGTGGATTGAGCATCACCGAAATGACGGCGGGCAGCAGATGCACCGTCTGCACATATTCGTAGAGCTCGGAAATCCATGGCCAACGGAAGGAGCCGTAGAGGTAGTTCTGCATCATCAGGTTCACGATCAGATAGGACAGCGTGTAGGCCAGAAAATCGCCGCCGGAGGCGATGAAAATCTGCAGATCGAAGAGCAGGTAGAACAGGGGCGCAAACAGGAAGGTCGCGCGGGTGAAGGGAAACAGCCAGAAGAGCGTGGAGGACATGTAGCAGAGCCGCTGCGGGAGCGTCAGCCCACGCTTGAAGAGCGGAAAGCGAAAGCGCAGGATCTGCATCATGCCCTGGGCCCAGCGGCTGCGTTGACCGATGAAGCTGGCAAAGGTGGCCGGCTGCAGTCCGGCGATCAGCGGCTTGTCGACATAGACGCTGTTCCAGCCCGCACTGTGGAGTGCCAGCGCCGTCTCGCAATCCTCGGTGATGCTCAGCCCGGAGAAGCCCTGCGTCTCTTCCAGCGCTCGCCGGCTCAACACTGCCGCCGATCCGCAGAAGAAGGCCGCATTCCACTTGTCGAGGCCGCGCTGGATGACGCCGTAGAACATCTCGTTCTCGCTCGGCATGGTGTCGAAGGTGCGGAGGTTGCGTTCCAGCGGGTCCGGATTGATGAAGAAGTGTGGCGTCTGGACGAGAAAGAGCTTCGGGTCTTCGCCGAAATAGCCGACGGTCTCGCGCAGGAAGTCGCGAGCGGGGGCGTGATCGGCATCGAACACGGCAATGAGCTCGCCCTTGGAATGGGCCAGGCCGTTGTTCAGGTTCCCGGCCTTGGCATGCTCGTTGCGCTCGCGGGTCAGATAGCTGGCGCCCAGCACCTGGCATAGCTCCGAAAGCTCCTGTTGCCGGGCGCGCGCGGCCTCGGCCGAGGCAACGTCGGACGAGTTTCGCTTCTGCAAGGTTCCACCGTCGTCCAGCAGCCAGACACGCAGTTTGTCGGCCGGATAATCCATGGCCTTGGCGGCAGCCAGCGTGTTCGCCAGCAGTTTTGAATCCTCGTTGTAGGTGGGGATGAAGACGTCGACCGCCGGAAGGTCCTCGGTCGCGTCATTGCGCGATGGGCGCGACGGCAGAGGCATGGCCACGATGAACAGGCTGAGCGCCAGCATCAGGACGTTGTACATCTCCGCGAGGTAGAGCAGGATTCCTGGAATGAAATCCTGGATCTGGTCGATCGGCGGCAGCGTCTCGGTCGTGCGCCAGTAGACGTAACGAAGGACGATGCCGGTGCCGAGCGCCAGCGAGACCAGCCGCCATGTCCCCTGCGCATTGAGGATCTTGATGACGCCCATCAGCGTGACGACGCTGATGCCCGCTATAAGCTGAGCCTGGAGGCTGACGGGAAGTGTGATCAGGACGATCTCGAAGATCGCCACGATCGCCCACAAGATGACGCGACGGGCTCTGTGCATTCAAATTCCTCGGCGCGTAGGATCCGGCCGCAGGTGCGACCGTTAAAATGCGCCTGTTGTTGACGCCCGCCATCATGGCCGGGACGTTGAGAACTCTTTTGGCGAAGGCACCGTGACTAAGGGGCGCTTCACCGTCTCCTGTTGTGGTGCAGCCGCGGAAGGCTCCGCGGACACTTTGGTCGTCAGTTGATCAGGACGCGGCACGCTTGGACGGTTCTCCGGCGCCTGGCTCTCTGCCACCGGCTGGAGGGGCTGCGGTCGACTGCGCACCGGAGGAGCGGCAATGGCCGCCGTAGGCCTCGGGTCAATGCCTCCGGCATAGCCCATGGCCGGGCCAGTCACGACCGTTTCCGCCGGATAGATCGGGTGACCTGTCTTGCCCAGGCGGGGATCGGCGCGATTGGGTTCACCGAAGGGGTTCCACGCCTGGCCGTCGAAGGTGCCGGTGATCGTGTAGCCGTAAACGGCGCTGAGGAGTTGCTGTTCGGCGGCAAACGAGTCGCAAAGCCGCCAGCGGACCTGGATCATGCCGAAGTTGCGGCCGATCCCTTGCGAGCTCGTTCCGGCACGGATCTGCTGCCAGGCGTAGATGCAGGTGTCGCCAAGAGCGCTGCGGCCGGCAGCATAGGCGAAGGGACCATAGCTGTTCTGCAGAAATGCCGCGCGACGCGAGAGCCGTACACCGGGGATGGCCGCTGCCGCTTCCCGCAGGATCTCCCGATCGTTGACCGTCTTGAAAGCGGCGGACTGGCCGCGCGAGCCATCGGCCCCGAAAAACTCGATCCTCAGGTAATTCTGGCCGCTGACGCGTGCGCTGGTGGCCAGAGAAATCGTCTGCTCGACACCATTGCCCCGCGGTCGCTCGACCACGCCGACGATCGCCGGACCGCCTGGAGGCGGCAAGGCAAGCGCCTCCTCGTCCGCGACCAGCGAAGGAGACACGGGCCGGGTCACGGTTCCCGTGGAACTACATCCGGCCCCAACAGATCCGATGATCAATCCTGTGCAAACACGCAACATCCAGGTTCTCGCAGCCGACACGACATCGCCCTTCTCTTCTACCTTGGGAAAAGACGTGGCAAATCAATACGAAACCCGCCCGACATGAACATTAGCACCAGCTATCGTTAACCAAGGGTTAACAAGGGTCCCTGGCGGAAAGGCGGGTCCCATTGCAAGGCAATTTCAGCGCGGCCGGTGCCCCCGCGTGACGCGCACTTCAGTGCGGCTGAACGCAACCCGGCATCCTGCATGCGGTGGTGACGAAAACGGCAGGGAAATCCCATCAGAACGTCGTGCAGCCGCGATCACAGATCTCGGTGTCGACGACCTTCCCCCGCCGCACGGACATCGCGCTGGATGGGCCGGAGGCAATTGCATGTCTTGGGGAGAAGGAGAATTACGCGCTTCAATAGCGTGGCGTGAGACGGTTGGGAGGACCTGAACGCGCAGAGGCTCCCAACCTGTTTTCAAGGCGATCCGATCGGACGACCCCTGCCCTTCACGCCTCGCGCAGGACGTATCGCTTTCCGCATCCGACCAGTGATGGCCGGATGCGGAAAGTAGATGGTGGGGCAGATCAGTGAGCCATCATCTCGCTGGCGATCTGCTTGGCGTCCAGGCTGGAAGGGTAGTAGGTGGGCCAGTTGGTCACTTCTTCCAGGAGAGCCGCGCGGTCATTACCCCAGTAGAGGTGGTAGTGATCGGTTTTTTCAGGCGCGATCTTGTGGTCGCTGAACTGAATGAACTGCGGAGCGTCGGCATCGCCTTCGGTCTTCTTGAAGATGAACCGTACGCCGCGATTGCCCTTCTTGTAGGTCAGGATCTCCTTGCCGTCGTAAGCATAGGTGCCTTTCATCGGCGCGGCATTCTCGTAGAAGGTGACGATGTTGCCTTCGATGGTGATCCGCTCGACGTCGGTGCGATATCCCGTCTCGTATTCGGCACGGTATTCCTCGGCAGTCATGGTGCCGCTCTCTGCTTTGTGAGCCCAAACTGGATCGAGCGTGCCGTCCTGCAGATAGGGATAGACCGACTGCCAGTCGCCGGCATAATCCGAAAGCGGGCGATCCTTGATCTGGCTGTCTTCGAAGTAGCCCTTGTAGATCTCGGGATCACCATGGCTGTGAGCGTGCTCATGAGCGTCATGATCGTGCGCCTCGCCCTCAGCGTGCTCATGGACCTTGCCGCTGCCGCCGGCGACCGCGATGTTATAGGGCTTGCCCTCAACTTCGATGGTGCCGACTTCCGTCAGTTCGGTCTTGGATATGCGACGCACCAGTCCGGCGTTCGGATCGCTCATCACGATCTCGTCGCCTGCCATTGCGATGCGCGGCCGAGGATCGTTCCAGTGGCCGTCCATCGAATAGGGCTCCGTCACCTTGGCGCTCTTGGCAAGCGTGCCTTCGAGAACATCAATCTGGTGAAGGGTGCCATCTTCGGTCAAAGCGTATCCGAAGCGAGCATTGGCAGGATCAAGCGCAAAGTCAACGCGGCGGAACGGAAGCTCGATGTAGCGGAAGTTCGGCTCATCCACGGGATCAACGACGACGAGGCCCTTGGCGCCATAGTTGCCAAGAAACACCTGCATGCTCTTGGCGCCGAGCAGTGTACCCGTTGCCTCACCGCTGGGCAGGTCAGCCGGATAGTTCAGCATCCTGGTAATCGGGCCATCCGTGCCGGCGGTGACAGTCAGCACGCCTTCCTTGCAGCCTGCCGCCAGGTAGACGCCGGAAAAGGCTTCGCCGTGGATGCCTGTGCAGGTTGCGACGTCACCAGCGGGCGTGCCATCGGCGGTTACCGCCTGCAGACCAACACGCGTCGGAGCGGCATCGCCTTCAACCGGCGTATCCGAGGCAACGGTCGTCACCCAGCCGCTGCCGACAGGCGCCACAAAGCCATGGTGCGCGCGGGCCTGTTTCAGGCGCGTGGTCTCGATCTCGCCATGCGTCAGTTCGTGCGCATCAACGATTTCGGCATATCCGCCCTTGTCGAAATGAACCACCACTTTGCCATCGTGATCAATGACGTGGAAAGGTCGGGGACCAGTGAGGGCGTCTTTGAGTGCCACCGGATCGGTGATCTCGATATCCGAGTGGTCGCCGTGGGAATTCAAAGAGATGCCGCTGTTGATGAAGTGAACCGTATCATTGTCCGACTGCACGGCAACGATTCCGGCGCCTTCATCGACGCTGTAGAGCTTGTTTTGACCGACCGTATCAAAGGTCCAGCGGTTGTCCGGCTTGCCCAAGTCGAATGCCGTCACCTTGCCTTCGGCATGGTCTCCGACAAACACGCGGTAGAGTGTTACGTTTTCCTCGTCGTCCTGTGCGAACGCTGCCGACCCCAGCAGGGTGGCTGATAGCGCCAGCGCTGACGCGCTTCGAATTAAGTGTCTCATTCATCTCTCCTTTAATGGTATTACATAACATCGAGGAACGGATTACTCCGCCACTTGACCGGCTCTCTCAGCCGCGTTCGATCGCAGATGCCAGCGTCTGGACGTTGAAGCGCATCATGTCGATATAGGTCGACGCAGGCCCGTCGGCGGGCGACAGGGCGTCCGAATACAAGGTGCCGCCGAGGGTTAGTCCAGCCTCCGAGGCGATCTGTTCAACAAGGCGCGCGTCCGAGATATTTTCCGCGAAGACTGCCGCGGCGCGCTTCTCGCGGATCTCACGGATAAGCGAGGCAACATCGGCGGCTGACGCCTCGGATTCTGTGGAGACACCCTGCGGGGCCAGGAATGTCACGCCATAGTCGCGCTCGAAGTAGCGGAAGGCGTTATGCGCGACAACGGCCACACGACGGTCTTGCGGAATTGCGCTCACGACCGCTTCGATCTCCTGATCGAGTGTCGTCAATTGTTCTGCATAGGCAGTGGCGTTCGCCTCATAGGTTGCGCAGCCCTGCGTGTCGGCAGCACAGAACGCCCTGGCGATGTTCTGGACATAGATCTTGGCGTTATCGACGGACTGCCATGCATGCGGATCGTTCGGCGTCGCATGGAAGATCGTCTCGCCGTTTACATAGTGATAATGGCCCCCTGCCGGGTCATTCAGGATATCCGCGCCCTCAGTCAAGACGGTCATCTCGACCTCGGTCTCGCTGGCCTGGATCAGGCGCTCCATGAAACCCTCCAAGAGCAGACCGTTCACCAGAATGACGTCCGCCTTCATCAAAGCCAGGGCATCA
>JBKBXP010000022.1:0-21608 GCA_046314035.1 Pseudorhizobium sp. | reverse complement strand
ATATTCCGTAATGCGCCGAGGCAATCCCCGCCGCATAGGCGCCCGCGCCGAACAGGGCAGCATGCCCCAGCGTCGCGACGCCACAATAGCCCGTCACCAGATCGACGGACAGCACCAGGAACGCGATCGCGATGATCCGGGTCAGCAGCGCCAGATTGTTCGGGAAGAGGTAGTAACCGATGATCCCGACAGCGATGATAGCAGCAATGCCGATCAGGCTGCCGAGGATGTTTCGACGGACCGGCGGGCCCGCAACGACCGGATCATTCATGCTTGCAGCCATTATTTGAACCGCCCGGCAAGTCCGCGGGGGAAGAGGAGGACGATGGCGATCACCGCGAGATAGAAGAAGAATTCTCCGTACTCAGGCGCAAGGTAGCGGCCGGTGGTATCGATCGTTCCCAGGAGAAGACAGGCCATCAAAGCTCCGGGAATGGATCCGGCTCCGCCCACCGACACGACGACGAGGAAGGTCACCATATAGCGCAGTGCATAATAGGGTTCGACTGGCAGCAGCTCTGCACCGACCACGCCACCGAATGCGGCAAGGCCGATAGCCACCGCAAAACTCACCGCGTAGATGATTTCGGTCCGAACCCCGAGCGCCGCCGCCATGCTGGCATTGTCGACCGAAGCCCTGATCTTGATGCCGAATGCGGTGCGCTCGATCAGGAACCAGAGTGCGCCCGCCACGGCGAGACCGCAGGCAATGGCGAAGATGCGGTGCGTGGCAATCGAGCGGAAGCCGAGGTCGACGGAGCCTCTCAGCGTTTCCGGCAGCGGAATGGTCTTCAGCGTCGGCCCGAAGACAAAATTGGCAATGCCGATGACGCAGAAGGTGATGCCGATCGTCATCAGAACCTGGGTGAGCTCCGGCGCGCCATAGATGCGGCGATAGAGGAAGCGCTCGATGGGGATTGCGATCAACACCGTGCCGACGACGGCGAGCAGCACAGCGGCGCCATAACCGATCCCCAGGTCGCGCGCCGCATAGGAAGCGATATAGCCGCCGATCATCGCGAAGGCGCCATGCGCAAGATTGACGACCCGCATCAGCCCCATGGTCACGGACAGGCCGATCGAAATCACGAACAGCACCATTCCGTAAGCCAGCGCGTCGACGGCTATGCTGAACACGGTCTGCATCGGCGCCACTCTCCCCATTTCCTGACGTCAGGCGCGGAACCGACATCCGGTCTCGCGCCTGACGAACTGTCTAGATCATGTTACTTGGCAGCTGCGAGGCCTGGATCGCCCTGGTTCTCGAAGGTCTGGATTTCCTTGTTGAAGTAGGAGCCGTCTTCCGCCTTGGTGACTTCGCGCAGATAGATGTTCTGCGTGATGTGGCGGCTTTCCGGATCGATGGTGACCGGTCCGCGAGGGCTGGTCCACGACAGGCCTTTCACGGCGTCGACCGCCTTCTCGGCATCCTGCTCTCCGCCGGTGGCCTCGATCATCTTGGTGATGACATACATGCCATCGAAGGCCCCAACCGCCGGGAACGACAGCTCCGCCGGATTGCCGATGGCCTTGCGGGCCGCCTCGACGAAAGCCGTGTTTTCCGGGGAATCATGCGAAACCGCATAGTGGAAGGTGGTCTGCATGCCGAGGGCGGAATCGCCCAGCGCCGGCAGATCCGATTCCTGCGTCAGGTCGCCCGGTGCAAACAGCTTGATACCGCCGTCCTTCAGGCCGTTCTCGTTGAACGCCTTGACGAAGCCGAGCGTCGTCGGGCCGGACGGCAGGAAGGCAAACACCGCCTCCGCGCCTGAGTCCCTCACCCGCTGCATGATCGGCGAGAAGTCGTTGGTCGAAAGCGGCATGCGGATGGCCTCGACGACCTCTCCACCTTCCTTCTCGAAGGCCGCCTTGAAGGCATTCTCGGCGTCGACGCCCGGGCCGTAGTCGCTGACCAGGGAGATCACCTTGGTGACGCCGGCATCCTTGGCCACCTTGGCGATCGGGGTCGATGTCTGCCAGGTCGTGAACGAGGTGCGCACGACGTAGGGGCTCTTCGTGACGATCGCCGAGGTCGCGGCGTTCATCACCACCATCGGCACGTTGCCCTGCTCAAGGATCGGCGTGGCGGCCAGAGCGTCAGGAGTGAAGTAGAAGCCGGCAAGATACTGTACGCCTTCCTTGACGACCAGCTCCTGGGCCAGCGCCTTGGACTGCGCCGGATCTGCCTGCGGCACGTCGCGGTAGATGACTTCGATCGTATCGTCGCCGACCGTATTGCCGTTCAGCGCAAAATAGGCGTCGATGCCGGCCTTGAAGTTTTTGCCCTGCAAGGCAAACGGCCCGGAAAACGGACCAACCACACCGACCTTGATTGTATCGGCATAAGCCGCACTGGACATCACGAAAGCCGCAACAGTCGCGGTAATGAGCTTCTTCATCTTTCCCTCCCTTTGGCTGACCGCCCCGTACGGGCGTCCTCGCATCAGCAATTCGGCACGTGAACCTTGCCACACAATCCGGTGATGTAAAATGAAATACCACTGCAGAATCATATCGAAACGGTTATGATTGGTCCCGGCCGAGCATGCGGATATTTCCGATCAGTTCGCCGGCAAGCCGGAGCGCGGCACCCGTTGCGACAACCATCTGCGGCAGGATCAGCCACTCGAGGGTCCAGGCAGCACCGGATCGCTCCTGTTCGTGGACCAGCGACTGATGCAGGCCCGAGAGCTGCACGGCATTGTAGCGCGCGAGCGAAACCAGGACCTCGGCCGCGACCGGGTTCTGCTTGTGCGCCATGGCGGACGAGCCGCCGCCGCCCGCCAGCGCGATTTCGCCCCCGAGTTCAGCCAGGAGTGCCACGTCTTGCCCGAGTTTGCCGAGGCTGCCGGAGATCAAGGAAATGAGGCTTCCGAATTCAGCAAGCCGATCCCGCTGGCTTTGCCATTGCGGCGCATCGCTCAGCCCCAATTCACTGGCCATGGCGGAGCGGATGGACGGGCCATTATGCCCAAGCTTGTCGAGCGTGCCGGCGGCGCCTCCGAATTGAATGGGAAAGCCTTCCGCCGCGTATTGCTTGAGACGGTGTCGATGCCGCTGCAGCGGCTCCCGCCACGCCCGGATCCGGTCCGCCACGGTGATGAGGATCGCGGCCTGCATGCGTGTGTGCCCCATCAGGGCGCGGTCGCCGAACCTCTCGTCGAGATCCCGGAAGAGGTGGTCGAGGGCGTCGAGGCGATCGATGAACAGCGCGCACACCTGCTGCAGCCGCACCATCAGGCTGGTATCGATCACGTCCTGACTGGTGGCGCCCATATGAACATGTGTGGCCACATCGGCGCCGACGGATGCCTTCAACTGCCGGACGAGTTCGGGGACGACGACGCCGTCCCTGGCCGCGCCGGCGCGCAAGGCGTCCATGTCCGGCACAAAGGAACCGCAGGCGGTACCGATACGCGCCGCGGCAGCCGCCGGAACAAGATCCGCCGCAGCCTGCGCATGCGCAAGCGCCCGCTCAAAACCGAGCATGGCGGCGATCTCCGCTTCTGCGGAAAAATACTCTGCGGTCTCGTCGTCACCGACAAGACCGCAGAGATAGGGATGGCTGAAGGCGGATAGGGTCATCGGCGTCCGATCAGATGTCGAAGAAGATCGTTTCCTTATCACCCTGCAGGTGGATGTCGAAGGTCACAGTGTTCCCGTCACGGCTACCGATCAGGGTCGGTACACGCACCCGGTGCTCGACACGCATCAGGATTGGATCTTCCCGGTTCGCCTGTTCCTCGTCGGAGAAATACATGCGCGTGTTGAGGCCGAGATTGATCCCGCGCGCAACGATCCAGAAGTTGACGTGAGGCGCCATCGGCCTGCCGTCGCGGAAGGGCACGCGGCCCGGCTTGATCGTCTCGAAGACAAATTCGCCGGTGTCCATGTCTCCCGGGCAGCGCGCCCAGCCGAAGAAGTTCGGATCCGCCGTACCCCGCGTTTCGGAGGGGCTGTTGTAGAAACCGTCCGCATCGGCCTGCCAGATCTCAACGAGAGCGTCCTTGAGCGGGGTTCCGGCACCGTCGAAGACGTGGCCGCGGATGGTGATCCGCTCGCCGCGCGTCTGGTCGGTAACCATCGAGCCGGAGCCGAGATCCTTGTCATAGACGCCATGGATGCCGGTGAAATTCGGCGTGCAGCCGATGTGGACGTAGGGGCCGGCCGTCTGGGATGCCGATTCCTTCAGATAGCCGAGTGGCTGGACCATGTCAGTTGCCCTCCTTGCGGTTCTCGAACAGTGTCGAGCGGCGCCCGCGCAGCACGATGTCGAACTTGTAGGCATTCATGTCGTGGGGAATGCTGGCGTTCATGTCGAGCGGCGCGATCAACCGCTTGATCGCCTCCTCGTCCGGGATCGTCTTGACGATCGGACAAATCCAGATCA
Organism: Pseudorhizobium sp.; assembly: GCA_046314035.1. GTDB lineage: Bacteria > Pseudomonadota > Alphaproteobacteria > Rhizobiales > Rhizobiaceae > Neorhizobium. Next base: position 17,218 of record JBKBXP010000022.1, on the reverse strand, counting down.
GCGGGTCGCCCTCGAAATACATCTGCGTGACCAGTCGTTGCGCAAAGCCATGGCCGAAGACCGAGAAATGGATGTGTGCCGGACGCCAGTCATTGACACCATTCGGCCATGGATAAGGACCAGGCTTGATCGTCTTGAACCAGTAGAAGCCATTCTCGTCCGTGATCGTGCGCCCGAAACCACCGAAGTTGGGATCGAGCGGCGCGAGATAGCTTTCCTTCTTGTGCCGGTAACGGCCGCCGGCATTGGCCTGCCAGAACTCCACCAAAGCTCCGGCCATCCCCACGCCGCGCTCGTCCAGAACACGGCCATGGACGAGGATCCGCTGGCCGATCGGGCCTTCGCCCGGCTTGGCATAGTTGACGATCAGGTCATTGTCGGTCTCGTTGATGAGGCTGTGCCCGAAGACGGGGCCGGTGATCTCGCTCTTCGTGCCTTCCAGCGAAATCAGCGCCCGCTGCGGTGATCGCAGGACTGTCGTCTTGTACCACGGCGTATAGGCCGGCGGCTGCATCTCGCGGTCACGGGCGAAGAAGGGCGTCGTTTCAGGCGGTGCATTTCTCATCTTGATCTCCCCCGGTTGGCGTTCCGGCCTCCTGCTCTGCATCCATCTCTGCAAAGACGGCCTTGGCAATCTTGAAGGCGTGATTGGCTGCCGGCACGCCGGCGTATACGGCCACATGCATCAGCGCTTCGCAGATATCCTCCCGCGTCGCGCCCGTCCGTGCAGTCGCCCGCACATGCATGGCAACCTCCTCATGGTGGCCGAGCCCTGCCAGCAGCGCAATCGTCACGATCGATCGCTCTCGCTTGGTAAAGCCCGGTCCGGACCAGAGCGTTCCCCAGGCACCTTCGGTGATGAAACTCTGGAAAGGGCGGTCGAAATCCGTCTCGTTGGCCAGCGCACGATCCACATGCGCTTCCCCGAGAACGGAACGGCGCGTCGCCAGCCCCTGCAGGTAGCGCTCCGATGGGGAAGGAGTGTCGTCCATGATCTCAGTCCTTGACGTCGTTGACGATGAAGCTGCGCACGACGGCAGCGAAAGCGGCAGGTGCTTCGGCACAGGGAATGTGCGCCGCCCCTTCGATGACTTCGAATTTTGCGTCTGGGATCAGATTGGCAAGCGACCGCACCAGATCCGGCGGGGTCGATCCATCCTGCTCCCCGACGATGCAGAGAGTAGGAACGGCAATGGCCTGTGCTTGCCTGGTGAAATCCGCATCCCGGATTGCCGCGCAGGTGCCCGTATAGCCGGAGACCGGCTGGCGAAGCAGCATGTTGCAATAGGCGGAGTAGGCAGCGTTCTCGGGAACCCGGAAGGGCTCGGTGAACCAGCGGGCCATGATGTCGTCCAGTATGGACGCGATGCCATCGGCTTCGATGGCTGTGATGCGCTTGTTCCACATCTCGGCGGTGCCGATCTTGTGCGCGGTGTCCGCAAGCACCAGCGCCCGGACCAGATCGGGCCTCTGCGCATAGAGCCCCTGCGCGATCAGCCCGCCGACGGAGAGGCCGCAGAGAATGGCGTTGGAGAACTCGAGATGGTCGAGCAGCCCGAGAAGATCGCCGACGTGATCCTCGATCCGGTACGGCGGATTGCCGAGATCCGACAGGCCATGGCCGCGCTTGTCATAGGTGACGACGGTGAAGTCTTCGGCAAGCTTCGGAACCACCAAATGCCAGATACGCGCATCGGTGCCGAGCGAATTCACGAGCACAAGGACGGGGTTGGCGGGATCCGCCGTGATGACGTCATAGGCGATCGTGACGCCTTCGATGCGTACAAACTGCATGAACCAATTCCTCCCTGATATACAATGCCCGATTATTCTGGTTAGGTAAAATGACTTTCAGGACGTTTCCATTAACCGGAGGGTTATGACTGTTGATCGATTCCCGGGTCAAGTTTCGTCACCTGCATACATTTCTGGAGGTTGCCCGGCAGAAGAGCGTCGTCAAGGCGGCCAATGTCCTGCATGTCAGCCAGCCCGCCGTGACCAAGACCATCCGGGAGCTTGAGGAGGCCCTCGGCGTCGCTGTCTTCGAGCGCGACGGTCGCGGCATCCGCATCACGCGCTATGGCGAAGTCTTCCTGCGGCACGCCGGCGCAGCCCTGTCGGCGCTGAAGCAGGGTATCGATTCTGTTTCGCAGGAACTGTCCGACGCCGCACCCCCCGTCCGTGTCGGAGCGCTGCCGACGGTGTCCACACGCATCATGCCTCGGGCGATGACGCTCTTCCTGCAGGAGGCGACCGGGAGCCGCATCAAGATCGTTACCGGTGAGAACGCCGTCCTCCTGGAGCAACTGCGCGTCGGCGACCTCGATCTCGTCGTCGGACGGCTGGCCGCGCCGGAAAAGATGACCGGCTTTTTCTTCGAGCACCTCTATTCCGAACAGGTCGTCTTTGCCGTGCGGGCAGGCCATCCACTTCTCGACGGCGGTCGCTCGGTCTTCGAAGGCCTCCCCGGCTACCCGGTCTTGATGCCGACCCGCGGATCCGTCATCCGCCCGGTCGTCGAGCAGTTGCTGATCGCCAACGGCGTCGGCAATATTCCGACGCAGGTGGAGACTGTGTCCCACGCCTTCGGACGTGCCTTCGTCCGCTCCAGCGATGCCGTCTGGATCATCTCGCAGGGCGTCGTGTCCAATGATCTTGCCGAAGGACTGCTTGTTGCGCTCCCGGTGGATACGAGCGAGACGAAAGGCCCCGTCGGGCTGACATTGAAAGCCGACACACCGCCTTCAGCGCCGCAGGCCATCCTGATGCAGACGATCCGCCAGGCGGCCGAAGAGATCATGCCCCGGCGCTGAAGACGACCATCATCCCGCCGGCTGCGGCGGGTTCAGCTTGGCTTGACGGCGCAGCAGCATGCCATAGAGGTCGCGGGGTTCGTCGGGATCTGCCAGCAGATCGAGTTCGATGAAATGCCGAGTCCCGAGGAGTTTCTCCCGCACATACCGCAGGGCTGAAAAATCTTCCGTTGCGAAGCCGACACTGTCGAACAGCGTGATCTGACTTTCGGACGAGCGGCCAGGCGTCTGACCCATGATGACGCGCCAGAGTTCGCTGACCGGATGATCATCGTCCAGTTGCTGGATCTCTCCCTCGATCCGCGTCTGGGGCGGGTATTCGACGAAGATATCGGACCGCAGCAGGATGTCGCGATGCAGCTCGGTCTTGCCGGGGCAATCGCCACCGACGGCATTGATGTGCACCCCCGGTCCGATCATGTTGTCGGAGAGGATCGTGGCACACTGCTTGTCGGCGGTGGCCGTGGTGATGATGTCGGCGCCCTCCACTGCCTCTTCCGCCGTGTCGCAGGTCTGGATGTCGAGACCAAGCCCTGCCAGGTTTGACCTGCAGCGCTCGGTTGCCGCTGCATCGATGTCGTAAAGCCGCAGCCGATCGATGCCGAGCAGGGCGTGGAAGGCGCGCGCCTGAAACTCGCTCTGCGCGCCGTTGCCGATCAGGGCCATGGTGCGCGCATCGGGCCGCGCAAGATGGCGGGCAGCGACAGCCGAGGTTGCCGCCGTGCGTAGTGCCGTCAGGATCGTCATCTCCGAGAGCAGGAGCGGATAGCCGGTCTCGACATCGGCCAGGACGCCGAATGCCGTCACCGTCTGCTTGCCCGTTCTGGTGTTCTTCGGATGACCGTTCACGTATTTGAAGGCGTAGAGCCGCCCGTCGCTCGTCGGCATCAGTTCGATCACCCCTTCCGTCGAATGGGAGGCGACGCGTGCCGTCTTGTCGAAGTCCTCCCACCGTCGGAAGTCGTCCTCGATGTAGCCGGCAAGCTCCACCAGGAACCGGTCGATGCCGATCTCGAGCACAAGATCCATCATGTGTTCGACGCTGACGAAGGGAACGAGGTTGAGGCTCGGGGACGACATCAGAAGCTCCTGGTCGGACGGTCGAGAACCTTGCGGCCCATCAGGCTGGCGGTCAGGTCGACGAGAAGGGTTGCGGTGCGCCCGCGCTCGTCGAGGAAGGGATTGAGCTCCACGAGGTCGAGGCTCGAGACGAGGCCGCTGTCGTGCAGCATTTCCATCACCAGATGAGCTTCTCGGAACGTGGCGCCGCCAGGCACCGTCGTGCCGACCGCGGGTGCCACGGCCGGATCGAGAAAATCGACGTCCAGGCTGACATGCAAAAGACCGTTGGCATCCGCTACGCGCTCGAGAAAGCTGCGCAGCAGGGCCGCGACGCCATGCTCATCGATGGAGCGCATGTCGTGGATCGTGATATCGTTCGTCGAAAGGGTGGCCCGTTCGGCGGGATCGACGCTACGGATCCCGATCATGCAGACATTGGCAGTATCGACCGGCGCCACGAGCGGCGGGAATGTTTCGGCAAAGCCGGCTTCCCCCGTGAAATAGGCGACCGGTACGCCATGCAGGTTGCCGCTGTCGGTAGATGTCAGCGAATGCAGGTCCGTATGGGCATCGAGCCAGAGAACGAAGAGCGGCCGTCCCACGTCGCTGGCGCGGCGAGCGACGCCGGCCACTGTGCCCGCCGAAAGAGCGTGGTCGCCGCCGAGAAAGATCGGCATGCCGTCCGCACTTTCGCGATAGGCCACGTCTGCCAGCAATTCCGTCCAAGCCACGATCTCCGGCAGGTTGCGGATTGCGGAGTTCCCATGAACGATGTCCCGTGTCGGAGGCGCCTGCAGATTGCCGAGATCGCTCACCTGATGCCCGAGATCGGCAATCGCCGCCGCAAGCCCGGCGACGCGCAAGGCACTGGGCCCCATCTCGCAGCCCAACTGCGACGCGCCATCCTGCAGGGGTATACCGATCAATTTGCAATGCATTGGATTCTCCTTTGACGACAGAAGAACATATCGGCCTGGCAATCTGAACAGCCATAATTGCCAATCTTCTGCTTCAATGTTAGCAAAACGGCAGCAGAAACGAGCAAAGTGACATGGATGATCTTGACGGCAAGCTGATCACGCTGCTGCGCCACAATGCCCGTCGCAGCATTTCCGACCTCGCCATCGAGATCGGCGTATCGCGCGCCACCGTGCGGGGCCGAATGGAGAAGCTGGAGGAAAACGGCAGCATCATCGGCTACACCGTCATCCTGCGGGCCGATGCGGTGGAATTGCCGGTTCGCGGCATCATGATGATCGAGATCGAAGGCCGGGTGACGGATCGGGTGATCTCCGCTATGGGAGCCCTCCCCGAGATTTCATCCATCCACACCACCAATGGGCGCTGGGACCTGATCGCCGAGCTGGGAGCGGCGACGCTGACGGATTTCGACGGCGTCCTGAGGCGTATCCGCCTGATGCCGGGCATCACCGCCAGCGAAACGAACCTGCTGCTCGCCACGCCACGCAGCACCAAGGCACGTCTTTGATCGGAAGTCCTGAAGGCGCCGCGTCTGCATGCGCTCTCACGAAATTACACTTTGGCAGCTTCCGGAAATGACCGATTCATTTCGTCCATGTCAGCGCACACGACGTCATCGGCGCGCAGGGTGACCGCGACATTGTCGGCCACGTTCAAGGTCTCTTCGAATCGAACGGGAACAGTCTCGCCACCTTGGCGCCGCAGCGTCGCCTCGTGCCGGAAGCCATGCTTGAGAAGCCAGTCCCTTGGCGCCGTCAGGCTGATCGCAACACGGATAGCGCCATCGTCGTTCTTGCTCGCCTTGAGCTTGTAAGAGACGGCCGAACGGTTTCCGTTGATATCGATTTCGCCCGGATAACTGGCTTGCGTGAGGTATTCGCTCATGCTTTCGTGCTCCTCAATGCAGGGTTCCACGGACAACCCATCGCCCCGGAGTTTGTTCCGGCACCCGAAGGGGCACCATATAGCCGGGATGGGATGGGCAGTGGCCAGGCGATGAGGGAGAATCCGATGAACGACCGCGATCTGCTGACGGCGCTGTTTCGCGCTGCGGTCTCGGCAGCCGAGCCGCTCAACGGCATCCGGACGCATCTGCCCGATCCGCCGAAGCGGGGTAGCACGGTGGTGGTTGGCGCCGGCAAGGGTGCAGCGCAGATGGCGGCGGCGCTGGAAAGCCTCTGGCCGAAACCGCTCTCCGGGATCGTCGTCACCCGCTATGGGTACGGCTGCCGGACCCGCTCCATCGAGATTATCGAAGCCGCGCATCCCGTTCCGGACGAGGCCGGCCTTGCCGGTGCCCGTCGCTTGATGGAGAGTATCGGCGGTCTCGGCGAGGATGACCTCGTCATCGCCCTGGTCTGCGGCGGCGGCTCTGCTCTCCTGCCCGCCCCACCCGAGGGCTTCGAGCTCGTGGACGAGATTGCTTTGAACGAGGTCCTGCTCGCCTCCGGCGCCCCCATCTCGGCGATGAATGTCGTGCGCAAGCATTTTTCCACCATCAAGGGCGGCCGCCTGGCTGCCGCCACGGCGGCACGGGTCGTGACCCTCATCGTCTCGGATATTCCGGGAGATAATCCCGCGTTCGTCGCCTCCGGTCCGACTGTCCCGGATGCCACGACCCGGCAGGATGCGCTGGATATCATCGAGCAGTATCGCCTACCACTGCCGGACAGGATCGCCGCGCATTTTCGGTCCTCCGCAGCCGATGCGCCGCATCCGGATGACCCCGCTTTTGCCCGCCATGAGCATCATGTGGTGGCCTCGGCAGGCGTCTCGCTGGAAGCGGCCGCAAAAACAGCCCGGGATCACGGTCTTCAGCCCTTCATCCTCTCGGACTCCATCGAAGGTGAGGCGCGCGACGTGGCTTTGGTGCATGGAGCCCTCGCCCGGGAGGTGGCCCAGCGCGCCCAGCCCTTCCCTCGGCCATCGGTCCTGCTGTCGGGGGGCGAGACTACGGTGACCCTGCGCGGAAAAGGCGGCCGCGGCGGTCGCAACGGCGAATTCGCTCTGGCGCTTGCCCGGGCAATCGACGGCTACCCAGTGACGGCGCTTGCCGCCGACACCGATGGCATCGACGGATCGGAAGACAATGCCGGCGCCTTCGTTGACGGCACGACGGTAAGGCGCTTGCGGGCATCCGGCCTCGATGGCCGCACACTTCTTGCCGGCAACGACAGCTATTCCGGCTTCGAGGCGATCGGCGATCTTTTCGTCACCGGCCCGACTGGCACAAACGTCAATGACTTCCGCGCGATCCTCATCCGATAGTCACGCCTCGCTGAGCTTCTGCCGCTCGTTCCGGCGGAAGGTCCCGGGTGTCTGACCGGTCCTGGTCCTGAAACAGCGGGAAAAATAGGCGGCATCCGAAAAGCCGAGGGCGTCTGCGACCTGCTGGATACTGGAGGGTGTAAACACCAGTGCCCGCCGCGCCTCGTCGATGACACGCTCCATGATGAGATCATGCACCGACGCCCCCGTCACCTCGCGCACGATGCGATTGAGATGCGTCGGCGAAAGATTGAGAAGCCGGGCATAATGTGCCGCCGGCAGATGTTCGCGAAAGTGCCTGCCGATCAGTTCCTTCAACATCTCCACCCGGAGCTGGCGCGCATTCTTCCCGGCATCGGAAAGCTGTGGCGCCGCACGACGGCCAATCAGCATCAGCACCGTGGTGATATAGGCATCGATGAGATCGTTGCGGCCCGTTCGTCGCGCCTCGAACTCTTCGGCAATCCGCAGGATGGTCGCATCGATGTATCCGCCGTCTTCCCCCTTCGGCGACAGAACCTGAGGGATCGCCAGCCCATCCTGAGGCCGCTTCTGGAGCTCGGCGATCAACCGCAGCTGATCGGCAACGACAGTGATGACGAAACCTTCCACGTCACGGGAAAACCGGTAGCCGTGGCTGATTCCGGGTGGCATCACCACGATGCACGGAGGCGCGAGCGTGACCGTCCTCCCGTCGAAGATGGCGTCGCCGGCGCCGTTGCGAATGTACAGGAGCTGGAACAGCCGCTCGTGACGATGCAGCCCGATTTCCCACTGATAGGTGCTGCTGCGCGCAGCGATGGTCTCGCAATGCACCCAGAAATCAGGACGTTGCGCGCCTTCTTCGCCATAGAGGTCATAACTCGGCACCTGTCGAGCGATTGCCCGCCTATTCTTTTCCATGTTCGATTTGTCCCATAACAGGATGCGAAAGTCCATTTCCGCTGCGCTACCCTCCGATTAGCATTTCGCAAGTTCAGGGAGGATCCATCACATGCGCACCCAGGTCGCCATCATCGGCTCCGGGCCTTCGGGCCTGCTGCTCGGACAGTTGCTCACCAACGCCGGCATCGACAACGTCGTGATCGACAGGGTGAGCAAGGACTACATTCTCGGCCGGGTGCGGGCCGGTGTCCTCGAGGAGGGGATGGTGGGTCTTCTGGACTGCGCCGGCGCCGGCGCTCGAATGCACGCGGAAGGACTGCCGCACGAGGGCGTCCTTCTGGCCTTCGACGGGCAGGATCACCGGATCGACCTCCATGGCCTGACAGACAAGCGCGTCATGGTCTACGGCCAGACGGAAGTCACCCACGACCTGATGGACAAGCGCCAGGCGACGGGCGGCGTCACGATCTACGAAGCCGGCAATGTCACGCCGCACGGTTTCGCAGGCGAGCAGCCCTACGTCACCTACGAGATGGACGGCACCACCCACCGCATCGACTGCGATTTTATCGCGGGCTGCGACGGTTACCACGGCATCAGCCGCAAGTCGGTTCCTGAAGCGGCGATCAAGACCTTCGAGAAGGTCTACCCCTTCGGCTGGCTCGGCATCCTCGCCGACGTTCCGCCGGTCAGCCACGAACTGATCTACGCCAACCATCCGCGCGGCTTTGCCCTCTGCTCGATGCGCTCGGAAACCCGCAGCCGCTATTACATCCAGTGCGCCCTGGATGAGAAGATCGAGGACTGGAGCGACGACCGCTTCTACGACGAACTGCGCCGTCGCCTGCCGTCCGCCCATGCCGAGGCCATGGTCACCGGGCCGTCATTCGAGAAATCCATCGCCCCGCTGCGGTCCTTCGTGGCCGAGCCGATGCGCTTCGGACGTCTCTTCCTGGTGGGTGATGCAGCCCATATCGTCCCGCCGACCGGCGCCAAGGGCCTGAACCTCGCCGCCAGCGACGTCCATTATCTCTTCGAAGGGCTGCAGGAGTTCTACACCGAGCAGTCTATTGCAGGCATCAATGCCTATTCGCCGCGAGCTCTCAAGCGCGTCTGGAAGGCAGAGCGCTTTTCCTGGTCGATGACTATGATGTTGCACCGCTTTCCCGACACCGGAGACTTCGGCCAGAAGATCCAGGAAGCGGAACTCGACTACCTGGTGCATTCGACGGCTGCTTCTACAGCGCTGGCGGAAAATTACGTCGGACTGCCTTACTGAAAGCGGGTCAGGGCTCGGTATAGCCGATGGCACGGATCCGGATGTCCCGTCCGGCTGGGTTCTCGACGAACAGGAGCGCTCCGGTGGCGCTCGATTTCCCCGGCACGTAATCGAACGTAACCTGGGCCTCTCCGACTGGGCTGCCGCCCTCCATGATTTCGCCGCGGACCTCGACGGTTGCAGCGGTGGTCGATCCGTCGTTGAAGATCTCGAAATCCACCCGGAAGCCGCCCGCCACCTGCTGAGTGGAGAGGATTTCAGGGCGGAATTCCGGCGGCGTCTCCTCATTCAGGATGGCCTGCCCGGCAATCCAGCCGATGATGCCGACGACAAGAAGCGCGGAAACTGTACCCGTCGTCCACTCGAGCCAATCCGGCTTGCTGGCCTCTACATTTTTGTTTTTCGAGGAGACGGTCATGCGGTGTCCTACAGGATCAGGCGGGCTGCGGCAGCGCCGATGGCCCCGGGAAAACCAAGAACGATGGCTGCCATCAGCACTTGCGTCGAGGCGATGTCGTCCAGCCGACCGAAGGTCCAAAGGACATAGAGGCTGATCGCAAGCGCGATGACATAGCCCGGCAGGGTGAAGCGTACGACCGCATGCCAGCGTGGCGTACCCTCCTCGAGCTGATGCGCACCCCGGAAGGCGACCGCATAGACGAAGGCGTGCATGATCAGGATGGAGACTGCCAGGGTGGCAAGGGCATGCCATGGCGTCATCTTGTAGGAAATTAGGATGATCTCCTCGGTCGGTGCCACGTTGAGACTGAGAAAAAGGGCGCCGATCGCCATCAGGAACAGCTCGCGGCCGTAGCTGGTGGCGACTTCTTCATCTTCCCCGGCGTCCTCTTCCGCGGGCTCGTCGTGCTCGTGGCCGCCAAGCTGCGAGCGTCCGAGCAGGGCCCCGATGCTGGCAGGCACCGCCTGGATCGCAATCTTCCCGACCAGCTCCGTCGCCGGCACATCCACCGTCACGACGCCCAGCAGAAACAGGACTGCGGCACTCATGGCGATGGCCACGGCATAGGCGACCGTTGCATCCCGCACCGCTTCCGCCCAGGTGGTAGTCTCTTCGAATCCGATGCGGTGCGACAAGACCACAAGCAGCGGTATGTTCACCAGCATCAGGAGAAGCAGCCGGTAGCGCTCGATGTAAAAGCCGAGGGACCAGAGCTCCATCGTCATGAGCATCGGCAGGCCGAAGATCAGCGCTCCCGCCCCGCCGCGTGCCAGGCCGACAAGGAACCTGCGTGGGTCGTGGGGCTCGGCCGAATATTGCCGTTGAGCCTCGCCGCGTCCGGTCATTCTCGCGCGCCTTCCGCCAACTGCATCCTTTTCCAGCACGGCATGGGCCGGTCTTTCGCCACCACCAGGTCACCGCCTGCGAGGAAAGCCGTCATCATGATGGCCCGCTGAAGTCCGGCGACATCGCGATCGTCAGCGTGATATCGCAAATGACGCCTTGCGGATCGAAGTGTATTTCGGTTTTACCGCCACCTTCAGAGGGCAGCATTCCCTGTAGGAGGCGAAGCCCGAAACCGCGTTTTCGTGGTGCGGTCACGGCTGGCCCCTGCTGCTCGCGCCACCTGAGGTGCAGCCGGCCAGGTTCAAGCCAGTCCCACTGAAGCTCCACCCGACCTTCGTTCGACGACCAGGCACCATGCTGGCGCGCATTGAGGCCAAGCTCTCCCAGCGCCATGGCAAACGACTGCATTCTCGCTGGCACGATGAAGACGTCGGGCCCCTTCACGCTCATGCGCCCGCCGTCTGGAGCCGTGATCTCGAGAATGCGCTCGGCGAGCAGCTTGAGTTCTGTGCCCCGCCAGCTGTTGTCGGCCAGCAACTCCTGCGTTCGCGAGAGGACCATCAAGCGTGACGTGAGCCGCTGCTCCGCCTCTTTCGGCGTCGGAGCCGAAGCCAGACTTTGGCGCACCAGCGCCTGAACGGTGGCGAGCGTGTTCTTTACCCGGTGATTGAGTTCACCGATCAGATCTCTGCGAGTGTCTTCCAGTTCCTTGCGGTCGTGCACGTCGACGCAGGATCCGAAATACCCCGCAAACCTGCCATCGCGCTCGAACGGCTTGCCGTTGTCCAGGATCCATCGATAGATCCCGTCGTGCCTTCGCAGCCTGTAATCCATGGAGAACGGCTCTCGCCTCTCGAAAGCGGAGCGATAGACCTTGAGGCAACGGTCCAGATCGTCGGGATGAACCCCTTGCGTCCATCCTGCCCCAAGCTCCAGTTCCAGCGAATGGCCGGTAAACTCAAGCCATGGCCTGTTGAAGAAGTCGCAGAGCCCGTCCACGCCGGCTCGCCAGATCATCACCGGAGCATTGTCGGCAAGTTCCTCAAAAAGCTGTTCGCCCACAATGCCGTCCTTGCTCATCGGACCATAGGTAGCCGCGGCCTCTGAACCGTCAAGACCTCTGGAAGAGGGTTACAGCGAGATTGCTGCGACGAGTCGGAGCGCCTTCATCCGGACAGCACACCGACATCGGCTTGGTGACGTAAGCCGGTCGCGTTAAGAGCGGAGAAGTTTCGCAGCAGATGTCAGCGATCGAGAAAATTCCGCCACTGGCGCTCGCCCATCATACAGTCGACAGCCTCGTCCGCGGCTCTCCGAAACTGGGGGTCAGGTGTCCTGCCGCTGATCTCCAGAACCAGCTTGCGCCGGACCGCGGTGGCGAAATCCTCCATCCTGTGGACAGGCAGCACGAAGGAGCCGGGCCCGCCAATGACGCAGTCGCCATAGTAGCTATCGAGGGAACTACCGCTGCCGGATGGGCGCAACATCATCGCCAGGCCATTGATGATGATGCCCGCCTCGACCGCCTTGTCGCGCACGGGCGCGACCGGTTGACCGACGTTGTTGGGGCCGTCCCCCGAGATGTCGATCACCTGCCTCATCCCTCGGAACTCGTTCGAGAGAAGCATCCGGGCACCCTGGGAAATGGCTGCGGAAATCGATGTACGCCTCTGCGTCCCGATCGGGCGTTCTTCGAGCTTGGCGGCGAAGGACTGGGCGTCCTCGGCGGTTTCGATCAGTTGCCAATCCACGACCGAGCTTGAGTCGACCGTGCCGGCCCATTCGTAGTAGCTGATGGCGACCTTTCCGATCAGACCGTTGCGGACAGCGTTGAAGAAGTCGGGATGACGGAGCGCGGCCACATAGCCTTCCCTCTGGATCCGAATTTCCTCGTAGTCCATCGAGCGCGAGACATCCACGGCAAGAACCAGTTCGACATCCACTTCGCCGGCACCGGTGGACTGGGCAAGCACGGCAGGCATGGTCGAAAAGCTGAGCAATAATGCAACTGTTGCAAGCATGGCCACCTCACAGCGTCGGTGGCTAACCCTAACACAGGACGTCCGGCATGTGACCGCGTGGCAGGGCGGCAGGTTCAACTCTTGGTGAACCCGCCGCCCTCAGGCGTTACTTCTTGAGGATCACCCACAGCGCGTGAATGATGCCGGGAACCCAGCCGAACAGCGTCAGCAGGATGTTGAGCCAGAAGTGCAGCCCCAGGCCCACCTGAAGGAAGACGCCAAGCGGGGGCAGCAGGAAGGCGAGCAGAATACGGATGATGTCCAAGATCGGTCTCCAAAAGATTGATGGCCCTACAACGCCCGAAAAGCTGACAGGTTCAATGTCGGGAAGCAGGGCGGAACAGATGCGCACGATCTGCCGTTGTGGCGGCATCAGAAATGGAGCCTCCCGATGACCAAGACGCTTGCCGACATAGCCGCCGTGATGCGCGACATCGACATCACGATGCTGTCCACCCATGCCGAAAACGGGGCGATCGCCGCCCGTCCCATGAGCAACAATCGCGACGTCGACTACGATGGAAACTCCTACTATTTCACGTGGGAGGACTCCCACATGATCGGCGAGATCGGGCGGAACCCGAATGTCTCCCTCGGGCTCCAAGGCGACAAGCACTTCCTGATCGCGGTGGAAGGAATGGCCGAAGTCATCAGGGATCGCTCCGCCTTCAAGGACCACTGGAACCCGGACCTCGATAAATGGTTCGAGAACGGTATCGAGACCCCGGGCGTGGCCATGATCAAGGTCCGTGCGACCCGGATCCATTATTGGCAGGGCGAAGAGGACGGTGAGATTGTCTTGTCGTGATCCGCGGATCTACGAACCGCATGCACGATGACCGGCTTCTTTGGAGGAGTTTCGCCATGACGGCAGCGGTCGATAAGGCACGGCGAATCGCCGAGCAGGCTCTTCAGGGACAGGTCAAGAAGACCGGCGGCCTCGTGATCGATCATGTATCGCGGGTCGCCGGCGCCGTCTCAGGGGATACGGAGACGACGGTGGCCTGGCTGCACGACGTCCTGGAGCGCGCGCCGGACTGGAACCTTGCTCGCTTGCACGACGAAGGTTTTGACGAGGAGGTCATCGCAGCTGTCGACGCTTTGACGAAACGTCCGGGCGAGGACCATGCCGACCTTGTCCGCCGCGGCGCACAGAATACTCTGGCTAAAACAGTCAAGCGGGCTGACCTCACCGACAATCTGGCAGAAGCCGTGCGCGTTGGCCGCGATGGCAGCAAATACAGGACTGGGCTCGAGATTCTGGACGGCGAGCCAGACGCCTAGATCTGTCCCACAAGCTCGACCGCCACCACACGGGCGGCTAGCAAACAGCAGAGAGATGAGCGGCATGGAACTTCAGGCACGGGTAGCATTGGTAACGGGCGGCGGATCCGGCATCGGCAAGGCAACCGCGGTCACGCTGGCACGGGAGGGCGCCAAGGTCGGCGTCCTCGGCCGCACGCGCAGCGAGCTTGACGAGACGGTGGTGGAGATCACGTCCAGAGGCGGCATCGCCATGGCGCTGGAAGCCGACGTCGCCGATGAGACAGCCATGCGGGCTGCGGCGGACAGGATCGTAGAGGTCTACGGCAGGTTGGACATTGTTGTGGCCAATGCCGGCATCAATGGCGTCTGGGCGCCGATAGACGACCTGAAGCCGGAGGAATGGGATCAGACCATTCGTGTCAACCTGCGCGGCACCTATCTGACGCTGAACACCACGGTGCCGCACATGAAGGCGCACGGCGGCGGCTCGATCATCATTGTCTCGTCCATCAATGGCAATCGCACCTTCACTTCGCCCGGCGCCACCGCCTATTCGGCAACCAAAGCGGCTCAGGTGGCGATGGTACAGCAGCTTGCGGTAGAGCTCGGGCGCCACAAGATCCGCATCAACGCTGTCTGCCCCGGCAAGATCGCCACCGAGATCGACGACAATACCCATATCCGGGATCAGGACGAAACCGCCGTTCCCGTCACGTGGCCGGAGGGTGATATCCCATTGACCGACGGCACGGCGGGCGCATCCGTTGACGTTGCAGACGTGATCCTTTTCCTGGCGTCGCACCGGGCCCGCCACGTGACCGGTGTCCCCATTTACGTCGACGGCGCTCAAAGCCTCTTACGCTAGCCCGGTTCTCGCCGCCACTTCCTTCTCCTCGGTCAACACCATAGAACAGCCTGCGCGGTGCGGGCTGTTCTTGCCGCTGACCATCTCCTTACGTTCCGTTAACACGAGATCGCTAAGTCTTCGGCAGGGAGTACCGATCTATGCCTGCACTATCGATGTTGAACCCCTTCCTCATTTCCGGAGCCGACATCAGCTCGGATCAGCAGAAGCAGGCAACCCTGGCGGAGCTCTTCAGCGTCAAGCCGCATCTTGCGGCAACCTCCGGAATGATCCTCGTGGCGACAAACGCTGCCATGGCAGGCGCATATCAGAATGCGGCTGTCGCCGTTGCATTGCTGTTTTTGGCCTTTGCAATCAGGTCGGCGCTGCAGTGGCGTTTTAACCGGAGGCAGCCGGGGCCCCTGCAGCAGGTGTGGATCAACCGCTTCGTCGCCGGGTCGCTCTTTTCCGGCGCAAGCTACGGCCTGGCAGGCGGCATTCTTCTGGTTAGCGCCACGCAGAGCACGCAACTGCTCGCCGTTGCCGTGGCCTGCGCGATCATGCAGGGGGTTGCGGCGCGCGCCTACATGATGCCGG
This sequence comes from Pseudorhizobium sp., assembly GCA_046314035.1. Classification (GTDB taxonomy): domain Bacteria; phylum Pseudomonadota; class Alphaproteobacteria; order Rhizobiales; family Rhizobiaceae; genus Neorhizobium. The sequence goes on along the minus strand of JBKBXP010000022.1, from coordinate 1,896 downwards.
GTACGGCCGTCTTCAACATCCTGTTTGTCGTGGGCCCGATGAGCGCCGTCGCCTTTGCGGACGGCACCCATCTCGTCCCTGTGGCTGCCGCGATCTATCTGGCCTTCCTCACTTCTTTCATCCTGATGATGGTGAAGCTGAGGCTGCGGCAACTTGAGGCCGAGCGCTTGTCGGAAACCCTGCTCGGGCAGATTCTGGAGAAGAACAGCGAGCTCGAAGTTGCCAATCGGAAGCTGGCGGTCCTTGCGACCACCGACAGTCTCACCGAACTGGCCAACCGACGTCAGCTCGATGAACGAATGGCCACCTCGCTCAGGTCGGCGGTCGAAAAGCAGTTGCCGCTTTCACTGTTGCTGATGGACGTCGATCACTTCAAGATGTTCAACGACACCTACGGTCATCAGGCAGGTGACGCATGCCTGAAGATGGTGGGGGCAGCCTTGGCGTCCTGTGACTGGGCTGAAGGAAGTCTCGTGGCACGCTACGGCGGCGAGGAGTTTGCGGTCCTGATGCCCGGAACGGGTTTGTCGGAAGCTCTGCGCGCGGCCGAACAGGCACGGCTTGCCGTGAAATCGATGGACATCTCGTCGCTTGTCGGCAGCCCTCACAGGCAGACGATCAGCATAGGCGTCCTCAGTCTGGTGCCGAATGGGAAGACCACGACCGACGAGCTTTTACGCCGCGCCGACAGCGCCCTCTACCAGGCCAAGCAAGGTGGGCGCAATCGCGTTTCGACCAGCCAAGAGGCAGGCGATTACGGCACGCCATCTTCTGGTCATGCCGCCGGAATGGCCTGATCCGTCAAGCGGAGGAAGCCCAGAAATCCTCGTGGCCGGTCGGCACTTGCTCAGGTGGACCGAACCTTCAGCGATCCTGCTGGTAACCCTGGTTCGTGGTATTGACCTTGGTATTTCCCTGCTGGCCCTGCTTGTCGAAGTTCTTGCCGCCAGGATCAACCGTGCCACCCTCGGATGGGTTTGCATGTGCCGGTTCGCCTGCGCCCTTATGGCTGCGGTTGTCTTCCGGTACCGGAGGAAGCTTGCTGTTCATAGGAACCTCCTTGCAGTGCTGTTTGCTCCAATTGCTCCAACAGTTCGGCTAGTCCGATGTTCCCTAAGAAGGGGAACCCTCCTGCCGATCCGGCGTTCGTCGAAGACAGCCTTGAACGACGGAGACCGCTCATGAACCAGCCCGCCCTCCAGCCGCCTGGTACGCCGGAGATCGATCGGAAATGGTGGCACACCGCCACCGTATACCAGATCTATCCGCGCAGCTTCTGCGACAGCGATGGCGACGGCGTCGGCGATATCCCGGGCATCATATCCCGGCTGGACTATCTCCAGTCGCTCGGAACCACGGTGATCTGGCTTTCGCCGATCTTCAAGTCGCCCATGGATGACAACGGTTACGACATCTCCGACTATCAGGACATTGCTCCGGAGTTCGGGACGCTGGCCGATTTCGATCGGCTGGTGGCGGAAGCGAGGAAGCGCGGCATCGGCATTCTCCTCGATCTCGTCGTCAACCACACATCCGATGAACATCCCTGGTTTCGGGAGGCGCGCAGTTCCCAGGACAGCCCCTACCGCGACTATTACATCTGGCGCACTCCCTCTCAGGAGGGTGGACTGCCGACCGACCTTGATTCGACCTTCGGCGGCCCCGCCTGGACGCTCGATCCGGCAACGGGTGAATACTACCTGCATCTCTTCTCGCGCCGGCAGCCGGATCTCAACTGGGAGAACCCGAAAGTGCGGGCGGAGATCTACCGCATGATGAACTGGTGGCTCGACCGGGGCATCGCCGGCTTTCGAATGGACGTCATCGACCTGATCGGAAAGCAGGTCGACAACGGGATCACCAGCGAGGGTCCGCATCTGCATGACTACCTGCAGG
>JBKBXP010000021.1:0-21986 GCA_046314035.1 Pseudorhizobium sp. | reverse complement strand
GTCGAAGCGACACGCGTTCTTGGCCTCTTCTGGGTCCTGATGGTCGGCGCCGTGGCCATCTGGAGTGTCGTCATGGGCCTGAGCTACTATGCGTTGAAGGGTGATCCCGACCGGCATTCCGAAAAGACGGGCGTGCGCCTTATCATCTGGGGCGGATGCGTGTTCCCGGTGGTGGTGCTCGCCGCGCTGCTGTTTTTCGGGCTCAGGATGATGCCGGAGCTTCGTCGCCCGGCAGATGGGCCAACCATTGCAGTCTCGGGGGAGCGTTTCTGGTGGCGCATCGCCTATGACATCGAGGGCGCCCCTGGCGTCGTCAGAAACCTGCCGCAGGGCGGGGTCCCAAGTGCCAACGAGATCTGGTTGCCGGTCAACAAGCGGACAGAAGTTCTTCTGGGAAGCCCGGATGTCATTCATTCGTTTTGGGTTCCAGCGCTGGCAGGAAAGATGGACGCGATTCCCGGTCGCGTGAACCGACTTGTTCTGGAGCCAACCAGGCTTGGTGTTTTCAACGGCGCCTGTGCAGAATTTTGTGGAACCGCCCATGCGCAAATGGGGCTGCGGGTGGTCGTCGTCTCCGAAAGCGAATTTGAACACTACGTGGAAGCGCAAGCCAAACCTGCAGCGATCGACGATGGCGCCGGACTGAGCCTGTTCCTGCAAAACGGCTGTGGCGGGTGCCACAGTGTCAGGGGCACGCCGGCTCAGGGAGGCATCGGCCCGGATTTAACCCATGTTGCAAGCCGCCGTACGATCGCGGCCGGTCTTCTCGCCATGACGGAGGAGAATGTTGCAGCCTTCATCGCCTCACCCGACCACCTAAAGCCGGGAGCAGAAATGCCGGCCTTCGGTGTTCTGCCGGACGGGGATGTCGCCCTGATGTCGCAATGGCTGGGGAGCCTGAAATGACGCAATCCACCTTGGAACCATCCGGGCGGCCGAACCAGGATGACGAAGATGTTCGCCGCGGCCAGGAAGAGCGGCTGCGAACGGTCTGGGCGGCGCCTAAGGGATGGCGCTACTGGTCGGCTGTCAACAACACCGAAGTGGGAATTTGGTACACAGCCGCGGCGTTTGCATTCATGCTGTTTGCCGGCGTGCTTGCACTGATGATGCGGGTACAGCTTGCTGTGCCCGACAACGATTTTCTGTCGGCCACTTTCTACAACCAAGTCTACACCCTCCACGGCACGGCGATGATGTTCCTCTTTGCGGTCCCGATCTTCGAAGCGGTGGCCATCATTCTCTTGCCGCAGATGCTCGGCGCCCGCGATCTGCCGTTCCCGCGCCTGTCGGCATTCGGGTTCTGGTGCTTTGTGATCGGCGGCGTCTTCGTGTGCGGCGCGATCTTCTTCGATGCGGCACCGAACGCTGGGTGGTTCATGTATCCGCCGCTGACCACCAGGGAGCAGTATACCCCGGGCTACGGACCGGACATCTGGCTGCTGGGCCTGTCGTTCATCGAGGTCGCCTCGATTGCCGCAGCCGTCGAGTTGATCGTCGGAACGCTAAAATGCCGGCCACCCGGGATGCGGCTGAACCTCATGCCGCTTTATGGCTGGTACGTGCTGGTGGTGGCAGGCATGATCCTGTTCGCCTTCCCGCCGCTGATCGCCGGAGATATCCTGTTTGAGCTCGAGCGGTTGTTCGACTGGCCGTTCTTTGATCCAAGTCGCGGCGGCGACCCGCTGCTTTGGCAGCATCTGTTCTGGATCTTCGGCCACCCTGAAGTCTACATCGTGTTCCTGCCGGCGATTGCGCTCGTGGCGATGATTGTGCCAACCTTTGCGCAGCGGCCCATCCTCGGATATTCGTGGATCGTGCTTGCAGCCGTGGGCACAGGCTTCATCTCCTTCGGGCTTTGGGTGCACCACATGTACACCACCGGCCTGCCATCGATTTCGCTCGGCTTTTTCTCTGCTGCGTCCGAAGCCGTGGTGATTCCGACGGGGGTGCAAATCTTCGTCTTTATCGCCACGCTGCTGACCGGCCGCGTTATCTTCTCGGTGCCGATGCTGTTCGTCTCCGGCGCATTGGCGACATTCGTGATCGGAGGGCTCACAGGCGTGATGGTGGCGTTGGTGCCTTTCGACTGGCAGGCCCACGACACCTACTTCATCGTCGCTCACCTGCACTACGTGCTGATCGGCGGCATGCTGTTTCCGTTGTCGGCGGGGATCTATTATTACTGGCCGATCGTTGGTGGCAGACACCTTTCAGATAGGCTCGGCAGGATCGCGTTCTGGCTCATGTTCGTCGGCTTCAACGTGGCATTCATGCCAATGCATTACTCCGGACTGGCCGGCATGGCGCGACGCGTCTGGACCTATCCCGAAAGCATGGGGCTTGGGGTCGTCAACTTTGTCTCAAGCGTCGGCGCCTTTGTGTTTGCAGCCGGCTTCCTGGTCATCGTCTGGGACGTGCTGCGTCCACGCAAGACAGAGCCCTATGCCAAACGCAACCCGTGGAACGCCGGCACGCTTGAGTGGCTTACGGAGATGCCTGGCGAAAAATGGGGCGTTCGCTCTGTGCCGATCGTGACCTCTCGCTATCCGATTTGGGAGCAGCCAAACTTCATCGACGACGTCGACAAGGGACGTTTCTATTTGGCCGATGCCGCCGACATGAAACGTGAGACCCTGATCACATCCGTGCTTGATGGCTCTCCCCTGCAATGTTTGCGCGTCCCGGGCCCAAGCTTCATGCCCATGATAGCGGCCATTTTCACCGGCGCGGTGTTCATCTTCGCCACCTTCCACTGGTGGCTTGCAACGATCGTGGCGTTGGTATTGTCAATCATGTCGATCATCGCCTGGCTCTGGCTTGGCACGGCGCAGATCCCCGAGACGCGCGAGAAAGACGTAGGCCTTGGCCTCACCCTGCCGCTTTACGAGTCGGGTCCGCAATCGATCGGCTGGTGGGCGATGTTCATCACCATGTTTGGTGATACCACGGCGTTCGTTGGTCTGATCTTCGGATACTACTATTTCTTCACCATCCATGTGGACTTCCCTCCGCCGGCCAGCGCCGGTCCCGGTGTGCTGTGGCCGACTGTCGCTCTGATCCTGTTTGGTGCGGCCTGGGCAGCGGCCCTTCTCGCCCGCCGCTCAAACCGGTCCGCCCGTGTCGGCCTTGCCCGTGTTTTGATGGCGGGTGGGATCGTCCTATCGCTCGGCGCAAGCGTGGCACTTCTGTGGGCCCCCTACATCACGGGGCTCGATCCCTCGGCGCATGTCTACCCGGCAACGGTCTGGGTCCTGGCCATATGGACGGCCACCCATGGCGGCGTCGGGAGCCTGATGCTTTGCTACTGCCTTGCCCGTTCTTTAGCAGGGCAGATGACGCCCAAGCACGATATCGACCTCTCAAACGTTGCACTCTACTGGCATTTCATGGGATTGACCGCCTTGCTTACCGTCGTAACCCTCGCTTACTTCCCGATGTCGGTGTGAGGCCAGAATGCAGATTTTCGGCAAGACACAGGACAATCTCTGGACGCTGATCGCCGCACCGACCATCTGGGGCTTCCACTTTCTCTTCAGCTATCTCCTCGCCGCCTATCGCTGTGCCCCCAACGCAGATCCCTTCGAAGACATCGGGGGCACGCGGCTGGCCATCGGGGTGGTGACCCTGGTCTCGCTCGTCTTGATTGGGCTCATTGTGCGCCGCTCGTGGCAGGAGTGGCGGGCAGATGGCGGTGGCTTTCGCACCAACCAGGACAGCTGCGAGGCGCGAGAGCGGTTCCTGGAGTTCTCGACCCTGCTTCTGGCGGGGCTGTCATTCGCCGCGGTGCTGTTTGAGACCATGCCGGTTCTTCTTATTGGGGATTGCCGATGAGTTCAGGGTTGAACCGCAGGGGTGGACCACGATGCGGATAGAGATCGTGCTGACCTGGAAGAAGGTTGCGGCCGTGGCTGGCCTCGGCTTGGCGGGCGCGCTGCTGATCGGCTGGACGGGATTTGTCTCTATCGCCGCCTCGTCGGGCCATTACAGCGTGGTTCACTGGTTTCTCGGCTGGACCATGGAGAATGCGGTCGAGACCCAGTCGATGCTGGTTTCCAAACCGGAGGATCTTAACCTCAGCGACCCGTCGCTCATTCGCCGCGCCGCAGGGCACTACGCCACCGGCTGCGCGGGATGCCACGCGGCGCCCGGTGTGGCGCAGTCTCCTGTTGTGGAGGAGATGGTGCCCAGCCCGCCAAGGCTGGAGGAAAAGGTTTCAGAATGGAGCGATGAGGAGCTCTTCTGGATCGTCAAAAACGGGATCAAGTTCTCTGGTATGCCGGCGTGGCCGGCGCAGGAGCGGGACGATGAGGTCTGGGCCCAGGTAGCCTTCCTGCGGGCTCTGCCGGGCTTGACACCAACCAAATATGCGGAGCTGGCGCTCGGCGGTGGCGTCACCGATGCTGATCTGGGAGCAGGGGGGGAAACCACGGCGGGGCTCGGCAGCACTGTCGAGAATGCACTGGTCGATTGTGCCCGCTGCCACGGTCTCGACGGTCTGGGCCGAGGAGACGGCAAGGCGCAGGACGTGTTCCCGATCATTGCCGGTCAACCGGCGCCTTATCTTCTGGCAACACTTCAGGCTTTTTCGCGTGGCGACAGGCAGAGCGGCTTCATGGAGCCGCCCGCACGGCGTTATGCTCCAGACGTGCTTGAGGCAGTCGCGCGCTATTATGCGGCACAGCCCGCAGTGGTTGCCGCAGATCGCGTCACTGCGTTGCCCGAGACCATTCTCGCTCCAGCGACCGAGGCTCCAGTTGCAGATCCAGCTTCGGACAGCAGAGCAGGCGGGGACGTGGCCACGCCACCTGTTTCGTGGCAGGACGAGGCGGGCATCCTGGAAGGTGAAGGCGATCGATCTCATGCGGTCGTCCCGACAACCGCGACGTCGGGACCGCCGTCTGGTCGAGAGGCGATGCTGGAGCTTGGCAGACGCATTGCGGTCGAGGGGATTGGCTTGCGCAAAATCCCAGCCTGCCAAAGCTGTCACGCGTCTAAGCCAGGGGCTGGCAATCCCTACTATCCTCATCTGGCAGGCCAGCCAGAATGGTATCTGTCTAAGCATCTTAAGCTCTGGCAGGAGGGCCAGCGGGGTGGAACAGCCTATGCGCACATCATGGATGAGATTGGGCAGAATTTGACCGATGCACAAATTGCAGCAGTCGCCGCATGGTATTCTCAACGCCGGCGACGTTAACGGTGTCGAGCTCTTCGCCGACGGCGGCGCCTCCCAGGCGTGAAGGAGATACCCATGGATCTTTTGAACCCTGTCGAGTCCCCCGTTAGCGACGGGCAACGATCCCGCCGCCTTTTTCGAGGCAGCTCTCAAGCCTCTCGGTCTGGCTCAGGTCATCACGATCGACCCCGCGAGGACGCGCACGGCGGCGGACGACACGGGTTCGGCCGGGCCGGCCGGCCATCGTCTGGATCCACGAACGGGCAGGCGCACGCTGCGAAACGACGTTGCCTGTCGCCTTCACGGCCGGAACCCGCAAGGACGTCGACGGGTTCTCCGCAGCGGCGCTTTCGAACGGCGGGCGAGACAATGGCCCTCCGGGCGTGCGGCAGCGCTCCCACTTTCACCGACTACGCCGCCTATGTCTTAGACCCCGACGACAACACTATCGAGGCAGGCTGCGAGATCGAGGAATAGGCGTGGACGGTTGCGCAGATGCGCCGTTTCATGAACTTCGCCTTGTTTCAGGGCCGTGTTGCCATTGATCGGCGCCCGTTCCCTGGCCCATGCAAAGGATGTTGGAGCGTCGGTTGCACTCTGGAACCGGGGTCGCAAAAGGGGTGTTCTCCGCCCACGCGTCGGCGCACAGGGACCAGGACAGCATGACCATTGCGTCGACCTCAACCGCCCAATCCACCTCTTTTCCCTTCCTCAACCAGCACCTCGACGACGTGCCGAACTCTGGGTAGCAGATGCCGGCTTGCCGGCCACACAGCGTAGATGCCGACCTTGACGTCCGTTGCATCCTCCAGCAGCGGAACCAACCGTGCGTTTGCGATGTGATCCGCCACGATCGAAATCGGCATCTGAGCCACGCCAAGTCCTGCAACAGCCGCATCGACGATCGCAGCGCCGTCACCAATCTCGTGGGTGACGCGTGGGAGGATGCGCTTCATGGTTCCGTCCGGCGCCGTCACCCGCCAGGTCGTAGGGATGTCTCGCCGGAATCCTACGATACCGTCGTGATACTGCAGATCCTCGATCGTCCGGGGGCGCCCCCTGACAGCCAGATAATCCGGTGAAGCAAAAATACAGATCCTTTGCTCGGTGAGCTTTCGCATAACGAGATTGCTGGTGTCCTTGCTTTCTCCGAAGCGGATCGCAAGATCCACGCCTTCTTCGACGGGATCGATGATGCGGTCCGCCAGCGACAAGGACAGGCTGAGACCCGGATGCTTTTTGGCGATCCCGGTCAGGATGGGTAGGAGGTACTGCCGTCCCCAGGCGACGGGTGCATCTATCCGCAATCGGCCCGTAAGCGCCTGACTTGTGGCCGCCAAGGCAGATTCGGCCGCCCCAATCTCTTCGAGGGCGTGTCTGCAGCTTGCATAGTAGGCCTCGCCGTCGGGCGTCAAGGTGAGGCGACGGGTCGTGCGGTGGAGGAGCTTAACGCCAAGACGAGCCTCCAGCCGCGCAACGTTTTTGCCGACTGCGGACTTGGTAACTCCAAGCTTATCAGCCGCCGCCGTGAAACTCGAGAGATTTACCGCTTCGACGAAAGCGATCACCCCGTCCAATTGCTCAAGCCGCGTCATTGTATCCTCTGCGTCTATGCGACGTATCCTGATGGGATGTTTATCCCGCTATAGGTCTACATTAAGTTCCGCTGCATATCAATTCGAACCAAGGCCGTGTCGGCAAGAGCCGGACGGTCGGAAGGAGCTTGAATGCGCTTTCTATCGTGCCTCGCGATCGCCGCGGCGTCGCTGGCGGTTTCCACGTCGCTGGTCCTGGCCGCTCCGGCACTCGAAGTGCTGGGCAAGGATTTTGACTTTCCCAACAAGATCGAGGGTATGCCGCGCAAGCTGTCGGACTTCCAGGGCCTGCAGATCAACACCTTCGAGACGAGCGACGGCGTGACGCTGTCCTACTGGGAGGCTGGCGAGGGCGAGCCGCTGATCTTCGTGCCGGGCTGGTCCGCGAACGGCGCCGAATACGTCAACGTCATGTACCTGCTCGCGCAGAAGTACCGGGTGATCGTGATCGATCCCCGCAACCAGGGTCTCTCGGAGAAGGTCGAGTACGGATCGCGGATTTCGCGGTTCGGCGCCGACCTCAAGGAACTGGTCGATCACCTCGGCATCCAGAAGGCCAACTTCAGCGGATGGTCGATGGGTGCTTCGGTGATCTGGAGCTACATCGATCTCTTTGGCACTGCGACGATCCGCAAGGCGGTGTTCGTCGACGAACCGATCTCCATCTACTCCCATTCCGACTGGTCGGAGCAGGAGCGTCTCGATGCCGGCGGCACCACGACGAGCGCCGAGCGGATGGTTGCAGGATACACGGCAGGCGCACCGCTCAACAGCCTTGTCACCGATCTGAAGGCGCTTGAACGCTCGATGCTCAAGGACTCGCCGTACTTCGTAAACTCCGGCGCCTTCGCCAGCGCGTTCGTCAAGACGGAGCCGGAAGCCATCAGACGGGTCCTGTTCGACCACGTCACCAACGACTGGCGCGACGTTATTGCGCATAAGATTGACGTTCCCGTTGCCATCTTCTCGGGCGAGGAGAGCACCAATCTCCCGAGCCAACGGTGGGCCGCCTCGACGATCCCGGACGCCACCCTCTACAGCTACACATCGGACGAGCAGGGGGACCACTTCCTGATGTTCAAGAACCCGATCAAGTTCACGAACGACCTCACGTCGTTCCTGGAACGCTGAGCCCAAAAGGCCAGCCTCGACCCCATAACCACCACAACCAACGTTCCCGGCGCCGCCGGTCTAACAAAGGAGAGATAGCATGCCTGTTGTACGCGTAAGCTGGTTTGATGGTAAGGACGCCAAGGCGAAGAAGGCTGTCGCAGCCGAAATCACCCAGAGCATCGTCAAGAACACCGGAACCGATCCGAACTACATCTACGTCCTGTTCGAAGACATTGCGCCGTCGAACTGGGCCGGCGCCGGCAAGCTTTTCGGCGAGGAAGCCGAGAAAGCCTGAACCTTCGACAAGAGGGCCATGAAACCATGGTCCTCTTCCACCCCCTCGACGAACGGAAATGTCGATGAATCATATCACCTGTGTCTTCCACCTTGCGGTGGAGCCCGATCATCTGGGCGAATTCAAATCCTTGATAAACGACATCGTCGAGGACGCGCGCCGGGAGACCGGCACCGTGATCTACGAATACGCCATCAACGCAGCCGATGAGACCGAAATCCACATCGTCGAGCGCTACCAGGCCGACGCCGTGTTGCCTCACATCAACGAGACCTTTGCGCCTTACGCGCAGCGGTTCCTGGCGCTGGCTCAGATCAAGGCGCTGTATGTGTACGGACGGACAACCCTCGACATCCGCAACAAGTTGGATGACTTCGGGGCCGTATATCTGACGCCGCTCGTCGGCATCCATAACTAAGTCGCAACCGATTGTAGTCCCGCAGGATACACTCGGTAGCCTCCGGGGCGATTTATCCTTCGACATTTCGGCGCTAGCACATCGGCCTGACACCTCGTCGCTGCCCGGCCTTTCCGCATCTGCCGGACAAACGCCCGCTGTCGCGGAAGGGAATACGTCTCGACTACCCGCCTTGGAAGGACCGGAGAGCCGACAACGGGCGGCTCAAATGGTCCATCCAAGGAGATATCATGTCTAGCAGAACCAGAATGAGCAAAGCCCCGGTGGGGGCAGGGCCGCGGGCTTACGCCTTCCTCGTCGGCATCATTTCGGCCATCGTGGGCGGCTACTTCATCTATGGTGGGATCCAGCTTCTGTCACTTGGCGGATCGCTCTACTACCTTCCTGCCGGAGCAGCACTTCTGGCAACCGCAATCCTGCTCTTTCGGGCCGATGCCCGCGCCGGCTATGTCTACTTCGCATTCTTCCTCCCGACTGTTGCCTGGGCTTTTTGGGAAGTGGGTTTTCACTTCTGGCCGCTTGCCGCGCGCCTTGGACTGTTTGCGGTTCTCGGACTTCTGATCGCTCTCTGCTTACCGAAGCTCTCTGGTGCGGAAAGGATCGGGCATGTACGCCCGATATCCTACGGGACGGCCGGCGTCCTCGCCGTCGCGGTCCTGCTTGCGTTCATCAGCGCCTTCGGACCGATCTGGCTGGTCAAACCGAGCTACAAGCCTGAAGTCGCGGCTGATTACGATCCGGCAAACGAGCCCGCGAACTGGGTCGGCTTTGGCCGCACCACGACCGGCGAGCAGTTTGCGCCGGATGCCCAGATCACCCATGACAATGTCAGCCAGCTTGAAGTCGCGTGGACCTTCCACACCGGTGATCCCGGCGGCAACGGTCGCGAGAACCAGAACACCCCGCTCCAGATCGGAAACACGCTCTATCCGTGTACGGCTACCAACCAGGTATTCGCGGTGCGTGGCGATACCGGCGAGCAGCTCTGGCACTTCGATCCCGGCATCAACCCCGGCGATACAGCGGGCTGGATGCGTTGCCGCTCCCTCGCTTATTAGGAGGTCCCTGGACTGGCGGACGACGCCCCAGGCAAACGTCGGATCTACGTTACCACCGGAGATATGAGGTTCATCGCGCTCGACTCCGCGACCGGCTCTCCGGTTCCCTCCTTCGGAGAGAACGGAACCGTCTTTCTCGCGACCGGCATGGGTGCAGTCATTCCTGGCTTCTACAACCCGACGTCCGGACCCCTTCTCGCCGGGGAGAATCTGATCATCGGTGGCTGGGTCATGGACAACCAGTCGGCCGACGAGCCATCGGGCGTCGTCCGTGCCTTCAACGCGGTGACCGGTGAATTCGCCTGGGCATGGGACGTCGGCCGTCCGGGTCAGCCGAACCCACCGGCCGAGGGCGCGAGCTACACCCGCAGCACGCCGAATATGTGGGCAACTCCGACCTATGATCCAGAACTCAACATGGTCTATCTGCCGACCGGGGGTGGAACGCCGGATCTCTTCGGCGGGCAGCGGTCGGAGGCGACCGAACGGGTCGGCACTTCCGTGGTTGCGGTCGATGCAACTTCGGGAGAGGAGCGCTGGGCGTTCCAACTGGTTCATCATGACGTCTGGGACTTCGACCTACCCTCCAAACCGGTGCTCTACGACATGCCGGACGGGCAGGGCAGTCGCACGCCGGCGCTTATCCAGGCGGGGAAGAACGGAGAGATCTTCGTCCTCGACCGCCGCACCGGCGAGCCGCTCACCGCAGTCGAGGAGCGACCCGTCCCGACGCAGGGTGTCCCCGGCGAGCGGCTTTCGCCGACCCAACCATACTCGGTCGGCATGCCGTCGATGCGCGACGCCGTTCTTACCGAGGCGACAATGTGGGGCATCACGCCGCTCGACCAGCTCTACTGCCGCATCCAGTTCAAGAACCTGTACTACGTCGGAGACTATACGCCGCCTCAGTTGCAGTGGTACCTCCAGAACCCATCGTGGTACGGCACGACCAACTGGGGTGGACAGGCCATCGACAAGCGCCATGACATCATGATCGTCAATGACATGCGGGTTGCCATGAAGGGCCGCCTGCTGTCGCGCGAAGACGAAATCCGACGCACGAAAGAGAGCGGCAAGGGCTCCCACAGCACCGGCGGCGTCGTTCCGATGAGCCAAACGCCTTACGGAGCGGAGCGAGGCATGGTCCAGTCCTTCCTCGGCGTTCCCTGCACGACACCGCCATTCGGCACCATGGCCGCAATCGACATGAAAACGCAGAAGATGCTGTGGCACCGCTCTCTCGGCACGCCGGAGCAGTTCGGCCCGCTCGGCATCAAGACGCAGATGCCGATCGAGTTGGGAATGCCAACGCTCGGCGGCGCTGTTCCTACAGCGTCGGGTCTGGTCTTCTTCTCCGCCACCTCGGACTACTATCTGAGAGCGATCGATGTGCTGACCGGCGAAGAGGTTTGGAAAAGCCCGCTCCCGGTAGGCGCCGGTTCCACGCCTCTCGTGTTCACCTCGCCGGAGGACGGCCGCCAATACGTCGTCGTCACGGCGCACGGCTCGCGGGCAGCTCCGGACTTCGGCGACTACATCATCGCCTTCGCTCTGCCGAAGAAGCAATAAATGAAAGCTGCCGCAGGACGTCATCGACGTCCTGCGGCATTTCCTTTATCGAAAGCAGGTTCCAAATGGTTCAAGTCACACGCATCGTCCACCGCCGCGCCAATCCCGGTCAGGAGCGTCAGTACGAGCAGCTCGTCCGGGGCATGCTTGCCGACTGCTCCAGAACGCCCGGCTACCTGTTCTCGACCGTGATACCGCCGCGGGTAGATGGCGAAGAATTCCACATCGTTCAATGCTTCACCACACAGGCCGCTCTGGACACCTGGCGGCACTCGAAAGAGTCCGCCGAGTGGCACGACCGTCTGAGAGAAGTAGCAGACAAGGACCCGGAATACAGAGTTTTCAACACATCCGACCTGTGGTTTTCGGCCACGGGCCTGGAGGGAGAAAAGCAGCCTGCCAGATGGCGCATGGCCGTCCTCACATGGATGGGCATATTCCCGCTGGCCTCTCTGGCCGTCGCATTCCTGTTTCCGCTTCTCACCGATCTGCCATACATTCCAAGAATGATGATCGTCACCGCCCTGATCGTGCTGGCGATGTACTGGATCGTCATGCCCCGCCTCCTACGGTGGCTCGGATGGTGGGTCAAACGCTGAGGCTATCGAGCCGAAACTGAGGAATGGCGAATGTCGACGCAGACCATGACGGCGGTCGTGATCCGGGAGCCCGGAGGGCCGGAGGTCCTCAGGGTGGAGCAGTGGCCAGTTCCTGTTCCTCGGCCAGGTTGGGTGCGGATCGCGGTGAAGGCCTTCGGCCTCAACAGATCCGAGCTGTTCACGCGGCTGGGACATTCGCCCAGCGTCACCTTTCCACGCGTGCTCGGCATCGAGGCCGTGGGTGTGGTCGACGATGCGCCGGGTGGAGAGTTTCAAAAGGGAGATACCGTAGCAACCGTGATGGGCGGCATGGGCAGGCAGTTCGACCGGGGATATGCCGAGTTCACCTGTGTCCCTGCCGCTCAGGTTCGGAAGGTAGAGACGACCCTCCCATGGAACGTCCTGGGTGCCTTGCCGGAGATGATGCAGACGGCCTGGGGCGCACTGTTTTCTTCGCTCAATTTGAGATCCCACGACCGGCTGCTCGTCCGCGGCGGGACGACGTCCGTCGGGATGGCCGCCATCGCTCATCGCTGCATGGAATCGAACGCTGCGGGAGGCAAGATCGTCATCCTTGTGGCCTGAGGCTCGCTCGCCGACGCTCACCGATCAAGCTACACTGGCCGCAGACTGACGCACATCCAAAGCAAGGAACGAATGACTTGGACCGCCTCGAATGCGACCGCATGTTCGCCGCAGTGATTGAAACAGGAAGCTTCGCCGCAGCGGCAGCTCGTCTCGGAACCAGCACGGGCCAAGCATCGAAACTGGTCTCCCGGCTCGAAAAGGAACTGGGCGTCCAGCTTCTCATGCGGACCACTCGGGCATTGGCCCTGACGGAGGTCGGGCGCGCTTACTACGAGCGCATAAAGGCAATCATCGAGGAATTTGATCTGCTCGACGCGTCGGTCCGCAGTGCATCCGGAGCGCCGACGGGCAGGCTTCGGATCACGGCACCGGTGACCTTCGGGACCGTGCAGTTGGCGCCCGTCCTGATCTCCTTCGCCACGGCCTTTCCTGATATTCAACTCGACGTCAGCTTTTCCGACCGCCTCGTCAGTCTCGTGGACGAAGGTTATGACGCGGCAATCCGGATAGGCCAGCCCGCCGACAGTAGCCTCATGGCCAAGAAGCTGGGAGCGGTACGGATCGTTCTCGTTGCCGCGCCCTCCTATCTCGATGCTCGAAAGCTACCCGTTCATCCCAGCGACCTCGTCAATCACCGTTGCATCGTCGATACCAATTTCCGTGATCCGACATCGTGGCGGTTCACGAATGTCCACGGAAAGCAGGCGATCGCCACTGAGGTCAAAGGCCGGCTCCATTTCTCCAACGCTGGAGCCTGCCTTGCGGCGGCCGAGGCCGGCCTGGGCGTAGCCCGTGTACCCAGTTTCGTTGCCGGCGACAGTCTGAGGGCGGGAACAGTCAGATCCGTCCTGGCCGAGTACGAGGATGAGCCGCGGGGCCTGTATGCCGTCTATCCGCCTGGCCGTCACCTCGCGTTGAAGGTGCGGGTCCTCGTCGACTTTCTGGCCACCGCTTTCAAAGGGCAACCAAAGTGGGATGAAGGATGGGTTTGATTGCGTCCGATTTGGAAGTAATCCATCTCTTCTTGGGGGGATAATCGTCGATCTGAAGATGGGGCATATTCAGACTCAGGAATTCACCCTGACGGAAGAGACCCATCATGATCGACACCCGCACCGCTCCCTACGCCGCACTTGTCCTGCGCGTCACCCTTGGCCTGCTTTTCCTTGCCCACGCCGGCCTGAAGATTTTCGTATTCACGCCGACGGGAACTGCCGGGTTCTTCGCTTCCCTCGGACTTCCGGGCTGGCTGGCCTATGTCACGATCCTTTGGGAACTGGCAGGCGCCGTCGCACTCATCGTGGGCATCTGGCCGCGTCTAGCCTCGCTCGCGATGATCCCGGTTCTGCTCGGATCAATCTTCACCGTCCACGGCGCAGCCGGCTTCTTCTTCAACAATCCAAACGGCGGCTGGGAATTCCCGGCGCTCTGGATCGTCGGCCTGATCGTTCTGGCGTTGATCGGTGATGGCGCCAAGGCGCTCCGCCCCACACCTTTGCGCAAGTAACATCTCAACAAGGATTTCGACCGGAGGCAGCCATGAACATGATACAATCATCGAAGACCGGCATCGGCAAAGTGACCCTGACGGTTAATGACTTCGATCGCGTGAGCGGCTTCTACCAGGACGCTGTCGGCCTCCATCTCCTTCGCGGCGACGCTTCCACCGCAGAGCTGGGCGTGGATGGAGACACCCTTCTGGAGTTGCGGCGCGACACGGCGGCACGCCGCCGTTCGCCCCGCGAGGCAGGCCTCTTCCACACGGCCTTTCTGCTTCCCTCCCGCGCCGACCTTGGCCGGTGGATCAAGCATGCCATGAACTCGGAGGCACCCGTGGTCGGTGCATCCGATCACGGCGTCAGCGAAGCGCTCTACCTCTCCGATCCGGAAGGCAACGGCGTCGAGATCTATGCTGACCGGCCGGTCTTGTCATGGCAATGGAAGGACGGCCTGGTCAACATGCCGAGCGACCCGCTTGACATCGACGCTCTGGTCGACGCCAGCGGTGGCGAGGAATGGAATGGCTTTCCCGGGGGGGCGACCGTCGGCCACGTTCATCTCCAGGTGGGTGCCATACCGACGGCGGAGGCGTTCTATCGCGACGTGCTCGGCTTTGCCGTGACGTCACGCTATCCCGGTGGGACGTTCTACGCAGCCGACGGATACCACCATCACTTGGCGACCAACATCTGGAACAGCCGGGGTGCCGGTCCGCGCACCTATCCGAGCACCGGGCTCGCCAATGTCGAGATCGTATCCTCCCGCGACTTTGTGGAAGCGCTCGGTGCCAGGACCGCCCAGACGCAACAAGAGAACGACGGCCTGACCCTCATTGATCCCTGGGGGACCAAGATCACAGTCGCGCCTGCGACGCAAAAGAACATCAAGGAGTGAAACATGCTTGTCGAAGGTAAATGGACGGCCGACTGGCATCCGGTTCAAGCGACGGACGAAAAGGGCGGTTTTGTTCGGCAGATTTCCGGTTTCCGCAACTGGATCACCCCGGATGGCGAAGCTGGCCCGACCGGCGAAGGCGGGTTCAAGGCTGAAGCTGGGCGCTACCATCTCTATGTCGCCCTGATCTGCCCCTGGGCGTCGCGCACCTTGATCGGGCGTGCCCTCAAGAGGCTCGAGGACGTGATCTCGGTGTCCGTCGTCGAGCCGGCGCTTTCCGATCAGGGCTGGCGTTTCGGCGATTATCCCGGCTCCGACCTTGATGACGTCAACGGAGCGAGCTTCCTCCACGAGATCTACACGAGCGCCGATTCTATTTACACGGGTCGCGCGACAGTCCCAGTCCTGTTCGACAAGGAGCGCCGTACCATCGTCAACAACGAGTCCGCCGATATTCTAAGAATGCTGAACTCAGGCTTCGCGTCTCTCGGTGACGAAAGCATCGACCTGTACCCGGAAGATCTGCGCGCGCCAATCGACGGGCTGAACGAGCGCATCTACCCGATGCTCAATAACGGCGTCTACCGCACGGGTTTCGCGACGACCCAGAGCGCTTATGAGGAAGCCTTTGCCGACGTCTTCACAATGCTGGACGAACTGGAGCCGCGGCTTGAGAACTGCGGCCCGTTCCTGTTCGGAGACCGGATGACCGAGGCAGACGTGCGGCTGTTCGTTACTCTCATTCGTTTTGATGCCGCCTATCACGGGCTGTTCAAGTGCAACCTGCGCCGGCTGGCGGACTACCCAAGTCTCAGCCGCTATGTCGAGACGGTGCTTGCCATCCCCGGCGTCCGAGGAACAGTCAACATCGACCATATCAAGCGCGGCTACTATTCGATCAAGGCACTCAATCCGACAGGAATCGTTCCCGTCGGCCCGCAACTGCCGTTCGCAACGGCATGAAGGACGAAACGATGTCTACCAACGCAGCCGATGTCCTTGTCATCATGCTCCACGGTGTCGGCGCAAGCGGCAGCGACCTCGCACCGCTTGCCGACGCTTGGACAACCGCCTTGCCTGGCGCCGCCTTTGCTTCCCCCGATGCACCTGCCGCTTCCAGCTTCGGTTCGGGCTACCAGTGGTTCAGCGTCGCCGGAGTGACAGAGGAAAACCGTGCCGGACGAGTCCACGACGCGCGGCCTTCCTTCGATGCCGTGGTTTCGGCGACCATCGAGGAAAACGACTTCTCCAACCGGCTGGACCGCGTCGCATTCGTCGGCTTTTCCCAGGGCACGATCATGGCACTCGACGCGGTGGCGTCAGGCCGGTGGCCGGTCGGCGCAGTCGTCGGCTTCTCCGGACGGCTTGCCTCGCCGCTGCCGCATCAGCCAGCCCTGCGTACTCCTGTTCTGCTGATACACGGCAGCGGGGATGAGGTAATCCCGGCAACTGAAAGCACAGGGGCCGCAGCAACTCTCAAGGCACTCGGCGTCGCCGTCGAGACAGTCATAGTTCCTGGTCTGCCTCATACAATTTCCATCGAAGGGGCGGACAAGGCCGGCAGTTTTCTCGCAGCATCGCTGTCGCGGCTTCTGCCATGACTGTAGACGTCGACGCTGTTCAATGATGGGCTGTTTGAGTTGCGCGTCTTCAAAATTTACGCGCGGCGAGCCGAGATGAACCGTCGGCAGTTTAAAAACCATCTACTCCCCCGCGATACCTCTTCATCGTCCTCGTCCGGACAAGGGTTCGCACTTCTCATTTTTTCTGTTGCACCTCTAGCGGCTAGAGGTCGTAGACCATCCTTATGGACAGCATGAGGATCCCGCACATGAATGGGCCGACACAGACGAAATTCCGGGTCGACGGGATGGACTGCGCGTCTTGCGCGCGCAAGATCGACACGGCCGTCAGGCGCATGCCTGGCATCTCCGATGTGGCCGTTTCCGTGACGGCCGGTACGATGACGGTCACCCACGACGATACCAGCGACCTCGGGGCCGTAGGCACCAGGCTTTCGGGGCTGGGATTTCAGGCGACGCAAATCCGTCCGAGGTCGGCTTCTGCTGCCCCTGTGACGGAAGACGCGCTTGGTGCAGGCTCCGAGATCGAACACTACGCCGACCATGGCGGCCACGACCACGGCCCGTCCCAAGGACCTTGGTGGAGGAGCAGGAAAGGCCGCCTGACCATCATGGCGGGTACCGCGCTGGTGCTTGCCTACGGCATCGGTCTTCTGTTCCCTGACATTGCGACCTTTGCGTTCATTATCGCAATGCTGGTCGGTCTCGTTGCGATCGCGCGGCGCGCCATCATGGCGGCAATGGCAGGCACTCCGTTCTCGATCGAGATGCTGATGACGATTGCCGCCGTCGGCGCGCTATTCATCGACGCCACGCAGGAGGCGGCCACCGTCGTCTTCCTGTTCCTGGTCGGCGAGCTGCTCGAGGGCGTGGCTGCGGGCAAGGCGCGCGACAGCATTAAGTCGCTCACGGCCTTGGTACCCAAGACGGCGTTGCTGGAGGAGGCCGGGAAGATCCGCGAAGTTCCGGCACAGACGCTCGCAGTGGGTTCTGTCATCCTCGTGCGCCCCGGCGACCGGATCTCCGCCGACGGCGTCATCGTCGCGGGCGAGAGCTCGGTCGACGAGGCCCCTGTTACAGGTGAGAGCGTTCCGGTCCGCAAGGCCGTCGCCGACAATGTCTTCGCGGGTACGGTCAATGGCGATGCTGCGCTGCGTGTGAGGGTTACGGCAGCCGCCGCCGACAACACCATCGCCCGCGTCGTAAGGCTCGTCGAGGACGCCCAGGAATCGAAAGCTCCGACCGAACGTTTCATCGATCGCTTCTCCCGCTACTACATGCCGGGCGTCGTCGCCGTGGCGGCCCTGGTCGCGGTCATCCCTCCGCTGCTCGGCGGCGGCGTCTGGAGCGAATGGGTCTACAAGGGGCTCGCAGTTCTTCTGATCGGCTGCCCGTGTGCCCTCGTCATCTCGACGCCGGCCGCCATCGCCGCATCGCTGTCGTCGGGTGCGCGCCGCGGCCTGCTCCTGAAGGGCGGCGCCGTTCTTGAAGGACTTGGCAAGCTGACCGCTATCGCCTTCGACAAGACGGGCACGCTCACGGAAGGCAAGCCTAAGGTGATTGACGTCGTGCCGTTCGGCCGAAAGGTCCACGAGGTCCTGCGCTATGCAGCCGCGCTCGAAATGGGCTCAAGCCATCCGCTCGCTTTGGCGGTGCTCAAAAGGGCCGACGAGGACGGGATCGATGCTCCGGCAGCCACCGACGCCAAGGCGCTCGGCGGAAAGGGCGTGACCGCAGTAATCGACAGGGTCGAGGTGTTCTTCGGCTCGCCAAAGGCCGCCGCCGAACGTGTTTCGATGCCGATGGCGCATTCGAAGACGATTACTTCCCTCAACGACGAAGGGAAGACCGTCTCCGTTCTCGTCATCGGAAACGTCCTTGCAGGTGCGATCGCCATGAGAGACGAGCCGCGGGCCGACGCAGTAGCCGGGCTGAAGACGCTGACGGATGCGGGCATCAAGATCGTCATGCTGACAGGCGACAACAAGCGGACAGCCACCGCCATCGGAGCTCAGCTGGGCATCGAGGTCCGCGCTGAACTGATGCCCGAAGACAAGCAGCGGATAGTCGGCGAACTCAAGCGAGAAGGGTTCGTGGTCGGCAAGATCGGCGACGGTATCAACGACGCTCCAGCCCTTGCCGCCGCCGACGTCGGGATCGCCATGGGCGGCGCAACCGACGTAGCGCTGGAGACTGCGGATGCAGCGGTTCTGCATGGGCGGGTGGGCGACGTCGCCCTCATGGTCGATCTCTCGAAGCGCACGATGCGCAACATCTACCAGAACATCACCATCGCGCTCGGCCTCAAGGCGGTCTTTCTGGTCACGACGATCATCGGGATCACCGGGCTGTGGCCGGCCATCCTTGCCGATACCGGAGCAACCGTGCTGGTGACCATGAACGCGCTGCGCCTGCTGCGTCCGATCAGATCGTGATGGCGAGTCCTGCGGAAATGTTCGAATTGATGACCAAAGAGGATCCCGAGCATATGGAGTTGAAATCATGAAGCACAAAATCATCAAGGCCCTCGCGTTTGCAGCGGTCGTTACCGCGGGCATCGATCCAGGCATCTCGACGGCCCACGACTTCAAGGTGGGAAGCCTCGAGCTCAAGCACCCGTGGTCTGCCAAAGCACCTCCGGTCGCACCGGTTCTTGGAGGATATCTCACCATCGTCAACACAGGCAGCGAGCCCGATCGACTTGTCGGCGGCAGCACGCCTGTCGCCGAACGGCTGGAACTGCATGAATCCTCGCTCGTAGACGGCGTCGCCCGCATGCGTCCGGCGAAGGGCGGCATCGAAATCCTCGCAGGAGAATCCTTGAACCTGCAGCCGGGCGGCGCCCATATCATGCTCGTGAACCCGAAGCAGCGTCCAGCCGAGGGCGAGAAGTTCAAGGCGACCCTGCAGTTCGAGAAGGCAGGCCAGGTCGAGGTGGAATTCGTCGTCCAGGCCAAGGCCACGACCCCGGCTCCCGCCGAGGATCACACGGGACATTCGAAACCCTGAGATGGCAGGTGACCCAGACCCGAAGCCCTTGAAACTGAGGCAGCCAGCTCATATCTAGGGTTCACCACCCGTCATAGATGACTGCCTGCAGCGCCGCTCTCGGCCGCGCGTTTGCAGTTGTCCGGGTCCACGAAGGCGCTCCTCGGAACCGGGTCGAGCGCCTTCGTCATTTCTTTCGATCTTCGAACCGCTTGTAAGGCTCGATTGGCCGACAAGAACTAGCTGCCCGACCAGAAGCGTCCCGTATCGAATTTCGGCTCATCTGGCATGGGGACCGGTCAGTCCCGGAGGAAGCGATTTACCTGCGCAAGGCCCTTCTGGTCGAACCGGCCGTCGCGCTTGTAGGTGATGGTCGCCCGTTCGCCAGTGTGCGTGAAGAAGAGCTTCAGCGCACGTTCCTCCGCGGCTGCGGCGCCCGGCGAACCGAAGATCGCCATCGCAGTCAGAGCTGCAGTGCAGGTTCCCGCGACGCTTCGAAAAGCCGTCGCTACGACATGGCCGACGATGCCTTTCCAGTACTCGCTCACCGCACACTCCTACACGCTACAACGGATCGCGGTCGGATCCGGAAGCCCTAGTAGAAGCGAGTATGGTCAATAAAATCCTAACGGGCCGAAGTCTTGCCGCTTCGCAGTTCGATGGTGTTGCACGTCGACTTAATCGTGATCTGTCTCGCAAAGGTCATGGTTGGCCAGCGCCCTGATAACGTAGCAGTCGCGCACATGGTTGGAGTGGCAATGGGTCGAGATCCGTTCGAGCTCCGCCTCCAGCTTCTTCAGCTTCGCGATCTTCTGGCGTACCGTCGCAAGCTGCTCCGCCGCGATACGATCGGCTTGCGCGCATGGCTTCTCGGGATGCTGGCTGAGGTCGATGAGCTCACGGATCGCCTCTATCGTCAGGCCAAGTTCCCGCGCATGCTTAATGAATGAAAGCCGGTCGCGCTCGCTCCTGGAGTAGCGGCGCTGGTTGCCGTCGGAACGTTCTGCATGCGAAAGCAGACCCATCTGCTCGTAGTAGCGGATGGTAGGCACCTTCACGCCGGTTGTCTTTGCCATGTCGCCGATCGTCAGCATTTGGATCCTCTCGGTCGTTGCAGTTCATCCCAGCGCGACCACCCGCCATCGTGAAGTCAACATTCCCTGTAACAGCTCGGCATGCGGGGTGACACGGGTTACTTTTCCTCTTGCAGCTAAAGTCGCTAGAGGTTTTAGGATGGCACGGTTTCGACAATCCGTCATGTTCTGCGGTGGTCTTGGAGCGACATGAGGGACCTTGGTCCCGAAAAGCAGCACGAGCTCACCGACCAACGTCAGAGGAATGCACTTGATCGCGACCGTCCGGAGCAGGAAGACTTCCCTTCAGCATGCGATACGTCGTTTCGCCGGCATGGCGGCCGTGGGACTGCTGCTGTCGAGTTGCGTTGCAGCCGACATGGCCTTGGACGGGGCCGCCAAGGCTCCGCCGCAGATCCCGAGCAAGATGATCGCGGAAATGTCGACGAAGGGCATGAAGGCCGAAAGCCCAGTCCTTGTCAGGATCTTCAAGCAGGAAAGCGAACTTGAAGTCTGGAAGATGGACGGGTCAGGGCGCTACGCGCTGCTCAAGACCTATCCGATGTGCAGGTGGTCAGGCAAGCTTGGCCCGAAGACGAAAAACGGGGACCGTCAGGCTCCGGAAGGCTTCTATCATGTGACGGCGGGCATGCTGAACCCGAAGTCTCAGTACTACGTGTCGTTCAATCTCGGCTATCCCAATCAGCTCGAATCCGCTCTTGGCTATACGGGTGACGCGCTTATGGTTCATGGCGCATGTTCTTCCGCAGGATGTTACGCTCTCACTGACCAGGGCGTCGGCGAGATTTACGCAATCGTCTCAAAGGCGCTCTCCTCCGGTCAGAACCACTTCCAGGTTCAGGCCTATCCGTTCCGCATGTCGGCCGATAACATGGCTCTTCATAGGGGTGACGAGAACATGCCGTTTTGGCGCATGCTCAAAGAGGGCTACGACGCCTTCGAACTTACGAGGCAGCAGCCGAAGGTCTCGGTCTGTGGTCGGCGATACGTGTTCAACACCGCCTTCGAAGGGGGCGAGCCACGCGATCCACTGGCAGCCTGTCCAACCCCTGTCACGCAGCCGGATCCGCAGATCATGGCGAAGATCGAAGCGGAGAAGCAGAAGGTCGACACCGCCTTGGCCGAGAGCAGGGCGTCACCCGTCACCGCCTATGTCGACGGGGGAATGCACCCAAGCTTCCGCACCCTTCTGAAGAAGAACGGCCCCGAGAAGCTGGCAGCCAGCATCTCCGGCATCAAATATCCCGTCAGCCGGCCGGAGGCAGCACTTGCCGATCCATTCCGGGGTGCGAAGAAGAGGGCGGGAGCCGGTAGCATCTCCGACCAGGCGTCCGGAGACTGACGTGACGAACGATGAACGTCAGGAGCTGCGTGACGGCTGCAATGCTTGCGGCGAGGATGCAAGACCTCACCCCGGCGGGCCCTAGGCATGCCGATCGACGTCAGCGATAGCCGCAGTGGAACCCGTCGGACGGGGGTCCTCGTCATTGGCGCAGGACAGGCGGGGCTTGCCGCC
>JBKBXP010000020.1:0-22092 GCA_046314035.1 Pseudorhizobium sp. | reverse complement strand
CCGGCCGAGCTGCATGGGGCCAATGCCGAGCGGGTGCTCCATGGAGAGCAGGAAGCCGATCTTGTGGCGCTGGAAGCGGCCCATGTGGGCGCCGTCGTAGTCCTGGACAAGCCTGGCGCGGGTGGTGAACAGGTTGGACACCTGTTCGAACTGGAGCGCGATGGTGAGGGCGACGGCAAACAGCAGGAGGGCCGTGATGGACAGCACCAGGATCTTCATCCGGAAGGCGCCGGTCCGTTCCTTCAGCAGCATGATGACGATCAGCATCAGGCTGCTGAAGGCGAGCAGGCCCCAGGCGGCGCGCGAAAAGGACAGAAAGACGCCGAGCACCAGAACCAGAAGGCCGGCGATCAGCAGCGGTGACTGCAGGAGTTTGCCGGTCAGCAGCCGGTGCATGAGATAGAGGATCGGGGCTATCAGGAACGGTCCGAACACGTTGGGGTCCTGGAAGGCACCCATGGCGCGATCGTAGCGCGTGAAGGCGTCGGCGCCGGGGAAGGCATGGAAATATCCCAGGATGCCGAGCGTCGCGGTGACGAGGGCCGCCGCGACCCAGGCCTTGAAGATCAGCGTCAGGCGCTGGTGACGGTTCTCGATGACGGCGGCGTAGAAGACGGACGACAACGCCAGGAAGATCGACACGGCGGCATAGAGTGGGCCGCCGGACATGTCCTTCATGACGATCAGCGCCAGCAAGCCGCCGACGTTGAAGACGAGCAGAAGGGCGAGCAACACCCCGACTGTCCGGGAGATCGTGAGGCCCATCAGGAACCAGATGGCGATCTGCACCACCATGATCAGCTCGTAGGGCGCCGGTTCCGACATCACGAAGCCGGACAGGAAGACGCCGAGGACGATCATCGCCGAACCCAACAGCGTCAGGGCGGCGCGCTGGGGCTCGAAGGCGCGTTGATCGGGGACCAGACTACTCAATATGCGTTGTCCACGTTCAGGAGGCGGATCGGCGTCAGGAACAGGATCTTCAGGTCGAAGAGCAAGGACCAGTTCTCGATGTACTCCAGGTCGTACGCCGTGCGCATGCGGATCTTCTCGTCGCTGTCGAGCTCACCGCGCAGACCGTTGATCTGCGCCCAGCCGGTCACGCCGGGCTTGACGCGGTGGCGGGCGAAATAGCTCTCGACGACATCCACATAGCGCCGGTCGCCGGTCTGCGCGTGGATCGAATGCGGCCGCGGGCCGACCAGCGAGAGACTGCCGCGCAGGACGTTGAACAGCTGCGGCAGCTCATCGATCGACGACTTGCGCAGGAAGCGTCCGACCGGCGTCACGCGCGGGTCGTTCTTGCTGACGGCGTTCTTGGCGGTCGGATCCGCCATCTCCGTGTACATCGACCGGAACTTCAGGACGTTGACCACCTCGTTGTTGAAGCCGTGGCGCTTCTGCACGAAGAAGACCGGGCCCTTGGACGTCGCCTTCACGGCGATTGCGGCGCCGATCATCACCGGCCAGATCATCACCAGCGCGAGCAGAGAGAAGACGATGTCGAAGACGCGTTTGGCAACCGAATCCCAGTCGCGCAACGGCTTGTCGAAGATGTCGAACATCGGCACGGCGCCGACATGCGAATAGGAGCGCGGTCGGAACCGCAGGTGGTTGGCATGGGCGGCCAGACGGATGTCGACGGGCAGAACCCATAATTTGCGCAGGAGCTGCAGGATGCGCGCTTCCGCCGAGGCGGGCAGCGCGATGATCAACATGTCGACCCGCGCCAGCCGGGCAAATTCCACGAGTTCGCCGAAGGTCCCGAGCTTCGGGTAGCCGGCGACCACCGGTGGGGAGCGTCCCGAACCACGGTCGTCGAAGATGCCGCAGATGCGGATGTCGTTGTCCGGTTGCTGTTCCAGCGCCCGGACCAGCTGTTTGGCAGGCTCGCCGCCGCCGACGATGACGGCACGCCGTTCCATGATGCCGTTGCGCGCCCAATGACGGATACCGAGGGCAATCAGCTGACGCTCGATGAGGAGGAACGCCGCGGCGCCAAAAAACCAGAGGAGATGGCCGGTGATGCTGATGGCGCCGTCATCGACGAGGTGCAGCGTGGTGGCCGATACGGCAAAGCCGATGAGCCAGGCGACCACGACCCTACGCCGGCTGCGTGCGGCGATGCGCAGCATGGGGATCTGGTAGGTATCCGTCGCCTGCATGGCGATGACGGTGACCAGAGCGCCGAGGAGAGCGACTGCGAAATGAGTGGGAAGCCCGGCACTGCCGGGGGCCGCAAGCGTAACCATGGCCAGGAGGCCAAGCGCCAGCAGGGAGAGGAACTCCAGCAGCCGGATCTGTCCGATCAGCAGGGACGGCGAGGTGTTTTCGTCGCGGAACTGGTTGGCGATCTGCAGCGCGAAGGGGTTCAGGACGGAAGCGCCATCCTCCGTCTCGCCTACGGGCAGGTCGGAGACCTTGCGACGCAGGGCATCGGCGTCGAACTGGCCTTTCATACCGGCGTCGGGCATCCAGCTGGTCCTCTTGCAGCGCACCGTTCATGCCGCCGCGCTCGGTTCCCTTGTCCGCAAAGCACTAACAGGAAGTTGCTAAGAAACCTTTTAGGGGCGGTCCTGAAGCAGGCTCTGGTAGAGATCGAGCATGCTGCTCGCCATGACCTTGCTGGAAAACACCGAGCGGAACGCCTCCGGTTTCGGCATCACGCGGTCCTGCCAGCCAGGATCGAGAGCTGCAGCTGCCATGATCTGGGACAGGTCCTGGGCATCGCCGGGGATGGCGAGAGCCTCGCTATCGTTTCCGAGGATCTCGGGAATGCCGCCGACGCGCGAGGCGATGACGGGCTTCTGGGCCGCCAGCGCCTCGATGACGATGTAGGGCATGGCCTCGGCCCGCGACGGAACGACGACGGTGCGCGCCATGGCGAGGGCCTCGCGCGTCGGCATGGCCGGCATCATCCGGATGCGGCGGCCGAGACCGCGCTCGACAATCATCGTCTCGTAACGGTCGCGGTCGGGACCGTCGCCGACCATCAGCGCCGACAGCGGACGCCCGAGCGCCCGTTCGGTGCGGGCAAAGGCGTCGATGAAGACATCGGGGCCCTTGAGATCGCGCAGCATGCCGATGTAGAGGAAGTCGGCGGCATCGTCCGGCGCGACGACGGGGGTAAACTCCGAGGCCTTGACCCCGTTGAGAACGACCTTCCACCGCGTCGTCGGGGTCCCCACCTTGGCCCCATAGGTGCGTCGCTCGTAGTCGCAGACGAAGACGAGCGCGTCCGTGAAGCGCTCCTGGAAGCGTTCGACGCGGAGCACCACCTGTCCCGAAACACTCGAGCGGTCGAAGTGCAGGCTTCCGCCGTGCGGTGAGTAGAGACGGGCGACGCGAGACCGGTTTGCCCGAAGCCCCGAACCGATCAACCGTGCCAGCACGCCGCCTTTGGCGCCGTGCCCATGCAGGATGTTCGGCTGCAAGCTCTTGATGTGCTTGTAACTCGTGTAGAGCGCAGAAAGATCCGAAGGAGCGATGGCCCGGCGCATGGGAATGCGCGTCAAGCCGAGCGTCAGATACGGACGGATGACGTCGAACAGCTTTTCCTCGTGTGCGCCGCCCGTCGAACTGTCACAGAGGATGCCCACCTCGTGCCCGGCATCGCGATGTTCCTCGACCAGATCGCGCACATGCCGGAAGATGCCCCCGACGGGAGAGCGGAAACAGTGGAGGATGCGCAGTTCATCGGATCCTGCCATGCGATCAGAACAGCCGTTCGCGAACGTAGATCGTGTCTCCGGCGAGCAGTGGGCTGGAGATCGACGTGCGACCGGTCAGCACCTGCGCGTTGATCTTGCGGGTGACGTCGACGTCCCGCTGGTTGCCGCGTGGCGTGAAGCCGCCGGCGATCGCGATGGCGTTCTGGGCGGTCATGCCCGGGACGTAGGAATACTGGCCCGGCCGTCCCACTTCGCCCATGACGAAGATCGGACGGTAGCGGTCCACCTCGATCGTCACGTCCGGATCGCGCAGAAAACCCTGTTTCAGCCGCGAGGCGATGGTGCCTTCGAGGGCCGGCAGTGTCTGCCCGCGCGCGGCAACCTGTCCAATCAGCGGGAGGGCAACATAGCCGGCCTGGTCGACCGTATAGGTGTTGGAAAGTCCCGTCTGTTCGAAGACGGTGATCCGCAGTCGGTCGCCGCTGTCGAGCCGGTAGGGCTGGATGGCCGCCTGCTGGAAGGATCTCGGTGCCGGCTGGTAGGCGGAGCACGCCGAGACGGCGCACGCCATGGCGGCGAGGACAAGCGTCATCAGGCGTGGTCGACGGGCGACGGGCATTCGCGGGTAGCTCCGGCTGTTCATCAGAGAAGGCAGTTATCGACGATTTACGGTTAATGCTCGGTAAAGGCGAAAGCGCCCCACGCTTCTTATTCGTCGCCGGCATTAACTCTTGAATTACCATAACGCTTTACCCTTGCCGGGATTTCGCAAGAACTGGAGCTTCGAATGTCGAGCGTATTGGGCAACAATCAGGACGTGGACATCGATCTTGGGCGGCTGGTTTCGGCGGTATGGGAACGCCGGGTACTGGTCGGCGCGATCGCCTTGCTGTCCGCCGGGGTGGCCCTTGCGGCGACCACAATGATGACGCCGCTTTACAAGGGCGAAACCCGACTGCTGATCGAATCGCGCTCCGCCAACCTGACGAACGGTCCGGCGCCCATTGCGGCCAACGACCCCATCCTCGACACCCTCAACATCACCAGCCAGGCGGAACTGCTGCGCTCCACGGACCTCATCCGCCAGGTTGCCGCCGATCTGCGCCTGGAGGAAACCGACGAGTTCAATCCGCACCGCCAGTCCTTCCTGCCGAGCCCGCTCGTGCTGCTCGGCCTGAAGCAGGATCCCCTCGACATCCCGCCGGAAGACCGGCTGATCAAGGAATTCCGCGAAAAGCTGCAGGTCTTCGCCGTCGAGAACTCCCGCGTCATCGCGGTCGAGTTCTCGTCCGAGGATCCCCAGCTTGCCGCCGCGGTGCCGAACCAGATCGCCAAGGTCTATCTTC
This sequence comes from Pseudorhizobium sp., assembly GCA_046314035.1. Taxonomy (GTDB): domain Bacteria; phylum Pseudomonadota; class Alphaproteobacteria; order Rhizobiales; family Rhizobiaceae; genus Neorhizobium. The sequence continues at coordinate 17,075 of JBKBXP010000020.1, read as the reverse complement.
AGCTCCAAAGCGGGGCCAAGCTCAACAACAACTCCGACGTCACCCGCTGGCTGGAGCCGGAGATCGCGACGCTGACCGAACGAGTGCGGGAGGCCGAGGCCAAGGTGGCGCAGTACCGTTCGTCGGCCGGGCTCTTCCAGTCCTCCGACACCAGCAGCTTTACGTCGCAACAGCTGAACAACATTTCGACGGAACTGGCGCGTGTGCGCGCCGAGCGCGCCAACGCCGAGGCGAGGGCGGAGAACGTTCGCGCCGCGGTCGAAGCGGGTCGCGATTCCGATTCGCTTGCCGAAGTGGTCGGATCGCAGGTCGTCCAGCGGCTGCGTGAAACCGAGGCCAACCTGCAGGCGCAGGTGGCCGACCAGTCGACCGTCCTTCTGGAGAACCATCCGCGTCTGAAGGGCCTGCGGGCGCAGCTCGCCGGCATCCGTCAGCAGATCGTCGGCGAAACGCGCAAAATCCTAGCCAGCCTTGACAGCGAGGCCGAGGTTTCCCGCATCCGGGAGCGGCAGCTGATCCAGCAGTTGAACGAGCTGAAGGCCGCATCGTCGAAGGCGGGCGAGGAGGAGGTCGGGCTGCGGGCATTGGAACGCGAGGCGACCGCCCAGCGCCAGCTCCTCGAGACCTATCTGGCCCGCTACCGCGAGGCTGCGTCCCGCGCCGATCCGAATGCCGCACCGGCGGATGCGCGCGTGATTTCCAGCGCCTTCGAGCCCTCCGAGTCCTATTTCCCGAAGGTCATCCCGATCGTCGTCATCGTTGCTTTGGCAAGCCTCATCCTCACCGCGATCGCCATCATGGTCGCCGCGCTCTTCTCCGGCCAGGCTCTGCGGCCGACGGGAGCGACCAATGTGAACAGGGTGGGGACCGGCGGTGCGCTGCATCCGGAAACCGATGCTCCGGGCGATCCCGTCGATGCAGCGGCTGCAGCGGCCTTCCTCTCGACGAATGATACCTCGCAACCGGTCTCCGCTGTCTCCCCGATGCAGGATGAAGCCTTCTCCACCGTCGGCGTCGCCAACACCCTGCTGCGTCACGGCACGTCTTGCGCCTTCGTGCTGTCGCCGGCCGGCGATATCGGGTCGACTGCCACGGTCATGCTGGCGCGCGAAGTGGCGGAACGGGGCAAGTCGGTCATCCTTCTCGATCTCGCCACGTCAGGCTGCCCGTCGAAGCTGATGGCAGAACACATGCGCCTGCCGGGCATCACCGACCTTCTGTGCGGTGAAACCGCATTCGGCGACGCGATCCATTCCGACCGCCTGTCGGAGGCTCATATCATCCCGCGCGGCACGTCCGATGTGGAGAGTGCGATGCGGGCGGCAGACCGGCTGCGGATCATCATCGATGCCCTCGTCGACGCCTATGATCTGGTTCTGGTGGAATGCGGTGCGGCAGAGGTCGCCAGCCTGCAGAAGCTCGGCGGCGGATCGGAGACGGAAATCGTGCTGTCGGTGCCCGACGGCGAGGACCAGCAGGTGGCCGACCTCGTGCAGCAGCTGACGGATGCCGGCTACCGCAACCTGCTGATCATGGCAGGCGGCACCCCGAGCCGCAGGCGGGCCGCGTAAGGCAAAGGGACGTTAGCGGCGCAACAGGGTGCGAAGTTTCTGCACGACGGCATAGACCTTCGGCTGGCGCTTGACCGCCATCCGAAGCCGTCCGACGCCCTGTACGGCGGGCATGGCCATGCGGCCCTTGAAGGTCAGCGGCAGGACAAGGTCGCGCGTCACCGTTATCTCGGTGCACCAGCTGCGCTTGTAGGGCTGGTCCCCGACGCCGAAATCGAAGACGGTGGCACTCTCCAGGCAGGCCTGCTCGATCATCAGCCAGAACAGCAATTCGCCTGGGCTTGCATCGGCGCACAGTTTGTCGTCGATCGAGCCGAACTGGCAAAGCACATGCCCGCCCTTTCTCGACAGGCCGCTGATGGCCACAAGCGTGCCCTCGTTCTCGCCCTTCAGGCGCAGGCCGTGCATCGTCAGTGGTGTGTCACGAGAAGTGCCGGAACGATCGATGAGGTCGTGCAGGAACTGCCGGACCTGCGGCGGCTGAAAGACGTCGGGAAGGCCGAAGCCGGAGAACCGCTCCGCCTTCTGCTCGAAGAACCGGTCGAGGAGGTCATGCTGCTCGTCCTTGCCGGTCGGGCAATAGTGCTCGAAGCCGCCGATCGCCTCCAGGCGCCGGCACTGCTGCCGGAACCGCTTGCGGCGGGTCTTGGCGTTCAGCTGCGCGATGGTCTCATCCATCGTCGCAAGAAGCGGAAGCTGGAACGACGGGTTCGGATTTTCCGTTGCGGCGAGGCCTGCAAGCGGCGAGGGTTCGCCACCCCATGCGACCGGCATGCAGTCCAGCACGAGCGTATCTGCCAGAGGTGAAAGGCACTGGCAGAGCGCCGACATGAAGGCGCCGAGAGCATCGCCGTCGAGTGTCGGAAAATCCGCGCTGAAGAGGCCGGTGTTGATGTTGTTGAAACGCTCCCCGGGCAGACGGGCCGTGCGCAGTCCGTAACGAGAGACGACCTCGAGCGGCAGCAGCATGACGGTGCGCTCGCCGATCCGGGCCCGCAGGATGACCGGCGACAGCGCATGCGCGTTCCACCAGGCGCAACACCAGTCGTAGCTTTGGTCGAGAGAGTTTCGAGGCAGGCTCTCCAACGATCGCCATTCGGCCTCGATGGCGGCGGGCGAGGTGACAACGTCGAAGACGGCCGACGAAAGGTCGAGCGGCATCGGCTCGACCGGCGGCGGGATAGTCTCAGGACCCATGTCGGTGTGCATGTTCAAACCGGGCATCTCGACACCCACCTCTCGTCGCGGCTCAAAGATAGGCGATGTCGCTGACGAACAAGTTTATAACGTCCCTTGTTCGCAACAACTTTTCGGCCTTGGTTAACTGTCGGCGAAGGGCACAGGTCAGTCGCGCGGCTTCGGACCGGCCATCCACTTGATGATCAGCATCGCCGGCAGGATCCACAGCAGGCCGGACAGGAGGAAGTAGAGAAGGTGCACCCACCAGGGCGAGGTGGCAAGTGTCAGCGTTGCGATCGTCGTCGCCAGTAAGGCGTAGACGAGCACCAGGCAGATGATCAGGATGGTTCCGATGAAGCTCCGCACCCTTTGCGGCATTCTCTTTTCTCCCGGCGCCAGTGGCGTGCAGAGGCCGCGACGGCATGCCGCAAAGCGCTGGGGCTTGTTTTGCACGGGTCCATGGGGCAAATCAACGGCAGAGTGATGGGGCGTCTTGCCGCCCCTCCAAATCCCCAGGGCAGACCCCCAGGGCAGATCCCAGGAGCGACGATGTCAGTGGCCGACGTAACCGCAGCGCAAATCATGACCCACAAGGGCCGGCGCGAGAGCGACCGCAAGGTGGTGCGCATCTGGCTCGGCGTCGTCATCTTCACGCTCTTCTGTCTGGTGCTGGTGGGCGGCGCAACGCGGTTGACCGATTCCGGCCTCTCCATCACCGAATGGAAGCCGATCCACGGGGTTATCCCGCCGCTCTCGGCTGCGGAATGGCAGGAGGAGTTCGATCTCTACAAGCGCATCCCGCAGTATCAGGAGATCAACAAGGGCATGTCGCTTGGCGAATTCCAGACGATCTTCTGGTGGGAATGGGCGCACCGCTTCCTGGCCCGCGCCATCGGCGTGATCTTCGCCGCACCGCTCCTGTTCTTCTGGGCGACCGGCCGGATAGAGCCGCGCATCCGCAAGCCGCTGCTCGGGCTTCTGGCGCTTGGCGGTTTTCAAGGGTTCATCGGCTGGTGGATGGTGTCGTCCGGTCTGAGCGAGCTCACCAGTGTCTCCCAATACCGCCTGGCGGTCCACCTGACGATCGCCTGCCTGATCTTTGCCGCCTGCGTCTGGATCATGCGCGGCCTGTCACCGCACAGCAGCGATCCCGTGCCCGCGGGCAGGGGAAAGACAGGCGCCGTCCTGCTCGGCATCTTCTGTCTGGTGCAGATCTATCTCGGCGCCCTGGTGGCCGGCCTCGACGCGGGCCTCAGCTACAACACCTGGCCGCTGATGGACGGTGCCCTGGTGCCCGATGGACTGTTTCTCCAGCAGCCCTGGTGGATCAACCTTTTCGAGAACCCGAAGACCGTGCAGTTCGTCCACCGCCTGGGCGCCTATGCGCTGCTGCTCTTGGCGCTGTGGCACATGGTGACCATGCTGCGGGACGGTGCGGGAACGACGCACGCGCGGCGATCGATCGTCCTGTTTGCGCTGATCTGCATGCAGGCCGTCATCGGCATCCTGACGCTTCTCCTGCAGGTGCATCTGCACACGGCCCTGGCGCACCAGGGCATGGCCCTGATCGTCCTCGGCTTCGCCATCGCCCACTGGCGCGGCTTCGTCGGGGAATATCCGCAGGAGATCGCGGTGGAAGTCAGGAACTGACACGCAAAAGGGCTGCGTTTGCAGCCCTTTTGCGTAGCTTCGGCGATCGGTGAGCGTCGCGGTTCAAGCCTTAAGCATCAGGTCCATGTTCTGCACCGCCGCACCCGAGGCGCCCTTGCCGAGGTTGTCGAGCACGGCGACGAGATTGACGTGTTCGCCGCCCGGTGACCCGAAGACGAAGAGCTTCATCGTGTCCTTGCCGGCCAGTTCCTCCGGATCGACGCGGGCAAGCGTCTTCGTCTCCTCCAGTGCCACCACTTCGACCACATCCTGCCCGGCATAGTGGGCAACGAGCGCCTTGTGGATGCTTTCGCGGGTAAAACCGTTCTCGAGGTTGCGCAGGAAGATCGGCACCTGGACGATCATGCCCTGGGGAAAGCGCCCGACGGAGGGCGCAAACAGCGGCGCCTGGTCAAGCAGGCCGTGCACGGTCATTTCCGGTACGTGCTTGTGCATCAGCGTCAGGCCGTAGAGGAAGTGGTTGGCGATGATCGCGTCCTCGCGGCTCTGGTCTTCCATCTGGGCGATCATCTGCTTGCCGCCGCCCGTATAGCCGGAGACGGCATTGACGCTGACCGGATAGCCGTCGGGCAGGATGCCGGCGGCGCGCAGCGGACGGATCAGGCCGATGGCGCCCGTCGGGTAGCAGCCGGGATTGGCCACGAAGCGGGCGTCGCGGATCTTCGCCGCCTGCGCCTTGTCCATCTCGGCAAAGCCATAGGCCCAGTTCGGATCGGTCCGGTAGGCCGTCGAGGTGTCGATGATCCGGACCTTGTCGTTCCCCGAAAGCATGGCGACGGCCTCGCGCGAGGCATCGTCGGGCAGGCAGAGGATGGCGACGTCGGCGCTGTTCAGCAGGTCCTCGCGCATCGACGCATTGCGCCGCTCTGCTTCGGGAATGGACAGAAGCTCGACGTCGCGGCGGGCGGCAAGACGGCTGCGGATCTGCAGTCCGGTGGTGCCGTGTTCGCCGTCGATGAAGATCTTCGCCATGGTCATTACCCCGTCGTTACAATGACTTCGGCGCTCCTTCGGAATCGGATCGAGAGGTGCGCGAAGCGGTCAGCGGCCGGCAGAAAGGCGCTCGGCGCGCAGGCCGAGCATATACATTGCCACGGTTGCCCCTGCAATGGCGGTGATATCGGCATGGTCGTAGGCCGGTGCGACCTCGACGACGTCTGCGCCCCGGATGTCGAGGTCCTGCAGCTTGCGCAGCACGGAGAGGATCTTGGCGCTCGACGGACCGCCGGCAACGGGGGTGCCGGTCCCCGGCGCAAAGGCCGGGTCGAGGCAGTCGATATCGAAGGTGAGATAGGCCGGGGCGTTCCCGACTTGCTGAAGGATCGCCTGTGCGATCTGCTCCGCGGTCATCTCCTCGAGGTCATGGCCGTAGAGAAGGCGGATGCCGCAGTCTTCGGGCGCATGGGTGCGGATGCCGACCTGGATGGAGCGCTTCGTGTCGATCAGCCCCTCGCGGGCGGCACGCGCCACGAAGGAGCCGTGGTCGATGCGCCGGCTGTCGTCGAACCAGGTGTCCTGGTGCGCGTCGAACTGGACGAGCGCCAGTGGGCCGTGCTTGGCAGCATGGGCCTTCAGCAGCGGCCAGGTGATGAAGTGATCGCCGCCGAGCGTCAGCAGGAAGGCGCCGCCTCCGATGATCCGCGCCGCCTCCCTCTCGATGGTGGTCGGCGTCTTGTGGTGGTTGCCGTAGTCGAGCAGACAGTCGCCGTAGTCGATGACCGCCATCTGCTCGAAGAGATTGTGGCCGAAGGGATACTGCGGATCGTTGTCGAAGATGGCGGATGCCCGACGGATCGCCTGCGGCCCGAAGCGGGCGCCGGGGCGGTTGGACGTGGCGGCATCGAAGGGGATCCCCCAGACCACCGTATCCACGCCCTTGAGGTTCTTGGTGAACCTGCGGCGCATGAAGGAGAGGGCGCCGGCGAATGTCGGATCGCTGGCAGGGGTGGTGAGGCTGCGGGAGGTGAAGGCGTGATCGATGGTTTTCCGGGGCATATCCGCTGGTATCCTGTTGTCGCGGAAAAATTGCTCCGGCCTCGCTTCAAATACAAGCCGCAAAAGAAAAAGGCGGAGCCGAAGCCCCGCCTTTTTGAATGTTGCTGTCCGAGCGAAATTAGCGCTTGGAGAACTGGAAGGACCGGCGGGCCTTCGCCTTGCCGTACTTCTTGCGCTCGACGACGCGGCTGTCGCGGGTCAGGAAGCCACCCTTCTTCAGGACCGCGCGCAGGCTCGGTTCGAAATAGGTGAGTGCCTTGGAGATGCCGTGACGAACGGCACCGGCCTGACCGGAGAGACCGCCGCCGGTCACCGTTGCGATGACGTCGAACTGGCCCGTGCGGGCAGCTGCGACGACCGGCTGCTGCAGGATCATCTGCAGAACGGGACGTGCGAAATAGGCGGAGAAATCCTTGCCGTTGACGATGATCTTGCCGGAACCGGCCTTGATCCAGACGCGGGCGATGGCGTTCTTGCGCTTGCCGGTCGCATAGGAGCGACCGAGGGTGTCGACCTTGCGGACGTGAACCGGAGCCTGGTTTTCAGCCGCCGGAGCGAGGTCCTTCAGGGAGGAAAGATCGGCCATTATCAGGCGCTCCTTACGTTCTTGCTGTTCAGCGATGCCACGTCGAGAGCGACCGGCTGCTGTGCTTCATGGGGATGGTTGGGGCCGGCGTAGACGCGCAGGTTCTTCATCTGGCGACGACCGAGCGGGCCGCGCGGAACCATGCGCTCGATAGCCTTCTCAACGACGCGTTCCGGGAAACGGCCTTCGATGATCTGGCGAGCAGTGCGCTCCTTGATGCCGCCCGGGTAACCGGTGTGCCAGAAGTACTTCTTATCGGTGTACTTCTTGCCGGTCAGGACGATCTTTTCCGCGTTGATGATGATGACATTGTCGCCATCGTCGACGTGGGGGGTGTAGGTGACCTTGTGCTTGCCGCGCAGGCGGTTTGCAACGAGAGTGGCGAGACGACCGACGACGAGACCTTCCGCGTCGATGATCACCCACTTCTTCTCCACCTCGGCGGGCTTCTGAACGAAGGTTGACATGGTGTGTGCTTTCTTGATCTGGACCCGAGCCTTCGAAAGCTTCGAAGCGAGGGCGTTTCTTGTTGCTTGAATTTGGCCGCATCGCGCCAAAAAGAGAAAGCAGGCCGCAGGGGCCCGCAATCTGTCGCGGTTTATACCGGCAGCCTTTTTCCCGGTCAAGACGCGTGTTTTGCGGCGTCTGAAAAATTACCTAGCAAAATCATCGGCTTGGTTATGGGGTATCTTATTACCCCAATGAATCACTGTGCGACCGGAGGAATCGAATAGGTGACCGTTGCCTGCGCCACGGCGCCCTGCAGGCCGTCCTGCCTCAGGATGGCGTCGATCACCGCCAGCCGTTTGCCGAGCTTCAGGATCCTGCACTCGCAGAACATCGGCCGCATCTCAGGCTTGCGCAGGAAGTTGACGTTGAGGCTGGTGGTCACCGCCAGCGCCACCGGGCCGACATGCGCGAGAATGGCGGCATAGGCCGCGACATCGGCGACCATCACCATGGACGGGCCGGAAATGGTCGCGCCGGGCCGCAGGTGGCGCTCCTGCGGGTCGAAGCGCATGGTGAGGCTGCCGGGACGCAAGTCGGTGATGGAGAGGACGCGCCCGTCGGCGTGGATCTGCGCAAACTCCCGGTCGAGAAAATCCTCGATCTGCCCGACGTTCATGATCGGCTGCATGTGTTCTCCTCCACTTGATGCGACCTCGGTAGGTGCATGACCGATCGGGAGGAGACTGTCAAAAATGGCGGCCGGGGTGTCCATTCCCATCAGCCGTCCCTAGATCTTGGAGACAGCTCGTTTTTCTCCGGAGGCTACCCATGAACCACGACCGCTACGACGATGCCTATATTGCCGACATCCTGAAGACGACGAAGACGATCGCGCTGCTCGGCGCCTCGCCCAACCCAGACCGCCCGAGCAACGGCGTCATGCGGTTCCTGCTGTCGAAGGGCTATACGGTCATCCCGGTCAATCCGGGGCAGGCGGGCAAGGAGATCCTCGGGCAGACGGTCTATGCGAAACTGTCGGACATTCCGCAGCCTGTCGACATGGTCGATGTCTTCCGTGCGCCGGAGTTTCTCCCCGGCATCGTCGAGGAAGCGGCCGCCTTGCCGCAGCCTCCCAAGGTAATCTGGGGGCAGCTTGGCGTGCGCGACGACGATGCGGCCGCCAAGGCGGAGGCCGCCGACATCAAGGTGGTGATGAACCGCTGCCCGGCGATCGAATACCCACGCCTGATGGCCTGAGCGTCACGCCATCAGCAGCGGCGCCTCCTGCTGTAGCGCCTTCAGATGGTCGGCGTTGCTGCAGTAGCGGACATACTCCCGATCGATGACCTGCTCGGCGAGATCCTGCCGGCAGCGGTCCTTGGATTCGCAGAGCGAACAGTTGACCTGCATGTCGCGGAACTGCTCCGGATAGAGCCTCGCCACCTCGGCGGGGTCGATGTTGATGGCCAGCATCAGGGCGGCCATCTCGTCGGCGGCATGCGGCCCGGCACTCGCCAGCCGCTTCAGCTGATCGGCAGAGACGCCGCAGTCACGGGAAAGCTCCGTGAGGGTCCGGTCGTCCAGCTGGCCGATGACGTCCGTCTCGGTTGCAGCTTCCCAGGCCTGAGTGCACCACCGCAACAACCGCGATGTCAGTGTCTGTGTCTGGCGATGCGCATAGCTTTCCATAGCAATCCCCTCTCTGTTTCTCGAAAGCCTAGTCCGAGGAGAAGGAATTTCCTTGATCGGGATCAACCGAGAGGCTTTGGTGACCGACACCAGAATTCTTTTAAAAATGGGAGGAAGACATGTCGACACACAATCCGGGCTTTGCGACGCTCGCCGTTCATGCGGGCGCCCAGCCCGATCCGGCCACCGGCGCCCGCACGACCCCGATCTACCAGACCACGTCCTTCGTCTTCGAAAGCGCCGACCATGCCGCCGCCCTCTTCGGCCTGCAGCAGTTCGGCAATATCTATACCCGCATCATGAACCCGACGCAGGCGGTGCTCGAGGAGCGCGTCGCAGCGCTTGAGGGCGGCGCGGCGGCGCTGGCCGTCGCCTCCGGCCATGCGGCGCAGATGCTGGTCTTCCACACGATCATGCAGCCGGGCGACAATTTCCTCGCCGCGCGCAAGCTCTACGGCGGCTCCATCAATCAGTTCGGCCACGCCTTCAAGAACTTCGGCTGGGAGGTCCGCTGGGCCGATCCCGCCGATCCGGCAAGCTTCGAGAGCCAGATCGACGAGCGCACCAAGGGCATCTTCATCGAGAGCCTGGCCAACCCCGGCGGCACCTTCGTCGACATCGCCGCGATCGCCGAGGTCGCCCAGAGGAACGGCCTGCCGCTGATCGTCGACAACACCATGGCGAGCCCCTATCTGCTGCGGCCGCTGGAGCATGGCGCCGACATCGTCGTTCATTCGCTGACGAAATTCCTCGGCGGTCACGGCAATTCCATGGGCGGCATGATCGTTGACGGCGGCACCTTTGACTGGTCGCAGTCCGGACGCTACCCGATGCTGTCGGAGCCGCGGCCGGAATATGCCGGCATCGAGCTGCACAAGACCTTCGGCAACATCGCCTTCGCGATCGCCTGCCGGGTGCTCGGCCTGCGCGACCTCGGGCCGGCCATCTCGCCGTTCAACGCCTTCATGATCCTGACCGGCATCGAGACGCTGCCACTCAGGATGCAGCGCCACTGCGACAATGCGCTCGCCGCCGCCACCTGGCTGAAGGCGCACGAGAAGGTTTCCTGGGTCAGCTATTCCGGGCTGGAGGACGATCCGAACCACGCGCTGCAGCAGCAGTATGCGCCGAAGGGCTCCGGCGCGGTCTTTACCTTCGGCCTGAAGGGCGGCTACGAGGCCGGCAAGACCTTCGTCGAGGGGCTGCAGATGTTCTCCCATCTCGCCAACATCGGCGACACCCGCTCGCTCGTCATCCATCCGGCCTCGACCACCCACCGCCAGCTCTCCGAGGAGCAGCTGGTGGCCGCCGGCGCCGGTCCGGACGTGGTGCGCCTGTCGATCGGCATCGAGGACCCGGCCGACATCATCGCCGACCTTGAACAGTCACTTGCCAGGATCTGAGGCCGCCATGTCCGCAGCACTCGCCTTCGACCTCACCGCCATCGAGCCGGAGGAGGGCGCTCCGGCGCCCGACCGGCTGATCTCCGGCACGCCGCAGTTCCGCACCTGGAACCTCGAGGAGGCCGAAGGCGGCCTCTATTCCGGCGTCTGGGAATCGACGCCCGGCAAGTGGCGGATCGTCTACGACGAGTGGGAGTATTTCCATATCCTGGACGGCTATTCGATCGTGACGGAGGAGGGCGGCGAGACCTTCCACCTCCGCCCCGGCGACCGGCTCGTCCTCAGACCCGGCTTCAGGGGAACCTGGGAAGTCGTTGAAACGACTCGCAAGGACTATGTGATTCGCGTGTAGTCCGAGGCGAAGACGGCATCCGTCTACCAGTGCGTGACAACGCCGAGCGATGGCATCTTGTCGTCGCGGGAAATGAGCGCCAGATCTTCAATCATGGCTTGGGCGGCAAGGATACGGTCGAACGGATCCCAGTGATCGCCAGGGAGCAAGGCACTTCTGACGGAATGTGCACTGGTGATGGGGAGCTCAACGAACCCCTCGTCTCGAAGGATCGCAACGAAGTCCGGCAGGATGGCCGCCGCCGTTGGAAGCTTGCCTTTCCGGAACTTAATAGCGATTTCTCATGCCGATGCGGCGCTGACGTAGATGGTGTTCTGTCGATCTTCGATAGTGCTGCGGGCAGACAAAGAGAGACCGGCGTGGCCGTTCAGCCACCAAAGGAGAGCATGTGTATCGAGAAGATATCTCACTCTCCGGTCATTTCCCGGATGTCCTTCTTGCTCAGCGGCTCGAAGAACTCCGGTCCAACGTCCAGCTTGCCCTTGAACCGTCCCGGTACCCGCTTTGGGGCCGGTTCAGCAACTGCCTTCTCCTGAAGTGCAACGGCCTTGTCGAGAAGTTCGATCATGTCCATCCTGCCGGCATCTGCCAGTCGCGCAATCTTTTCCGCGAGTTCTCTCTCAAGTGGACGAGGATCAGATGCCGGGGACGGCTGCACAGACTTTGTCATTGCATGCTCCGAATTCGCAGACCAACTTACGGCAGCATCTATTTGGATATCGCCGGGCGAGTTTACCACGCCAGATCCAGCCGCTCCAGCCCATGGAAATGATAGACGTCCTTGACCTTCGGCGTCTCTGCGATCCTGAGACCCGGCAGGCGGCGGAAGAGGAGGGGGAGCACGGTGTTGAGCTCCAGCCGGGCCAGCGGCGCACCGATGCAGAAGTGGATGCCGGCGCCGAAGGAGAGGTTGGCGGCTTCCTGCCGGTCCGGCCGGAAGGTGAGCGGCTCGGAGAACTTCAGCGGGTCCAGATTGGCGGCGGCAAGGATGAGGCTCACCTTGTCGCCACGCCGGAAGGCGATGCCGTCCACCTCGACGTCCTCCAGGGCCCAGCGCTGGAAGATGTGGACCGGCGCGCAGATCCGCATGGTTTCCTCGACCGTCCGTTCGGTGGCCGCCTCGTCCCGGAACATCTTTGGCACGGGAAGGCAGCTCTCGAGGATCACCCGGACCGAATTGCCGATCTGGTGCACGGTCGCCTCGTGGCCGGCGTTCAGGAGCACAATGGTGGTCGAGACCAGTTCGTCGTCGCTGAGGTGCTGGCCCTTGTGCTCGGTGTGGATCATGTGGCTGAGCAGGTCTTCGCGCGGCGCCTTGCGGCGCTCGGCGATGAGGCTCTTGACGTAATCGGCGAACTCTTTGGCCGCCTGGTCCGCCGCCAGCTCGTCCGCCGGCGTCCGCTTGAACATGTACATGGTGACATAGGCATGCGACCATTTCAGCAACTGCGGTCCCATTTCGTCCGGAATGCCGATCATCCGCGCGATCATCGTCACCGGGATGATGTCGGCGAAGGAGGACAGGAGTTCGGTTCGTCCACTGCTCCCAAATCCGTCGATAAGTGACTCTGCAAGTTGAGAAATCTCCGGCCGCAAACGCTCGACATGGCGCGAAACGAAGGCGCGGTTGACGAGGGTCCTGAGGCGCGTGTGCTCCGGCGGCTCGATCTCCAGCAGCGAGTGGCGCTCGGCAAGGTCGAAGTTGGCCAGATGCGGTTGCGGTTCCGGCAGTCCCAGCTCCTCGCGGCTGGCGATGTGGAGGATCTGGCGGCCGAAGCGGCGGTCGCGCAGGAGCGCGTTGACGTGGTCGTAGCCGGTGAAGAACCACTGCTTCTGCTCTTCCCAGTAGAAGGTCGGGCAGTGCGCGTGGAGGGCCGCATAGACGCGATTGGGATCGCCGTAGAAGGCCGGATCGCGGCCGTCGAGGGAGACGCGGCGGGTGGCGGGGTCGATGCGAAGACAGGCGGGCATGGTGTTCATGGCCTCAACGCCTAGCGCAATCATCGCCCCGGCGAAAGAGGTCCGGGGCGGCAGATGCTACTCACCCAGCGCCACGCCCTCGCGCCGCGGATCGGCGCTGCCTGCCAGACCTTCCGCCGTGATTTCGATGGCGTGCAGGCCGGAGGTCATCTCGCCCACTTTCACCTCGTAACCGAGCGACCGCAACGGCTCGGCCAGATCCTCGGCAGCCGTGCCGGCTTCCACGTCGTAGGTGCCGAAGCGGTTGACCAGATGCGGCATGGCGACGATCTCCTCCACCGGCATCTGCCAGTCGATATAGGCGATCAGCGCCTGCGCCACATAGCCGATGATCTGGCTGCCGCCGGGGGAGCCGATCGCGAGCAGCGGCTTGCCGTCCTTCATCACGATGGTCGGCGCCATCGACGAGCGCGGCCGCTTGCCGGGTTCGACGCGGTTGGCGACGGGGACACCCGCATCATGCGTCTTGAAGGAGAAATCGGTGAGCTCGTTGTTGAGCAGGAAGCCGTTGGTCATCAGGCGGGAGCCGAAGCCGTTCTCGATCGTCGTCGTCATCGAGACGACGTTGCCGTCCACATCGACGATGACGAAGTGACTGGTGGAGGGGAGTTCGATTGCCTCGCCATCGCCGAAGAGCAGCGCATGGTCCCATTCCGGTTGGCCGGCGGTCACCGATTCCTTCGGCAGCGCCCGGTCGGTATCGAGGAGAGCGGCCCGGCCGGCAAGATACTCCTTGGCAAGCAGGCCTTTGACCGGAGCAGGGACGAAGTCCGTATCCGCGAGATAGCGCTCGCGGTCGGCAAAGGCGAGCCGCTGGGCGTCGCCGATCAGCCGCCAGCTCTCGGGGCTTTCCGGGCCGAGGCCGCGGATGTCGAAGTTCTCCAGCACGCCCAGTATCTGACCGACGGCGACGGCACCGGAGGAGGGCGGCCCCATGCCGCAGACGTCGAGCGCCCGGTAGGTCAGGCAGACGGCCTCACGTTCCTTGATTCGGTAGTTGGCGAGGTCGGAGAGGGAGAGGACGCCAGGATTGCCCGGTGCCTTACGCACGGTGTCGACGATCGATGCCGCGATCGGGCCCTCGTAGAAGGCATCGGCACCGCCGGAGGCAATCGCCTCCAGCGTCTCGGCATAGGCCGGGTTGCGGAGCTGGCTGCCCGCCGTCCGCGGCGCGCCGCTTTCATCGAAGAAATAGCCTGTCGTGCTGTCGAAGGTTTTCAGCTTGTCGCCTTCGCCGGCAATCAGGCCCGCCAGGCGAGGGGAGACCTCGAAGCCGTCGCTGGCAAGCCGGATGGCGTCGTCGAACAGCCCCGCCCAGTCGGCCCGGCCGAAACGCCCATGCACCTCGTGCAGCAGCTTGACGGTGCCGGGCGTGCCGACGGAGCGGCCGCCGACGACGGCCTCCATGAATTTGAGGGGCTGACCCCGGTCGTCGAGAAACAGTTTCGGGGTTGCCTCCATCGGCGCCGTCTCGCGCCCATCGAAAGTGGTCAGTTTGCCGGAGGATGCGTCGTAGTAGACGAGGAAGGCACCGCCGCCGAGGCCGGAGCTCTGCGGTTCGACCAGTCCCAGCACGGTCTGCACGGCGACCATCGCGTCGATGGCATTGCCGCCATCGGCGAGCACCTTGCGCCCGGCTTCCGCCGCCAGCGGATTGGCGGCCGCGACCATGAAAGTCTTCGCTTCCGTCCGCTGCGCGGAAGTCACGCCGGTGGCGCGCTCAGGCGCGATGGTGTCCGCGGCCTGCTGGGCGTGCAGCGCACTCGTCGGCATCAGCGCCGGAAGCAGGAGGGACAGGGTGATGCCGATCAGTCGCTTCGTCTGCATGTCGCGCTCCCGCCGTGTCGCCTTCCCGACGAGGGAAGGCTTGTCTTGCCATCTTCAGCATGTGGGCTGGAGGGGCGCTCCGGCAAGTGCAAAAAGAGAGGCGAACTGCGATTACGAACTGGCGGCCTGAACGATGCGCCGAAGCGCCGTCACCTGTTCGCTTGCATGGATCTCCAGCGTCATGTCGTGCTGCGTCAGCATGGCAGCGGAGGGGACGATCGACGCGAGGCCGTTCTGGTCGACCGCCGAGCAATTGCGTCCTGCCGCCTTCGCGGCATAGAGCGCCCGGTCGGCAGATGTCAGGAGCCGGTCGAGGTCGGCGCCAATGGCCGGCTGCAGGGCAATCCCGGCACTGACGGTGACGGAAATCTGTTCTTCGCCTGCACGGATGGTCTGCAGCGCCAGCGTCATGCGCAGGCCCTCCGCGATGCTGGCGGCCTCGACCATGTCCGAGACGCGCAGGATACTGGCGAACTCCTCGCCGCCCATTCGCCCGAAGGACCCACGACCGGTGAAGGAGATGGCTGCCAGCCGGCAGAAGGCGACGAGAACCGCATCGCCGCCTTGGTGGCCACAGCGGTCGTTGATCTGCTTGAAGTTGTCGAGATCGAAATGCAGGAGCGCGATCAGCGGCTTGGCAGGATTGGGCCGTTGGCGAAGGCGGTCGAACTCGTCAATCAGGCCCCGGCGGTTCAACACGCCTGTGAGCGGATCGGTGATCGAAAGCTCCTTCAGCCTCAGTTTCGTGCGTTCCGTCAGCATCTGCGCGCCGATCAGCATCGTCGACACGAAGCAGAATGCGCCCGGAAGAAGAATCAGCCCGGGCGAGGGGACGGTCGCAAAGGACGTCGCTCCATGGAAAGCCGCGAAGATGGAATTTCCAAGGCTGGAGACGATATGAATGCCGAGGACGCTCGCCAGCATTGCCCGGGTCCAGGTGGAGCTGCCAGGGCGTTGCAACAGGATGCCGATCAGCATCGCGAAGCCGACAGCGGCGGAGAAATGGCCCAGGATCATCCGTGTGGGAAAGCTTTCCCGGACAAAGGGCAGCAGCATGCCGCCGATCCAGAGGAGGGCGGGAATGGCAACATAGGGTTCGACGCGCTTCCCGTCGAACTGCTGCATGCCGCCGACCAACATTCCGATCGCCGCAAGATTGAAGGTGTTGGCGATCTGTATCGACAGGAAGCCCGGGATGTCGCCCCGCAGGCTGAGCAGCAGGAGGCCGGTTCCCAGAAGGCCGAATCCGGCGCTCCAACTGCGCAGATAGGTCTGGCTGGGTTGCCGATACCACCATGCGAGCAGCAGGACGCTCAATGTCAGCGATTGCGCCGACCAGATCACCAGCCCAGTTACGATGTCCATGCAAAGCGCCTCATCTCAAGCCAAGATCCCACAGCTCTACAGCGGAGTGCTTAAGGGCTGGTTGCGATTGCAGTATGGGTCCTCTCCGAGGTTGAGGCATTTCGTTCAGACTTGCTTTACCACGTCGCGCCACAAAGGTGTGAAGGCTGCTGCCTGACGACGGGAAGGGCCTGTGCAGACCGCCGTGATCGGCTAAAGCGAATGTATAGCCGCGTCGGTGGTTAAGGATATCGCCTGCTCCGTCTTGAAGTGCCTGCCATTGACACTCTATGTAGGGGTTGACCTATTCCACTTTGATTCCGGGGCTTCCCCTCGCCCTCGGCAAGCGTTGACAAAGGACTGATATGAGAAATCCCGTCGATACAGCCATGGCTCTGGTCCCGATGGTCGTGGAGCAGACCAATCGCGGCGAGCGGTCGTACGACATCTATTCGCGGCTGCTGAAGGAACGGATCATCTTCCTGACAGGTCCGGTCGAAGATCACATGGCTTCCCTCGTCTGCGCGCAGCTCCTCTTCCTCGAGGCCGAAAACCCGAAGAAGGAAATCGCGATCTACATCAATTCGCCGGGTGGCGTCGTCACCGCCGGCATGGCGATCTACGACACGATGCAGTTCATCCGTCCTGCCGTGTCGACCCTGTGCATCGGCCAGGCCGCTTCCATGGGCTCGCTGCTCCTGGCAGCCGGCGCCAACGGCATGCGGTTTGCCACGCCGAACTCGCGCATAATGGTTCACCAGCCCTCGGGCGGGTTCCAGGGACAGGCTTCCGACATCGAGCGCCACGCCCGCGACATCCTGAAGATGAAGCGTCGCCTTAACGAGGTCTACGAGAAGCATACAGGCCGGACCTACGAAGAAGTTGAAAAGACGCTCGACCGCGACCACTTCATGGACGCGGAAGAGGCCAAGGCATGGGGCGTCATCGACAAGATCCTTACCTCGCGTGAGGAACTTGAGGGCGTTCCGGCGAATTAATCTTTGAGTATCGCTTTCCAGTGTCACCCG